>NZ_JABFDP010000019.1:0-188794 GCF_013179005.1 Bradyrhizobium denitrificans | reverse complement strand
ACCCGCCTCTGGACCAGGGTTTATGAGTCCACGCCCTAGTGTCTTCGCATCATCTTTCCGAACCACTCACCTTCGTCTCCGGCCTCCCAGTCCGGAGACTTTTTCTTTTGTGGGGGGAATGCCGAGCTTTCACGCTCAGCGATGCGACGCGCTGCTGATTCAATGAAGGCGTGCTGACCGCGGGTGGTTGTGATGCAGAAATTGTGACGCAGAAATGGAGGCGCGGCGCGTCGGTCTCGACCGGAGCCGCTCAGCCGTGAGTGCCAAGGATGAAGTCGCGGATCACGGCGAATGCGCGCTCCGGCTGATCGGACACGACGCCATGTCCGCAATCGGCGAAGCGTTCGAAGCGCACGAGGTCGGGACGCAGCGCGGCGGCGATGTCGACCTGGCACGCGATCGGCGTCATCGGATCGTCCTCCCCGCCCATCACCAGCGTCGGGCAGCTGATGCGATGAAGATCGGGCACGAGGTCGAACGACGTCACCTCGCCGCCCGGCCGGGTGAACCATTGCAGCACCGCGGGCCGGCGCAGGGCGCGGGCCATCATGTCGGGATCGTGCCCCTTGCGGGTGTAAAGCGGCAGCGCGAGGCGCTGCCACGCCTCGACCGACGCCTGATCCTTGTGTCCGCCCGTTTCGAGGAAGCGGCGCCGCGCCAGCGCGCCGACCTCCGGTCCGCCCAAACTCTCGAACAGCGCCACGCGCTGTTCGAGGTAGGACTGGCCCTTGGCCTCGGTCGAGATCAGGATCAGCTTGGCCGGGTGCTCCGGATGCCGGGTCGCATAGGACATCGCGACGAAGCCGCCGAACGAGACGCCGAGCACGATCGGATCGACGATGCCGACGATGTCGCAGAACGCTTTGACGTCGTCGCCCCATTGGGAGAGTGTCCAGAGCTCCTGCGGCCCGTCCTCGCTGCGGCCGTTGCCGCGGTGGTCGAGATAGACGAGTTGGGCAATGTCGGTGAGCGCGGAGTAGGCGGGCTTGTAGCTGGTGTGGTCGAATCCGGGGCCGCCATGCAGCAGCAGCACCGTCGGCTTCTGCCGCATCGCCGGACCGTCGGGGACGAGCGCGGCCCCCTCGACGTCGAAGTACAGCCTGACGCCATTGACGAGAACGCGCATGTAGGCCTCCCGGAGGTGTCGGGATAGGCTACGCGATCCTGGGGGGCGACGATAGCGGCGCGCCGCGGTCTACCCGCCGTAGCTCTGCACCAGGCTCCCGGCCACCAGCGACCAGCCGTCCACCAGCACGAAGAAGATCAGCTTGAACGGCAGTGACACCACCACCGGCGGCAGCATCATCATGCCCATCGACATCAGCACGGAGGCGACCACGAGGTCGATGATCAGGAACGGCAGGAATAACAGGAAGCCGATCTCGAAGGCGCGTTTGAGCTCCGAGATCATGAAGGCGGGCACCAGGATGCGCAGCGACAGCTCGTCGGGCGTCGCCGGCGGCGCCTCGCCCGAGAGATCCATGAACAGCTTGAGGTCCTTCTCGCGCACGTTCTTCTGCATGAAGCCGCGCAGCGGCACCGAGGCGCGCTGCAGCGCGTCCTCGACGCCGATCTGGTTCTCGATCAGCGGTCGGACGCCGTCGTCATAGGATTTCTGCAGCACCGGTCCCATGACGAAGGCGGTCAGGAACATCGCAAGCGCGATGATCACCGCGTTCGGCGGCGCCGTCGCGGTCCCCATCGCGGTGCGCAGCAGCGATAGCACCACGACGATGCGCGTGAACGACGTCATCATGATCAGGATCGACGGTGCGATCGACAGGACCGTGAGCAGCGCGATCAGCTGGACCGCGCGTTCGGTCACGCCGCCATTGCCCGGCCCAAGATTGATGCTGATGTCCTGCGCAGCCGCGCTCCCCGCCAGTGCGCCGGCGGCCATCAGGACTGCAATGAAAAGAACTCTACGCGGGGCGAAGCCGCCTCTCACTGAGACGACTTCGGACGGCCGAGCAGCGAGGCCATCTCGTCTTCCAGATTCTCAAAGCTCGTCTTGGCCGGCGGTGTCGGCGCCGGCTCGGCGCGCGCCGCCTGGCGCATCGGCGTGCCTTCGGCCGGCGCATCGGCGGAGGGACGCCGCAAAGCGGCCTCGAGACGTTGTGCCATCTCCGCGAGGTTGGCTTCGGCGCTCTGCTGCGACGGTGGCGGCGCTGGCGGGGGCGGCGGAGGCGCGGCGGGCATCTGGGCGACCGGGGCGGGAGCCGGGGCCGGCGGCGCTGCGGGCGGCTCGGGCCGCATCGGACGCCGAAGCGGCGGTAGCTTCGCCGGTGCCTCCGGCTGACGTGCTGCCTCGCTCTGCTGCGGCGACTCGGCCGGCCGCAGCGGACGCGGGATCAACGGCTCACGCGGCGCCTCACTGCGCGGCAGACGCTCGGGACGCGGCTCAACGCGCGTCTCCTCCGAACGCGGCTCAGGGCGTGGCTCCGCCCGCGGCTCGCCGCGACGGGCGAGTGGCGGCGGCTCCGGCGCAAACGCCGCCGGCTCGCGCCGTTCGGCCGCGGCCGGGGCGGTGCGGCGGACCTCGTCGATGAAGGATGGCCGGGCCGGGCGCGGCGGCAGCTCCGGCATCTGCGGCTCGGGCAACTCGACCGGCTCGCTCTTCGGCTCAGCATCGGGCCATGGAGCGGGCTCCGGGAGCGGAGCGATCCGCGCGGCCTGCGGCTCGGCGCTGAGGCCAGGGCGCTGCGGCAGCTGCTCCCGCGCCGGCATCGCACGCACAATGTTCGATTCGACCACGATGTCGGTCGGTCCGCCGATCATCAGAAGATGCTCTATGTTATCACGGCGCACCAGCACCAGGCGGCGGCGGCCATCCACAGCGGCGGCGTCGATCACGGCGAGACGGGGCATCCGGCCGCGATTCGGGTTGGTTCCCAGGCGATTCCCGGCGAATCGACGAACCAGCCAAGCGGCCAGGCCGATCAGCGCCAGCACGGCTACGAATGCAAAAAAGAACGTCAGCGCCTGCATCTCTGTCCCCGGCAAATACCGCGTCCTTTCGAAGTCTCTCGTCTGTCCAACGCATCGCCGGCAGCGAACGGAGCTTCAGAACCGGAACCACCTGTTAACGCATGACGGCAGGAACTGCCGCCCGACATCTTAATAGCCCATGAATCGGCGGGGCCAAAACGACTTCTTGGCCGGGGCTGCCGTCCCGATTTGATGCATAGCTCGGCGGCGAGCCCTGCAGATTCCTAAGAAAGCGTCAAAAACCCGGGTTTCTCCCGGGGTGCAGCGCACCGCTTTTTAACTGTTCGTTAACCATATGCACGGCAATTTCTACCTACCGAATCCGTCCGATAGTCGGACAGAACTGAGCAGCGCCATGTCCATCAACGATCTGCCCGTGCTGTCGGCGTTGCGTACCAAGATGCAATGGCACCAGGAGCGCCAGCGCGTGCTGGCCGAGAACGTGTCGAATTCCGATACGCCGAACTTCAAGCCGAAGGACCTGGTTGAACCGAAATTCGATGCAACCGGGCAGGCCGTCGGCGGCTTCGCGCCGCTCTCGCTGGCGCGCACCAGCACGGCGCATATCGCGCCGGCGTCGGGCGAGAGCGCGAGCTTCGACCAGAACCGCAAGGTCGGATTCCTGACGCGGCCGGCCGGCAATGCGGTCAGCCTCGAAGAGGAGATGCTGAAGGTCTCCGCCAACCAGATGGACTATGCCGCTGCGACCTCGCTCTACGGCAAGAGCCTGCGTCTGCTGAAGACGGCGATCGGCAAGGGCTGAGCCCGATTGAGGATGGAGACCGACTCGCATGGCCAATGATACCAGCGACTTTGTACGCTCGATGAGCATCGCAACCTCCGGCCTGCGCGCGCAGGCGGGGAGGATGCGCGTGATTTCCGAGAACATCGCCAATGCCGATTCGACAGCCGCCAAAGCCGGTGGCGACCCGTATCGCCGCAAGGTCCCGACATTCTCTTCGGCGCTCGACCGGGCGCTGGATGCCAAGGTGGTCACTCTTGGCAAAGTCGTCCCTGATCAGTCTTCGTTCCGCGTCAAATACGATCCGAGTAACCCGGCCGCGGATGCGTCCGGCAATGTCAAGTACCCGAACGTCAATCCGCTCGTTGAAATGACCGACATGCGCGACGCACAGCGGTCCTACGAAGCGAATTTGAACATCATCGGTGCCACGCGCCGGATGATCCAACGCACGCTCGACATTCTCAAGACCTAGGATAGGAACGAACGTCATGGCCTCCCCAATTTCCGCAGCGAACGCCTATGCAAATTCCGCCCGCGTGCTGGACACCGGCGGTTCGAGCAATGCCTTCGGCAGCCTTGCACGCGTGCGCGATGTGCTGGGCAATGGCAATGGCACCGACAAGGGCGGTCCGTCGTTCAGCGCGGTGCTGAAGGATGCGATCGGCAGCGTCATGGAAACCGGCCGCAAGTCCGACAGCCAGGCCGTCGCGATGGCGGCGGGCAAGGCGAATGTGATGGATGTCGTCACGGCGGTCGCCGAGACCGACGTCGCGGTGTCGACCCTGGTCTCGGTGCGCGACCGCGTGATCCAGGCCTATGAAGACGTGATGAAGATGACGATCTGAGCTCGCTCGGATCGTGCAGGCCGATGGCGCGCGAGGGGGCGCGTCACGTTCTATCAGTTGACATGACACGGAGGGGCCGGATGTGCCGGAGCCCCACGCAATCCGAGGGCGCCAAAGCGCCCGCTGACGATGAGGGGCGGTTGGGACATGACCGGGGCTGAAACGCTCGACGTGGCGCGCGATGCGATCTGGACCATCGTGCTGGTGTCGTCGCCGCTGATGGTGGTCGGACTCGTGGTGGGCGTGGTCGTGTCGCTGTTCCAGGCGCTGACGCAGATCCAGGAGCAGACGCTGGTGTTCGTGCCGAAGATCATCGCGATCTTCGTGACGCTGCTGCTGGCCCTGCCGTTCATGGCCGATGCGCTGCATTCGCACATGATGCGGATCTCGTCGCGAATCATCGGCGGATGAGGCAATGTGCGGCGCGGCAGAGCTGTCCCTTGCAAGGGCGCTGCGACCGGTCGTGACGCGCGGCGCGGGGGGCGCTGCTGCTTTCGATCGGGCGCGAGCGGCCGTTGTGCTCGGCGCCTCTCTGGTCGCCTCGTCGCAGGCGATTTCTTCGCAGACCGGCGAGCTGCAGCAGCCTGCGGCGGTCCGGGCCGGGGCGGCCGACGATGCGTATCGACATCTCGTTTCTTCCGACCCTGGCGGCCGTGTTCATGCTCGCCTTCGCGCGCATCGGCGCGATGGTGATGCTCCTGCCGGGGCTGGGCGAGGTCAATATCCCGGTCCGCATCAAGCTGGCGACCGCGCTGCTGCTCACGATGATCGTGCTGCCGCTGCATCGCCAAGCCTATCAGGTCGACCTGCAGGCCCTGTCACCGCTGCTGGTGATGATGGTGCACGAGATCGTGATCGGGATCGTGCTCGGCGCGACCGCGCGGGTGACGCTGTCGGCGCTGCAGGTCGCCGGCTCCGTGATCGCGCAGCAGATGGGGCTGGGCTTCGTCACCGCGGTCGATCCGACACAGGGTCAGCAGGGCGTGCTGATCGGCAACTTCCTCACCATGCTGGGCGTGACGCTGCTGTTCTCGACCGACAGCCATCATCTGGTGATCGCGGCGCTCAGCGACAGCTACAAGATCTTCGCGCCGGGGGAGGTCATCCCGAGCGGCGACGTCGCCTCGCTGGCGACCCGGGCGTTCGCCGCCGCCTTCAAGATCGGGCTGCAACTGTCGGCGCCGTTCCTGGTGTTCGGCCTCGTCTTCAATATCGGGCTCGGGGTGCTGGCGCGGCTGATGCCGCAGATGCAGGTCTATTTCGTCGGCGCGCCGCTCTCGATTCTGATCGGATTCCTCATCTTCGGTCTGGTTCTGGCCGCGATGATGGGCACGTTTCTCGGCTATTTCGAAGGCGTCATTCACGAGATGATGCCGCGGTGAGGAGTGCCTGACCGATGGCCGATGAGGACGATTCCGAGGACAAAACAGAAGACCCGACGCAAAAACGCCTCGACCAGGCGCTCGAGCGCGGCGATGTCGTCAAGAGCCAGGAGCTGAACACCTGGTTCGTGATCGCCGCCGCGACCTTGGTGATGTCGACCTTCTCCGGCTCGATCGGCACCGCGGTGCTGGTGCCGATGCGCAACCTCATCGCCAATTCATGGATGATCCATACCGACGGTGCGGGCCTGCTGGCGCTGGCGCGCAGCCTGTCCTTCGCTGTGATCGCGGCCATCGGCGTGCCGATCCTGATGGTGATGCTGGCGGCGATCGCGGGCAACATGATGCAGCATCGCCTGGTCTGGTCCGGCGAGCCGCTGAAGCCGAACTTCGGCAAGATCTCGCCGCTGGCCGGGGCCAAGCGGCTGTTCGGCAAGCAGGCCGCGGCCAATTTCGCCAAAGGCATCTTCAAGCTCGTCCTGCTCGGCACGGTCATGGTCATGATCCTGTGGCCGGAGCGGCTGCGCCTCGAATCGCTGCTGCATATGGACGTCAGCGAATTGCTCGGCGTCACCATCTCGCTGACCAAGCATCTGATGGGCTCGGTGGTCGCGCTGCTCGCGCTGGTCGCGATCGGCGACTACCTGTTCCAGTACCGGCAATGGTACGAGCGCCAGAAGATGTCGGTGCAGGAGATGAAGGAGGAGTTCAAGCAGTCGGAAGGCGATCCGCACGTCAAGGGGCGCATCCGCCAGATTCGCCAGCAGCGCATGAAGAAGCGCATGATGGCGGCGGTTCCCAAGGCCTCCGTGATCATCACCAACCCGACCCACTATTCAGTCGCACTGGCCTATGAGCGCGGCATGTCGGCGCCGGTCTGCGTCGCCAAGGGCGTCGACAATATCGCCTTCAAGATCCGGGAGATCGCCAAGGCGCACGACATCCCGATCGTCGAGAATGTTCCGCTGGCGCGCGCGCTGTATGCCACCGTTGAGATCGATGCCGAGATCCCGGTGGAACATTATCACGCGGTCGCGGAGATCATCAGCTATGTGATGGGACTGCGGCGCACTCTCTCGGGGCATCCGCGATGACCGTCGATTCGGTTCGAGATCCAGCCGCAAAATACGGATAAATCATGGAATATCGGCTTGACGGGCTTGCGCTTGACCCGTCGATTCAGGCAGGTGGAAGCGGGGGCCGCCCGGATCGACCGAGGCTCCCAGCCGACAGGTCGCGTCCTTTTGCCATGAGCGCCGAACCAGACAACGATGCGTTACAGGACCAGGTGAACCTGCCGGAGCGGCCGCGCCGCAGCGGCAGCATTCTCTTGATCCTGCTCGTCGCGTTCGGCCTGGTCGCCGTGGCGATCGCGCTGATGACGATCGGCCGCGCCCAGGCGCAGCCCTATATTCTAGGCCTGCTGTCGCTGCTGGCCACCGTGGGCCTGTTCAATCTGTTCGCTTTCGCCGCGGGGATCGTCCGCTTCGCCGACAAGACGACCGACGATCCGGTGATGGGCGCGATCGCCGACCACGCCTTTGACGGGCTGGCGGTCACCGATCCGCGCGGCCACGTGGTCTATGCCAACGCCGCCTATCTCGCCATGACAGGGGCGGCGAGCGCGCAGGAGGCGCGTCCGGTCGAGCGCGTGTTCATCGGCAATCCCGACGTCTCCGAGGCCGTGTTCCGCCTGCTCAAGGCCGCGCGCGAGGGCAAGCGGCAGCAGGAAGAGGTGCGCATCACCGCTGCAGAGGGCGGCCAGGCCCGCTGGCTGCGGATGCGCGTCCGGCCGCTGAGCCAGACCAAGCGCTATGCGCGATATGCGGTGTGGTCGATCGCCGACATCACCCGGGATCGCGAGCGCCAGGAGGACGTCTTCCAGGAGCTGCAGCATGCGATCGAATATCTCGACCATGCGCCCTGCGGCTTCTTCTCCGTCAGTCCGGAGGGCAGCCTCGTCTATGTCAACGCGACCCTTGCCAACTGGCTGGATTACGACCTTGCCGAGATCGCGTCGGGAGGCCTGAAGCTGTCGGACGTGGTCTCCGGTGACGGCGCGTCATTGCTGACATCGATCGTGGCGGTGCCGGGCGAGGTTCGGACCGAGGTATTCGACATCGACCTGAAGATGCGCAGCGGCAAAACCATGCCGGCGCGGCTTTATCACAAGCTCGCCTTCGGCGCCGACGGCAAGCCGGGTGCCTCGCGCACCCTGGTCATCAGCCGCGCCCGCGACGAGCGTTCCGATCCGGAGCGCGCCGCCGAGGTGCGCTTCATGCGCTTCTTCGACCACACGCCGATGGCCATCGCGACCGTCGACCGCGGCGGCGCGGTCGTCAGGGCCAATGCGCGCTACGCCAAGCTGGCGCAGAGCGTCAGCGGCGATGCGGCGGCGGCGAAGTCGATCTTCCGCACCGTCAGCCAGCGCGACCGGCACCTGTTGATCGCCGCGATCAATCAGGCGGCGGAAGGGCAGGCCGACATTCCGCCGGTCGAGGTGATGCTGGACGGCGCCAAGGAGCGGTTCGGCCAGTTCTTCGTCACCGCCGTCGAGGAGGACGAGCGCGAGACCGAAGCCGCGATCGTCTACATGCTCGAGACCACCGAGCGCCGCGCGCTGGAGAACCAGATCAACCAGTCGCAGAAGATGGAGATGGTCGGCCAGCTCGCCGGCGGCATCGCCCACGACTTCAACAACGTGCTCTCGGCCATCATGATGGCCAACGATTTCCTGCTGAACGCGCATAAGCCGACCGACCCGTCGTTCCAGGACATTATGCAGATCAAGCAGAATGCGACCCGCGCCGCCACCCTGGTGCGGCAGTTGCTCGCTTTCTCCCGCCGCCAGACCTTGCGGCCGCAGGTGCTGGATCTCGGTGACGCGCTGTCCGATCTGACGATGCTGTTGCGCCGGCTGATCGGCGAGAAGGTCAAGCTCGACCTGGTGCATGGCCGCGATCTGTGGCCGGTCAAGGTCGACGTCTCGCAGTTCGAGCAGGTGGTCGTGAACCTCGCGGTCAATGCCCGCGACGCCATGCCGGACGGCGGCAAGCTCTCGGTTCGCACCGCCAATGTGTCGGCGGACGAGGCGGCGCAGGGCGCCTATAAAGGCATGCCGGTCGCCGACTATGTCCGCATCGAGATCAGCGATACCGGCACCGGCATTCCGGCCGAGATCCGCGAGAAGATCTTCGAGCCGTTCTTCTCGACCAAGGAGGTCGGCAAGGGAACCGGCCTCGGCCTGTCGACCGTCTACGGCATCATCAAGCAGACCGGCGGCTTCATCTATGTCGACAGCGAGGTCGGCAAGGGCACCACGTTCCAGATCTTCCTGCCGCGCCATCACGTGGTGGCGGAGGTCCCGGCCGAGCCGCAGGCCAGCAATGGCGCCGCCAAGGAAGCGCCTGCCGCCGAGGCGCCGAAGCCGCGGACCGATCTGACCGGGCAGGGCACGATCCTGCTGGTCGAGGACGAGGAGGGCCTGAGGGCGCTGAATGCGCGCGGCCTGCGCTCGCGCGGCTACAGCGTCATCGAGGCCTCCAATGGCATCGAGGCGATGGAGGCGCTGGAGGAATGCAACGGCGCGCTCGATCTCGTGGTGTCCGACGTGGTGATGCCGGAGATGGATGGGCCGACGCTGCTGAAGGTGATGCGTGAGAAGAATCCCGACATCAAGATCATCTTCGTCTCGGGCTATGCCGAGGACGCGTTCGAGAAGAGCCTGCCGGAGAACCAGCAATTCGCGTTCCTGCCGAAGCCCTTCACGCTCAGCCAACTGGTCGCGGCGGTGAAGGAAACGATGGCGCCGCAATAGGTTAGGGGAAGGGTCGGACAAGGCGGTCGAGGGCATTCAAGCCGCGACCCAGCGCCGCAGCCGCGCGGCCTCGTGCCGCCTTTCTTTTTGGCCCGCAGTGCCCATCTTACGGGCATCCCCATTCCGGGGAGTCATGGGAAACAAAGATGAGCTTCATGCAGCGCAAAAGCGGCCTCCTCAAGGCGATGGCCGTGGCCCTTTCAATCGCGCTGCCGACGGTGCTCGCCGTCTCGGCAGCTGACGCCCGGATCGGCGGCGGCTCCAGCTCGGGCTCCCGCGGCACGCGTACCTTTTCCGCGCCGCCTCCGACCACGACGGCGCCCGGATCGGCGTCACAATTCAATCGCACCATCACCCAGCCGGGTCAGCCGGGCGGCTTCAACACGGCTGCGCCCGCGCGTGGCGGCCTGTTCGGCGGTCGATTCGGCGGCATGCTCGGCGGTCTCGCCGCGGGCTTCCTCGGCGCCGGCCTGTTCGGCATGCTGTTCGGCGGCGGCCTGTTCTCGGGGCTCGGCGGCTTCGCCTCGATCCTCGGCCTGATCCTGCAGATCGTGCTGGTGGTGTTCCTGGTGCGGATGGCGATGGCCTGGTGGCAGCGCCGTAACCAGCCGGCTTACGCCGCTGGCCCGTCGCCGGCCGACGGACAGCAGAGCTTCCGGTCAGGCCTGAGCGGGCTTGGCAGCGGTCTCGGCGGCTTCGGTGGCTTCGGCGGTGGCAGCAACCAGCCGCCGCTGCAGATCCAGCCGGCCGACTATGAGGCGTTCGAGCGCCTGCTCGGCGAGATCCAGCAGGCTTGGTCGAATGAAGATGTCGGCCGCCTGCGGCTGTTGTCGACGCCCGAGATGGCCTCGTATTTCGAGCGTGATCTCGAGCAGAACCAGGCCCGCGGCGTGGTCAACAAGGTCTCTGGCGTCAAGCTGTTGCAGGGCGACCTCGCCGAGGCCTGGCGCGAGAACGGCGCCGACTATGCGACGGTCGCGATGCGCTTCACCCTGGCCGACAAGACCACCGAGCGCGCCTCGGGCCGCGTGGTCGAGGGCTCCGACCAGCCGCAGGAGGTCACGGAGATCTGGACCTTCCTGCGCCATCCCGGCGCCGACTGGCAGCTGTCGGCGATCCAGCAGGTCAGCTGAGCCGAAAGGTCGGACGATCATCATCAAGCGCCGCGGAGCCATCCGCGGCGCTTTTGCGTGTGCGCCCGGCGCGGAATATTCCAGCGTGTCATGGGTTCCTGAAGACGCGAACGACATCGCGCCCAAGCGATGCGCCGGCATCACGTCCACCAGGGAGGACACCATGAGATCGATCCGCAGCATCCTGATCGGCAGCGCGCTGCTCGCCGTCGCACCCGGCCTGATCGCGACTGCGTCGGCTGACGGCGCGGACATGAGCTTCTTCCTCACCAGCAACGGCCCCGGCCAAGGCGGCAATCTCGGCGGCCTTGCTGGTGCCGACAGGCACTGCCAGACCCTGGCGCAGGTCGCGGGTGCCGGTGCCAAGACCTGGCGCGCTTATCTGTCGACGCAGGCCGCCGACGGCCAGCCGGCGGTGAACGCGCGCGACCGCATCGGCAAAGGCCCGTGGCAGAACGCCAAGGGCGTCGTCATCGCCAAGGACGTCGCCGAGCTGCACAGCGGGTCGAACAATCTCACCAAGCAGACTGCGCTGAGCGAGAAAGGCGAGGTCATCAACGGCCGCGGCGATACGCCGAACCGCCACGATGTGCTGACCGGCTCTCAGGCCGATGGAACCGCCTTCGCCCCCGGCGAGGACCGTACCTGCCGCAACTGGACCAGCGCGACAACCGGTGCGGCCATGGTCGGCCATTCCGATCGCATCGGGCTGCGCGACGACGAGCCGTCGAAGTCCTGGAACGCGTCGCATCCCTCGCGCGGCCCCGATGGCGGCTGTTCCCAGGCCGATCTCAAGAGCACCGGCGGCGACGGGCTGCTATACTGCTTTGCGGCGAACTAACAACCCGCGTCCTCTCCGTCGCAACACGTATGGGCGCATCAGATCGAGGATGGCCCATGCGCTACGAGCTGTATTACTGGCCGATGATCCAGGGCCGCGGCGAATATGTGCGGCTCGCGCTGGAGGAGGCCGGCGCAGCCTATCGCGACGTCGCGCGCGAGGAGGGCATCGCCGCGATGACGACGATGCTGCAGGCGGACAGCGACACGCCGCCCTTCGCGCCGCCGTTCCTCAAGGCCGGCCGCCGCGTCATCGGCCAGACCGCCAACATCCTGTTGTTCCTTGGCAACCGCCATGGTCTTGCGCCGAAAGCCGAAGCAGGGCAGCTCTGGGTGCACCAGCTGCAGCTGACGGTGACCGATTTCGTCGTCGAGATCCACGACACCCATCACCCGCTCGGACCCACCTTGTACTACGAGGACCAGCGCGCGCCGGCCAAGAAGCGCACCGCCGAGTTCTGGAACGAGCGGGTGCCGAAATTCCTCGGCTATTTCGAGCAGATCCTGGCCAACAGCGGTGGCGCCTACGTCACCGGTCGTCGCCTAACCTATGTCGACCTGTCGCTGTTCCAGATCATCGCCGGCCTGCGCTATGCGTTCCCAAATCGGATGGCAGCCTTCGAGCGCTCCATCCCGGGCCTGGTCGCGCTGCATGACCGCGTCGCGGCGCGACCGAACATATCAGCCTATCTCGCCAGCGAGCGCCGCATCGCCTTCAACGAAGACGGCATCTTCCGCCATTACAAGGCGCTGGACGCGTGAAGCCGGGCGCGCGCGGCGCTCTTTATCGAGCGAAGGATGAACGTGGCCGCCGGTGTCGAACAAAGAGGCCCCCGACGGCCAAGCGCGCTACGCCCACACGTATAGCGGCGGACGCTTGACGCGCCGCCGCTATACGAAGTTGGCCTGATGGAGTGGGGTCGTCAGGCGAGAATGTCGACGCGCGTGCCCTGGCCGGGCGGAAGCGGCGGACGGGAGGCCTGCTTCTCGGCAGCGGCTTCGTCGCCGGTCTTCTCGGGCTTGAAGGACTGAGTCTCTTGGCTCTGCGTCTGTTGGGTCTGCGGCTTGTTCGTCTCGGTCGAGACCGGCGGCGGTGAGGGCGGCGGTGATGACGTCGAAACGCTCGAAACGGACATGGTCCAGCTCCTCGCTTGGTGTTGGACCAAGCGTGAGCATGGGGCGCGAAAACTTCGTCAATTGGATCGTTCGAATTGTCTGCAACTGTGGGCGGCGGCCACGATAGTGAATGGGGCGCTGACACGCGTAAAGAAAGGCTGCGGTATCAGCGTATCCAGGCCTATTGATCCTTGCTGCGTGTGATCGTGATCGACGACTCCGTCTTGGTTCGCGCGCAACGCATGTCGAGTCGCCGGTAGCGGCTTGCGACATCGTCGCCGCGGAAGATCCCGAGCCGGCGGTAGCAGCGGGTGACGCCGCGCTGCATGTCGTCCTTGGGCAAGGTGAACACGATCGCGGCCGCGCTCGCCATCAGCTCGACGAAGGCCGGCGTCGGCTTGCGGTCGGATTTGCCGAACAACTGGTTGCTGAAATTCTTCGATGAGCAGCCGAGCGTGATCTCGCGCGCTTTGGGATGCGCCAGATAAACCGTGCCGGCCGCCGTCTGGCCGATCCTGATGCCCTCGATGCCGTTCTTCAATTCCTTGGCGAGGTCGTCGCAACGGTCCGCGCGGGCCGGTTGCGACGTCAGCGCCATGCTCAGCGCAACGAACGTGGCGAAACCAGCGGCCCGGCCAAATGCCCAATGATATGAATGCATTCCAAATACCCCCGCGGCATTGAAGCGTGCACGGGCCGGTGATGCAAGCGCTTGGGCGGATCGCTGCGGCAGCCAACAGACAGGTGTGGCAAACCGGCCGTGCGTGCAGGGCAGCCGATCGCCAGGCTCGATGCCGCCATGGCGCGTGGAGCCGCCGGTTCGACCGGCGCGCGCCGCGCGAGCCTCGTCGGCCTTGTCACTCCCGGCCAGACGTGTTCTACTGCAGGTATTTATTAGGTCGTTTGCAGCTATAGATTTATCAGTGGAGTTGCGACATGGCCGCTCCCCCCATCAAGCTTCATTACGTGCCCGCGATCGCCGCCGAAGCGGCCAAGCGGTTCAAGTCGCGCAACGAGCCGCGCCGCAGGCGGATGACCGCTGCCAACAAGGGCGAATACACCAAGGTCGAATCCAAGGAGCGGCTGGTCAATCACGTCAACAGGCTGCTGAGCGAGCTGGCGAGTTCTACCGCCGCGCCGGATCCGGCGAGCGCGCAGGAGACGTTGCGGCGCGAGGCCCCGACGTTGAAGGGCCTGCCGTCACCGGGCCAGGTCACGGCGAGCGACATCAACGATCGTTTTGTGGAGCGCGTGATCGGCAAGACGCGCGACTTCCTCGCGGTGCAGTTCTTCGATCGCGGTGCACGGGCGAGCCGCGCGGTGTGCCGGATCGTCACGACCTTTCCGGAGGGCGAAGCCTTCGGCACCGGTTTCCTGGTCACGCCGCGGCTGCTGATCACCAATCATCACGTGTTCACCGATGATGACGTGGCGCGGCGCAGCAGGGCCGAATTCAACTATCAGCTCGGGGGCGACGAGACGCTCGCGGTCGAGACCTTCGCCTTCACGCCCGACGTGTTCTTTCTCAATGACAAGGGGCTCGATTTCGCGCTTGTCGCGGTGGCCCCGAGCTCGGTCAAGGGGACGCCGCTCGATCATTTCGGCTTCTGTCCGCTGATCGGCGCCGAAGGCAAGATCATCACCGGCCAGCCGGTCAACATCGTGCAGCATCCGAGCGGCGGGTTGAAACAGGTCGTCGTGCGCGATAACCAGCTGATCGACCTGCCGGAGAACGGCTCGGCGGTGGATCAATACGCCTATTACGAAGCCGACACCGAGCCGGGCTCGTCGGGCTCGCCGGTCTTCAACGATCAGTGGGAGGTCATCGCCCTGCATCATTCGGGCGTGCCCAAGACCAACCGCAGCGGTCAGGCGCTCGACGCCAGCAACAAGGTGGTGCCGTCCGACGGCGACCAGACTCGCGTCGAATGGATCGCCAATGAAGGCATCCGCACCTCCCGTCTGGTCAAGTTCATCGCCAATGCTGGCGTGGCGCGCGGCAAGGAGCTCAAGGACGAGTTCGTCAATATCAGCGCCGGGCAGGTGGTTCGGCCGCCTCCCAACCCGCCGGTGGAGAGCACGCCAGTGACGCCCGAGCCTCCGCCATCGCCGCCGCCTCCCGCGCCTGAGCCCGTGGCGGCGTCGCCAGCCGGCACGGTCTCGATCACGGTGCCGCTGAACATCACGATCAGCCTTGGCGCGGCGGCTGGCGCCACCATCGCCGCGCCGGCGGGAGTGCTCACGGCGCCGGCTGGCTCGGATCTGCTGGAGCAGGCGCGGCCCGAGCCGTTCTCGACGCCGCGCCCGGGGTTCGATGCGAAGTTTCTCGGCTTCGATGCGCCATTGCCCAGGCTTGCGCCGCCCGCAGCGGCGGCGGCGGCGAAGCTCGCCAATGGCGGCATCGAGCTGACCTACTTCCACTACAGCGTCATCATGAATGCCCAGCGCAGGCTCGCCTTTGTCTCCGCGGTCAATCTCGACACAAAGGCGAAATTCCAGGTCAAGCGCGACGGCAAGGACAAATGGTACTATGACAGCCGCATCCCGCGCGAGGCGCAAGCGGGCCCCGAGCTCTACGCCGACAACCCGCTCGACTTCGGCCATTTGACGCGCCGCCAGGACGCGGCCTGGGGCGCCGACGAGGACGAAGCCAACGCCGCCAACAGCGACACCTTCCATCTGACCAACTGCTCGCCGCAGCATTCGGTGTTCAACCAGAGCAGCCTCGCCAGCCACAATGGCGTGCTGCTGTGGGGCAACCTCGAAATGTATGTGACGGCGCAGGCGAAGAAGGACACGCCGCGGCTGTCGATCTTCAACGGCCCGGTGTTCCGCGCTACCGACCAGCTCTATCGCGGCATCCTGTTGCCGCGCGAGTTCTGGAAGCTGATCGTGTTCACGCGCGCCGATGGCCGGCCCGGCGCGGTCGCCTTCGTGCTGAGCCAGGAGAGCCTGATCCGCAATCTGCCGGCCGAGGAATTCGTGGTCGGGCCCTACCGTCCGTTCCAGCTCCGTATCGCCGATCTCGCCGCGCGCACCCAGCTCGATTTCGGCAAAATTCAGAGCTACGACCGCATGGGCGATGTCCGCCAGGAGAGCCTGATGGAGGGCGCGCGCAGTCCGGTGGTGTCGATCGGCAGCTTCGCCGACGTGGTGATCTGAGCGGGCAGGGCGGCCGGCAATTCAGACCAAAGTAGGCATGGTTCGGCCCCGGTGCCGCCATGCCGATACATAGGTTGCGCGCCTGGAAGATGGTCGATATCAGACCTGTCAAGACCGCTTTGGGCGGCCCTTTTTAGAACCCCACGAGCTCGCCATGAACGCGCCCACCGCCTTTCCCGACCAGTCCAAGCCCGTTCCGCCGTACAAGCACACGCCGTTGTTTCCGCTGGGGCCGGACACCACGCCCTACAAGAAGATCACAAGCGAGGGCGTGCGGGTCGAGAAGGTGCTGGGCCGCGACATGCTCGTGGTGTCGCGCGAGGCGCTGCGGGCCTTGTCCGAGGCCGCCTTCGGCGAGATCAACCACTTCCTGCGTCCCGGTCATCTGAAGCAGCTGCGCAGCATCCTGGAGGATCCGGAGGCCAGCCCGAACGACAAGTTCGTCGCGCTTGATTTCCTGAAGAACGCCAATATCTCCGCCGGCGGCGTGCTGCCGATGTGCCAGGATACCGGCACCGCGATCATCATGGGCAAGAAGGGCTGCAACGTCATCACCGATGGTGACGACGAGGCGGCGTTGAGCGAAGGCGCCCGCGACGCCTATCTGCGCCGCAATCTGCGCTACTCGCAGGTCGCGCCATTGTCGATGTATGAGGAGAAGAACACCGCCAACAACATGCCGGCGCAGACCGAGATCTACGCCGAGGGCGAGGACGCCTACAAATTCATGTTCATGGCCAAGGGCGGCGGCTCGGCCAATAAGAGCTTCCTGTTTCAGGCGACACCCTCGGTGCTCACCAAGGATCGCCTGCTGGCCTTCCTCAAGGAGAAGGTCCTGACGCTCGGCACGGCGGCGTGCCCGCCCTATCATCTGGCGATCGTGATCGGCGGCACCTCGGCCGAATTGTGCATGAAGACGGTGAAGCTGGCGTCGGCGCGTTATCTCGACGCGCTGCCGACCCAGGGATCGGCCGATGGCAATGCGTTCCGCGATCTGGAGATGGAGCAGGAAATCCACAAGATGACGCAGAGCCTGGGCGTAGGCGCCCAGTTCGGCGGCAAATATTTCTGCCATGACGTCCGCGTCATCCGCATGCCGCGCCATGGCGCCAGCTTGCCGATCGGCCTCGGCGTATCCTGCTCGGCCGACCGCCAGGTGCTCGGCAAGATCACCAAGGACGGCGTCTATCTCGAGGAGCTCGAGCATCATCCGGCGCAATATCTGCCGGAGGTCGAGCAGGCGCTCGGCGGCGAGGTCGTGAATATCGACCTCAACCAGCCGATGAAGGACATCCTCGCGACGTTGTCGAAGAACCCGATCAAGACCCGGCTGTCGCTGACCGGCACCATGATCGTGGCGCGCGACGCCGCGCATGCCAAGCTGCGCGAGCGGCTCGATCGCGGCGAGCCGCTGCCGGACTACTTCAAGAACCATCCGGTCTACTACGCCGGTCCCGCCAAGACGCCGGATGGCTACGCCTCCGGCGCGTTCGGTCCGACCACCGCGGGCCGTATGGATTCCTTCGTCGATCAATTCCAGGCTGCCGGCGGCTCGATGGTGATGGTCGCCAAGGGCAACCGCGCGCCGGCGGTGCGCGAGGCCTGCAAGAAGCACGGCGGCTTCTACCTCGGCTCGATCGGCGGCGCCGCGGCGAACCTCGCCGAGCACTGCATCAAGAAGGTCGAGGTGGTGGAATATCCCGAGCTCGGCATGGAAGCGATCTGGCGCATCGAGGTCGTGGATTTCCCGGCCTTCATCATCATCGACGACAAGGGCAACGACTTCTTCAAGGAGCTGAACCTGGGTTGAGGTTCTCCGAGACGGATGCGAGGACCGCATGGTCGAATGGTTCGATGACCTCACGATCGGGATGACGTTCAAGAGTGGTGAAGCGGTGGTGTCGCGCGAGGACATCAAGCGCTTTGCCGCCGAATTTGATCCGCAGCCGTTTCATATGGATGAGGAGGCGGCGGAGAAGACCATTCTCAAGGGGCTGGCCGCTTCCGGATGGCACACCGCGGCGATCGCGATGCGGCTCGCGGCAGAAGCCCGCCCGTTCGGTCCGCATCCTCTGTTCGGTGCCGGAGTCGACGAGTTGCGCTGGCTGAAGCCGGTGCGGCCCGGCGATACGCTTCATCTCGAAGGCGAGGTGGTCGATCTCGTACCGTCGCAAAGCAAGCCGCAGGGCATCGCGCGCATCCGATGGACCGCCTATAACCAGCACGGCGAGGCCGTCTATACCTTCAATCCGATCGCGATCGTACCGCGGCGTCCGGCCTGATCGGCACGCCGGCGGAGCGCGAGCTGCATCGAGACAGCATGTTTCTCGGGCTTGATGGTTTCCGCAACGGCTGGGTCGCTGTCCGGATCGACGGCGAGTGTCGGGCGATCGAATTCCGTCCTGACGTCGCGGGGGCACTGGCGGCGCCCTTCGTGCGCGCGGCCATCGATATTCCCATCGGCATGCGTGACGACGGCGCGCGCGCCTGCGACCTGCTCGCGCGCGACAGGCTCGCGCCGCATAGGTCCCGCGTCTTCACCGGGGCGCGGCGCTGGTTGTGGGAGGACTACACCGATCCCGATCAGGCCAATGCCGAGGCCTCGCGGCGCGGGCAGACGCGCGCCTCGCGCCAGCTTTGGCATCTCGGCCGCAAGATCATGGAGGTCGACGCCTTCGTGCGCGGGCATCGCGAGCTCGACATCCGCGAGGCGCACCCCGAAATGGTGTTCCTGCGCCTGCACGGCGCGCCGCTGCCGCCGAAGAAGACGCATGAGGGCGCCAGTCTGCGGCGCGACCTGTTGTTTGCGGATGGTTTTCACGACATCGACGAGTGGGTCAGCCGCGCCCGCATCGGCACCGGCGCCAAGGCGGACGACGTGCTCGACGCCTGTGCCGTGGCACTCGCTGCCCGCGACTGCGCCGGCTGCGTGCCGGAGGGCGATCCGCCATGCGACGCGCATGGCCTGCCGATGCAGATCTGGTTTTGAGAGCTGCTGCTTCGCCGCCGCAGGTCGGTTGCGTGCCCACCGTCGGTCGGCGGATGTTCGCGCGAATGGTGGGCATGGCGCGCGAGAGGCCGTCACATGATCGCGACGGCGAAGCGCGCCTTTGCCAAGGCTACAGACAAGGCTACTGAATAGGGTTCAGCCCCGCGCGCCAGTGAACGGGAAGCTGCCCATGAAGCCGATGCCCATCTCGCCGGAGATGGTGTCGCCGGCCACCTTGCCCTTGAAGTCGAGGGTCAGCGGCATCGGGCTGGTGATGGAGACCTTCCAGGCGACGTCGTCGCCGTTCACGGTGCCATCGAAAATCTCAGCGGAATCGCCCTCCGCGGCCTGGGTGCCGGTCAGCGTCGTGCCGGAGCTCTTCAAGCTCAGGGTCGCGCTGCGCTCGCCCATCGGCGTGTTCAAGGTCAGATTCCAGTTGCCGTCCACTGCCATCGATCGTTCTCCTGGCGTTGCCATCCCGCGCCCCGAAGCCGCCTTCGAGGGTGCCTTGGGGCGCCCCTATAGCGCATCTTTGCGCGTAAGCCCAATACGACGATCGCGAGGCCTCAGGCGCGGGCCGCGCGCAGGCGATTGGCCACCACAAAGCGGAAGGCGATGAACTGCAGCGCGAAGGCCGCGACCTTGGCGCCGCCAGCGATCACGGTGATGTAGAGCACCCAGAGCTTGATGTCGCCGTGCATCGCCATGGCGACGGTGCCCAGGCCGAGCGCGAACATCAGCGCCGCCCAGGCGTAGCCGGCGGCCGTGACATATTCCGGGATGGTCTCGGAGACGATCGGCGGCACGTAGCGCAGCATCCAGCCGCGCTTGAGCATGATGAGGCCGATCGCGAAATGGCCGATCGCAGGTTTGGCGAACATGAAGCGCGGATCGTTGGTGAGCAGCGTGACGCCGCCGAGCACGATCACGAGGCCGACGCTGGCATAGGCCATGAAACTCAGGCTGACGCCCCTGACGCGGGCATAGACCACCTGGACCACAGCCACGGCGACCGCGGCGGCTGTCGCCAGCACGACGTCGTCGGTTGCGATGTACAGGATGAAGAACACCGCGGCAGACAGGAAGTCGGCCGTCAGCTTCGCAAACACGTCTTTCACGCACGTCCCCCCTGGGGCAGAATCGTCAGGAATCTTGGCCGGACATTACGGCAGCACTCTGCGCCGCCATGTCCTTCGTCCTACGGTACTCAGGATACCAACGCGTGAAGTAAAGTGCACTGTTGCGCGCGGCAAAAGCAATGGCGAGGCCAGTCCAATAGGGCAGCCCGGGAACGTAGAGCGTCATCAGATTGCCGATCATCATCAGCAGGGCCGCCAGCGTCCAGGCGCCGGTGATCACGTAATTTGCGCGCATAAAGCCGGGAATGGCGGCAATTTCCGGCGGGACCTTCTCCAGCGCATATTGCAGGGTGAATGGCACGCGCAGCAGCATCGACCCGAGCGACAGCGCGAAAATGCCGCAGTCGACCGCAAGACGCACCCCGGAGACGCTCATGCTCGGGTCGATGAGATTGAGGTACGCCGCTACGCCGGCGAACACGATGGCAGAGCCGAGGCCGAGGATCTTGACGGAACGCCCGTTGATCATGTCGAGCGCAACCACGGCCAGGCACAGCCCGGTAGCCACAGCCAGGCTGAGGGTCGCAGAGACCATCGTCAGCAACGCGGCGTAGACGCCGTAGGGCGCGAGAATGAGTAAAAGCGTCATTGACGGCTGCTCCCGAGCCAATCTTTACACCGACAAGATGAATAGAGGCGGCACAGCTTCCGGTCAAGCCAAATCTTGACAGTGTCAAAATATCGTGACGGCGCAGGTTAATGTTGGACAGTCAATGACTTGTCGTCAGGCGCCGACCCAATTGCCGTGAAAGCCGTCGGGGACGCGATGGCCGAGATGGACCAGCGCCACCGGTCCGCTGGCGATGTCGGTGGCGTTCAAGACCGCGAGGTCGGAGGTGTTGGTCGCAGCGCGCCACACCACCGTGAGCAGCCAGCCGTCACCTTCCGCCGCATCGGCGCGGCGCGGCACGAACACCGGCTCCGACAGGCTGTCGCCATCCGGCAGCAGGTAGGTCGCACGCCGCGTGCCCGCGGCGCCGTCGACCTGCGCAAGGCCGGAGAGGGCGCCGAACAGCGGGCCGTCCGGATTGGCGCAGGCGTACCAGCCGTGGCGGCTCGGAAGCCCGGCGCGGCGGTCGTCGATGCGGGGGAATTCGCCGGTGAGATCGTCGAGATAGGTCTGTGTGAAGCGTTCGCTGGTGCCGGCGAGGTCGAAGCTCCAGCGGCAGAGCCGCGCGCGCGACTTGGCCGGATCGGTCGGCCGGCCGTCGGGGTGCGGAAACAGCGGCGGCTCGTCGAACTGCATGACGTCGGCGATGATGTGGTGGCCGTCCTCCCAGGCGTTCATGACATGAAAGACGTAACAAGCCTCGCCGCGATACCAGACGATGTCCTTGACGGCGCCGCCGCGCTTCATGACGCCGACATAGGCGCCCTTGTCGGGCTCCCAGGCATACGGCGGCCTGCCGGACATTGCGCGCTCCAAGCTTCCGGTGAGCGGCAGGATCGGAAACAGCACGTGATCAGCGGTGACGACGAAATCATGCACCATGCTGGCATAGGGGGCGTCGAAGCGATTGAGGCGCGTCAGCCGGCCGGAGGCGTCGACGGTGCCGTAGGTCAATGCCGGCGTCAGCGGCCCGGCGGCGTTGTAGCCGAAGAACAGCAGCTCGCCGCTGACCGGATCGGTCTTCGGATGCGCGGTGAAGGCGCCGCGCAGACGGCCGCCGAAATCGTGATAGCCCGATGTCGCCAAGGTGCCCGGCTCGATCTCGGTCGGCAGATGCGCCTCCTCCAGTGCAAGCAGACGACCGGCATGGGCGATGATGTTGGTGTTGGCGACGCCGCCATCCGTGACGTCGGCCGGCGCGTCCGGGAGTTTGCGGCCGAAGCCGCCGAACAGCGCGCGTCCCGCGCGGCGCTCGGCCTCGAATTTCGGCGTCCGGACCCAGCGGTTGCGATAGGAGGCGCGGCCGTTTTCGAGATGGAACGCGTGCAGCATGCCGTCACCGACGAACCAATGTGCGCCCGGCGACGAGAATTGCGGGTTCGGACCGTTGCGATACAGCGTGCCGTTGAGCTCGCGCGGCAGCTCGCCGCTGATCTCGAGGAACGGCGCATCGCATTCGAACGGGATCGGCGCGAGGTTGCTACGGTCCGTCCGGGGCGTGGCAGGCGTCTGCGTCATGGCCGTTTCCTCAGCTTATCTTTACGATGTAAAGATAAGCTAGCGGGACTTCCTGAGCTGGTCAAGTTCAATCTTTACGATGTCAAAATCACGAGTATAAGGAGTCCATGACGATCAAACCGGAACAGGGGCGGACGCGCACACGACGCCCGACCGCAGCAACGACACGCGGCAAAGCGCGCCGCGGGGCCGGCACCGCCGGCGATGCGGTCGCACCCTATCATCACGGCGCGCTGCGCGATGCGCTGCTCGAAGCGGCCGAGCGCGTGCTGGAGCGCGACGGTCTGGCGGGGCTCACATTGCGGGCGGTGGCGCGGGAGGCCGGCGTGTCGCATGCGGCGCCGACGCATCATTTCAAGGATCTCACCGGTCTGGTGAGTGAACTCGCCGCGATCGGCTTCACGCGCTTCAATGCCGCAATGAAGGCGGCGGGCGAGGGGCCGGGCACGCCGATCGAGCGCGCGATGGCGCGGGCGCATGCCTATGTCGCCTATGCGCAGGCCAATCCCGGCATGTATGGACTGATGTTCCGCACCGAGCGGCTCGACTATTCGCGTCCCTCGCTGCACGAGGCGGCCGAGGCGTCCTTCGCCGGTCTTGCTGGTTCGGTGGCCGCACGCAGCGGAGACCAGGTCGGCAATGAGGAGCTGACGATCGATCAGGCTGCGGCGATCGCGCGCGCCTGGTCCCTGGTGCACGGCTACACGATGCTGCTGCTCGACGGCCGTCTCGCCGACATCCTGCGCCGTTCACCGCCGGGCACCAATGCCGAATCGCTATTGGAGGCGATGCTGCGGGCCACGGTGCCGAAGCTGCCGCCGGGCGCGTAGCTCGACACAGCGGAAACCGGGCGGCGGATTGCGCGTTGGTGGGGCATGGCACGAACACCACGCGCTCCCTGGACGAAGCCCAATCCGCGCAAGCGCGCCGGCAAGGCTTCGACGCATCTCACCCCCGCCGAAAAGGCGACGGCCAAAGCGCGCGCCCGCCGCGCCGGATGGCGCTATCCCAATCTGGTCGACAATATGCGGGTGGCCGCCAACAAGGCGGCCAACACCAAGACCAGCGGGCGCAAGCGCGCCGCGACGTCAAAGACCAAGCGGCGCCCTGCATCGTCTGCCAAGAAACCGTCCGCCAAACCCGCCACGAAACGCGCCGTCCCCCGCGCCACAGCGACAGCGCGCAAGACAAGGGGGCACGCGCAGGAGAAGGATCCGCGCGGCGGCTTGACCGCAGCGGGACGCCGGGCGTTCGCCGAACGCGACGGTGCGCATCTGAAACCGGGCGTCAAGAAAGCGGTATCGCAGATGACGCCCTCCGAGATGCGCCGCAAGGGCAGCTGGGCGGTGCGGTTCTACGGACGCAAACAACTGCCGCCCTTGGTCGACGCAGAAGGGCGGCCGACCCGGCTCGCGCTGTCGGCGCATGCCTGGGGCGAGCCGGTGCCGCGCACGGTGAAAGCCGCGCGCCGAATTGCGGCCAAGGGCGAGCGGCTGCTCGCCCGCTATCATCGCATCAAGGACCGCGGTGCGCGCAGCCCGCGCTAGGGTCGCGCCAGGCCGATGACGCGGCCGCGCGTGCCGACGATCCTCACTTCGTCCTTGCTGCAGATGAAGCTCCGTGCGGTCTCATCGGCGGCCTGCCGCGCCAGTTCATTGGCGTTCGCGTTGGCGGTCGCATCGACATAGGCAACGTGGCACACCGGCCCTGGCGGTAGACGCGTCACCACCAGCATCGGCTTGTCCTTCGGCCCGCTCTTGCCCTGGTCGTCATTGTCGGCGATCTGCCAGCGCTGGATGATCGCGAACGGCCTGCCGTCGGCCACGCGCCATTCGACGGTGTTGCCGGCGGAATTGAACGGACCGAACCAGGATTCGGCTGCGGGCTCCTTCGCGGCGGCGCGCGCACTACGTCCCACCGAGACCGTCTGGCGAAGATCGCCCTCGTTGACGAGCAGGATCAGCCCGTTCTTGCCGGGGCAGATCTGCGTCGAACTGTCACCGTCCTTCTTGCCGCTGATGGTACGGCAATCCTTGGCGGCGGCCGAACTGTAGATGCTTCCGATCGTCTCGGCTGTAGCCTGGCTGCCGCACGCGCCGGTGAGGAGGAGTGCTGTGCCGATCCAGGCCAGGACCTGTGAGGCGGAGAGGGCGGTCAGTTGTTGGGCAGGAGACATCAGGAACTCGCCGTTAGGCCTGCGCAAGCTGGGGAAGGATCGGCGCGACGGCTTGAAACACCTGACAGCACCATGAATTTGTCCTAGAACGACCGCCTTGTACCATCCACTTATCAGCTCTCGGTCATGCCTGCCATCCCGCCGACCAAACCCTATCGCATCGGCCGCTCCAAGACGGGGCTCGGCCTGTTCGCCACCAAGCCGATCAAGAAGGGCACCAAGATCATCCGCTATTTCGGTCCGCTGCTGGATTCGAAGAAGGCGGATGAGGACGCGATCGAGAACAAATATCTGTTCGAGCTCGACAAGCGCTGGACCATCGACGGCTCGATTCGCGAGAACGTCGCGCGCTACATCAATCACTCTTGCAAGCCGAACGCCGAATCCGACGTCAAGCCGCGCAAGAAGAAGATCTTCATCCGCGCCATCAAGGACATCGAGCCGGGCGAGGAGATCAACTACGATTACGGTACCGACTATTTCAAAGCCTATCTGAAGCCGATCGGCTGCAAATGCGAGGCCTGCGAGAAGAAGCGGGCAAAGAAGAAGGCTGAGGCGCGGGCCGATCGCGTTCTTCAAAAGGCGAAGGACGAGCGCAAGGCCAAGAAGAAGGCCGAGAAGCTCACCAAGGACACGGCGAGGGATCCAGCGAAGGACAAGGCCAAGCAGCGTTCCAAAGCCAAAGCGAGCACCAAGGCCGGAGGCGATGCCCAGGCGCGCGGCAAGGCCAAGAGCCGGCGGCCGGTGCCGACCGTCGGCAAGCGCGTGAAGACTAGGTCCACCGTCAAGACGCTGACCAGCCGCGCCAAGGCGGCCTGAGGCGGTCAGCCTGCGTTCCTTGCCTCGTCACGCGGGCTTCTGAAAGCCAGCGTCGTCCAGGTGACGCCCGCGGCGCGGTTCTCGGCGCCGCGCGACGCGCCATCTTGGTTGAACACGAGGCTCATCCCGAGTTTCCGCGCAGGTTCGATGATCGCCTCGGCGTCGATCTCGAACATGCGGCGGCCCGGAGGCACCGGCCCGTGCCGCAAGGTCATGATCAGCAGGCCGCCGGGAGCGATTCGTGCCGCGATGTTGGGAAGCGCTTGTCGCCGCTGCGCGTCGTCGAGATGCATCAAGACGGCGGTCGACATCACGAGATCAAACTGTTCACCGCGAGCGGCCAGAACTGCGAGGTCCGGGAGGCTGTCGTCGATCCAGGTGATGGCAGGGCAGGCATGCAGCTCGATTGCGCCGATGCGCAGCTCATGAGTCGGCTCGACGGCCACCACCTGATGTCCCAGGCTTGCAAACCAGGCGGCGTCACGCCCCGTGCCCGCGCCGATGTCGAGCACGCGGGCAGGAGTCTCCGGAAGCAGATGACGCACGGCCGCATGGACCTGCTCCGCGGGGATGCTTTCATAACGGATCAAGAGGGTGTCGGCCTCGGCGGCGTAACCTTCCGTTCCGCTCACATGCGGCTGCATCGCTGCGCTCCCCCTTACGTTTTCGATCCTGCAGGGGACAGTTTCGCCGCCCATGTGCAGCCGTCAACCGGGTAGGAACGCCGGCCATCCGATCGCCATGGCCGGCGCCCATCTGCGTTTGCCTCATGCCATGATCGGACCCGCACTGCGGCGCAAGCCCATATATTGCAGCTCGGCGAACACGCCGGTGCCCACCGCCTGGGCCGCGACAAAGATCTCGCCGAGCGCGTTCGGGGCAACCAGGCCCGAGAACAAGAGGCCGATGCTGCCGACCGTCCACGCCGCGTTGCCGGCGATGACGAGCAGCACCAGCGGCCTGGGCGCCGTTGCGCGCGAGGCGAGCCAGCCGACGAGGATCGTGTAGGCGATCAGGAACAGGCCGGTCTCCCGCAGCAGCGCGTCAGGCAATTGCATCAGCGTCGCGAGGGGACCAGCGTCGACCGTGAGGACGAGGCCGGCGACGCCGCTGAAGATGGCGTCGGCGAGCAAGGCGCGGCGGAGCAGGGTGGACGAGGTGATCATGTTGTGTCTCCTTCGGTTGGGGGAACGGCATGGTTCAACGGAACCAGGCGAGGAGCTGACGGCGCAGGCGCCTCGGGCACAGCGAGCGTGCCGCCCGCGTCTCGATGGCGTAGACCTGCGCGAAGACGAGGCTGCCCGTGGCGTGCAGCAGCGGCTCCGGCATGTTCAGCGAGCGTGCCAGCAGAGAAGTCGCGAGGCCCGCCAGCCAGCTGCTGTGCGCCGTGAATGGAGTGCTCTCGGGATCCTGCTGCCTGCTCATGGTCTGCTCCTGTGAGCATCACGATGATCGGTCGCGGGAGGCTTTTCGATTACCTCGCACGTCATGGTGGCGCTGACGTCTGCGTGATAGATCTCCGCTCATGATGAACCAGCTCGCTTCGGCGCGCGCCGACCGCGCCAAACCCGTTCATGTCGGCGAGCATCTGCGGCAATGGCGGCAGCGGCGGCATCTCAGCCAGCTCGATCTCGCGCTCGATGCGGAAATTTCCGCCCGGCATCTGAGCTTCGTGGAGACCGGCCGGGCAGCGCCGTCGCGCGACATGGTCCTCAAACTGGCGGAGCGGTTGGACGTGCCCCTGCGTGAACGCAATGTGCTGCTGGTCGCGGCGGGCTACGCGCCCGCCTTTCAGCAGCGCCCGCTGGACGATCCGGCGCTGAAGCCGGCGCGCGAGGCGATGAACCTGGTGCTGACGGCGCATGAGCCCAATCCCGCGCTCGCGGTCGATCGGCATTGGAACCTGGTCGCGGCGAACCGCATGATCGCGCCGCTACTCGCCGGCATCCCGGATCACCTGGTGGCGGCGCCGCTCAACGTGCTGCGGGTGGCGCTTCATCCGGAGGGCCTGGCGGCGCGGACGGTGAACTTGGCCGAATGGAGCGGACATCTGCTGGAGCGGCTGCATCGGCAATGCGAAGCCACGGCCGACGCCGATCTGCTGGCGCTCTATCAGGAGCTGCGATCCTATCCGTTCCCGGCGCGATCCGGGCCGCTGGCGGCCGACAGCGTCGCGATTCCGCTGCGGCTCCGGGTCGGCAATGATGTGCTGAGCTTCTTCTCGACCACCATGGTGTTCGGCACGCCCGTGGACATCACCCTGTCGGAGCTGGCCCTGGAAACCTTCTTCCCGGCCGATGAGCTCACGGCGAGCAAGCTCAAGGAGATGGTTACCCTGCTGTGACCCCGGCTTGTGCTGGCGGGGCACGGGTTTATCTTGGGCGAATGCAAGCGAACCCGGAGCGACGCGCATGAGCCCCTTGAAGCCGCTGACCATCGATGTCGTGTCCGACGTCGTCTGTCCCTGGTGCTACATCGGCAAGCGGCGGATCGAAGAGGCGTTGAAGCTGGTGCCGGACGTGCCGGTCGAGGTGAACTTCCGGCCGTTCTTCCTCAATCCCTGGGTCCCTCGCGAGGGCATCAGCCGCGAGCAATATCTGACGACCAAGTTCGGATCGGTCGAGGCCTACAAGGGGATTGCGGGCCGGGTGGTCGCGGCTGCCGCGCAGGAAGGGCTGAGCTATCATCCCGAGCTCGTCGCCCGTCAGCCCAACACGATCGATTGTCATCGCCTGATCCGCTGGGCTGGCGACATCGGCAAGGCGCCCGAGATGAAGCAGCGGCTGATGGAATTGTATTTCCGCGACGGCGGCGATCTCACCGATGTGAACGTCCTGGTGCAGGCCGCAGCGGATTGCGGGCTGGATGCCGACGTCGTCCGCAAGATGCTCGCCACCGACCAGGATGTGGAGCTGGTCTCGGCGCAGGCCCAGGAAGCCGCAGAGAAAGGTATCTCGGGCGTGCCGACCTACGTGTTCGCGCAGAAATACGCGGTTTCCGGCGCACAGGATCCGCAGATGCTCGCACGGGCGATTCGCCAGGTGTCCGCCGAGGTCAACGCTGCGGCTGCGGAGTAGCGGCCCGGTTCTTTCGGCTGCCGCGCAGCGCATGCACTGTGCGGCGTGCAGCGGCGAGGCCGTCGCGGCGAAGCACCAGCGCCGCATGGATGATCTCGGCCACCGGATCGCGCCTGTAGAGCGGAATCAGCACGTCGCCGATGGCCAGGCGTCCGCGCCAGATCGGATTGATCATCGGATGATCGGGACCGGCGGTGGAATCGGCAGAGTTGATAGCCGGGTCACTGCAGAGGTGCCGTGTCAGATCAAGCGTCAGCTGCACGCCTGGGGAATATCTCGCGAAATGCTCGTCGACGCCGAGCTTGAAGAAGAAGGCGCGGTGCGCGTGGCGCAGCACGATGCCGGCGGCCACCGTCGTGTCTCCGGCCACGAGGCTGATGATCTCGCAATCGCCGTCCTGAGCCAATGCTGATGCCGCGCGCCGGATGAAGGCCGCGTCGCCATCGTGCTGAACAAGCGCCGTGCCACGGCGTCCCTTCCAGCCGCTCGCCTCCAGCCTCAGAAACGTCTCGAGCGCAGGAGCAATCTCGCCAGCCGACCGCGCGACCTCGAACCGCACGGGACCGTGCTCGGCCAGTCGATGCCGCTGGCGGCGTAACTCCTTCAGCTTCTTGGGGCCGAGAGCGTCCTGGAGCACCTTCTCGCCATCGCCCGTCGCATCCAGGCACGCCCGCTCATAGGATTGCAGGATTCGCGGCGACAGGCCGTCACGACGAAGAGCCGTCGTGAACGCCTGCATCACGGGCCCCGCGATCGACATGTCACGGAGCAGGATCGCGCGTGCGCCGGTGCGTCGTGCCTCGTCGAGCAGTCGGGCAGCGGCCGGTTCCGCATGCTCACGATCGAGCAACGGCGTGCACAACGTGCCGTAGGGATGGCCGCTGGCGAGGGCAGGCAGGGGCAGCTTGCAGGCCTTCCATAGCGAGGTGACCGGCATCAGACCGGCGAGAGAAGAGGGCTGAGCCTCATCGGAGGCGCAGAGCGCCGAGGTGCCGGTGCGGCCGCGGGCAGAGGCGTTGACCGCGAGCTCCCATCCGGGAAGATAATAGCCGTTGGGCTCTAGGGCGCGCGCGGCCAGATCCCGCCAAGCCTGCGGCGCTACGCTGTCGAGCGGAAGCGGCCGCGCGATCGGCGCGCGCCGTTCGCGATCCATGCCACGGTCCTCCGCTGCCGAAGGCGCATGGGCAATCGTACGATCGATGATCTCGGTCACGTCCCGCTGGTCCCCTCGCTGCACGCACATCGCGCAGCTTGGTCGAATGGTAATTGCGAAGCTGCCAAGATAGGCCTTGCCGATCAGCTCGAATTTGCGCGGCCGACTTCACCGTGCATTCACCACCCGGAGCAGCTGGGATCAGCGGATCAGGGCCACGTCGCGGAACGCGCCGATCAGCGGCTTCTCGAGCTTGCCCTCCATGCTCTGCAGGATCTCATAGGCCTTGTCGCGGGCCATCACCGGCTTGTAGCTGCGATATTCGATCAGCGCCGAGAAGATGTCGGAGATGGTGAGAATGCGCGTGAGGTCCGGGATGCTGTCGGCCATCAGCCCATCGGGATAGCCGCTGCCATCGAGAAACTCGTGGTGATGACGGACCGCATCGAGCACCTCGGTCGTGATCGCCGGGGTGCCTTTCAGGGCGTCATAACCTGCCGCCGGATGGGTCTCGACCAGCGCGCGTTCCTTGGTATCGAGGCGGCCCGGCTTGTCGAGAATGGCCAGCGGGATCTTCGCCTTGCCGATGTCGTGAAACATCGCGGCCATGTAGAGCCGCTCCAGATCCGTACTATGAACGCCAAGGCTCAGGCCAAAATCGACGGTAATGCCGGTGACCAGCAGACAATGCTGATAGGTGCCTTCATGATGACGGCGAACCGTCGCAAGCCAATCCGACAAGCCGTTCTCGGCGATGCAGTCGGCGATCCGCTTGCCGGCACGTCGGGTCTCGTCGACGTCGATCGCGGCGCCGCCGAGCACCGCCGCGAACATCGAGGCGATGCATGAAGCGCCTGCAAACGCGGCCTGGCGATCATCGGCCGCAACGCTCTTCGCATTGGATTGCGGGCGGGCATCGAGCAGTTTTCCCAGCAGCTGATTGCGGGTCGGCGTACTCGACAAGACGCTCGTGGCACCGAGCGCATAGGCCTGCACGGTCGACAGGCGTGACTTGTGGTTGGTCAGGAAGATGCGGCGCGGAATGCGCGCCAGCCGGTCGGAAATTTCTTTCAACGCCGTGATGTTGTCGACATCGCGCAGATCTGCGGATACGACGATCGCGTCAATGTCACCGCCGCGTATATCGGCGTCACCAATCAATTCAGATGTGAGCGAGCAGCGTTCGGCCAGCATGCCGCGTAGCAATGCGAGCTTGGCTGTATCGTCGCCAACGAGGTGAACGTTCATGTAGAACAGGTCCAGTGATCGTTCTGCACTTTAATGGGACCTGATGTTCCGCGAGAATCGTTAAATTTGAGCCATTCGTTCGGTCTCCGGCTACGGGTTTACGTTAGCTAAGAACTAACACTATTCTCTTTGAGCGGTAGCTGGTTCCGCCGCATCGCTGCTGCTGATCAGTTCAGGTGAGCGTCTTTGGCGTGTCTCGTCTGTAGGTTGTATTATTTGCTCGCGAGGACGGCGTTGTATTTTTGCGACATGCAGTCGTCGCCGGAGCCAGCGCGTCGGCGGTCGATGATCTCGTTCTGCTTGATCGTGAGCCGATACGTCTGGCGGCGGAGGGGAGCTCCGCTCGCGGAGATGATCTGGGCGCGCACACAGGCCGTCCATGCGTCACTCTCGTCGGCCCGCCGGGCTATGGAAGCTTCCAGCTCGCGGGGCTGCGTTGTCGCGACGAAAATCATGTCGAGGTTCTTGCGGACCAGGAGCGGAACGTCGGGGGGACTCTCGGGCGGCGACGGGGCGGCCTCCTTGGCGCGCATGAACGCCGGAAGACTGGAATGGCTGTCCGCGGCGCAGCCTGCGAGCAGCAGGGCAGCCAGAAGCGCCAATCGCGATGTGATCCGCCTCACTTTCGACCCGCCTCGCATCACCCGGGCGATCTAATCGGCGATCACGGCAAGGATGGGGGGATCTCGTGTCTGAACACGTCTGAACCATTGCGCTTTGCGTCTAATGTCGCGGCGGCGACGCGGCGGAGTTGCTCGCCGCAATGAACCGGGCCGCAAGCGACGTCGACCAACGGACATACCGCGCCCAGATTGGAGATCGTCATGTTCCGCCACGCTCTCGCAGCCGCCTTGCTTGCGGGCAGTCTGCTTGCCGGGCTGACGCCGGCTTTGGCCGAAAGCAGCCGGCTCGCGCTGGTGATCGGACAGTCGGCCTATCGGTCCGTGATGCCATTGCCGAACCCGGCGAATGACGCCAATGCCATGGCCAAGATGCTGGGAGAGGCCGGTTTCGATGTGACGATCGTCGTCGATCTTTCGCAGAAGGATCTCAACCGCGAGGTCGGTGATTTCGCGGCCAAGATCGCAACCAAGGGGCCCGAGACGGTGGCGCTGGTCTTCTATGCCGGCCATGGGCTGCAGATCGACGGCGAGAATTACCTGGTTCCCGTCGACGTCGATCCGCGGCGCGAAGCCGACATTCCTTTGCAGGCCGTGCGTCTCAACGATGTTCTCAACACGCTCAATTCAGTGCCGAGCCGGATGCGCATCCTGCTGCTCGATGCCTGCCGCAACAATCCGTTCCCGTCGATCAGCCAGAGCGCCGGCCGCGGTCTCGCGTTGCTCGATACGAAGAGCGGAGCACCCGGCACGTTTCTGTCCTATTCGACATCACCGGGCGCAGAGGCCGAGGACGGCAATGGCGCCAACAGCCCTTACACCACGGCCGTGCTCCAGGCCGCGCGCGAACCGGGCTTGCCGATCGAGGAGGCCTTCAAGCGGGTGCGCGTCGCCGTCAACAAGGCGACCGAAGGCCGGCAGACGCCCTGGGATTCCTCGTCGCTGACCGAGGATTTTCGTTTCGTCGGTGCAACCGACGCCAGCGCGGCCAATGCCGGGCCGCGGCCGGTGGTCGCCAAGCGCAGCGTCGACGAGTGGAAGCGCAACCTGCAGGGCAAGCCGATCGAGGCTGCGAACGAGATGATCGTCGGCGACGGCAGCGTCGAGGCCTACGAAGCCTTCGTCACGCTCTACACCGCGCCGCCTTTTGGCCCGCAGGCACGGCAATGGCTGGACCTTCACAACCGGATGGCGGCCTGGAACGAGGCCGTGCTGATCAACACGGTTGCGTCATATCAGACGTTTCTCGATCGTTATCCCGACAGCGACCTGACGCCGACCGCGCGCAAGCTGATTGAACGGCTGCGCAACCGTCCGGTGGTGACGCCGGTCGCCGCCGTAGCCAATGCGGCCATCCCCGTGAGTCCGCCCGTCGTGCCGACCAATGCCGCCCTCGGGCCGACCTGTCCGTGCTCTCCGTCACCACGCAAATTGGATACGCCCAAGCGGGCGGAAGAGAAGCCGGCGAAGAAGCGTGCCGAGGATCCGCCCAACAAGCGCGCCGGCCGCGCCCCGCGCTACCGCGATCCCGGCGATGATGTCGTGGTCTACGCGCCGCCGCCGCGGGACTATTATCCACCTCCGGTGCGGGTGGTGCCGCCCGCCGGCATCAGTATTGGCATCGGAATCGGTGGTGGCTATGGCGGCGGTGGCTACGGGCGGGGTCCCGTGACCTCCCCGACCCAGCGCGGCTACGGATATTGATGCCGGCTGACATCTGTGCCGTCGCGGTGGCCGTCCGAAGCGGCGGCCATTTTCGCGCGGCTCAACAGACGCCTCATCCAGCGATCCCGGTGGGTCTGCCAGCCGCCCCGCAATGATTCCGCTCGTCCCGCAGGCTCCGCCGCCCGTCCCATTGATGTCGACGCCGGGCTTGCCGCCAGCATCATGGTGCTGCGCGCCGCTCGCGGCGTTGTTCGCGACAAGGGAAAAGACATGGCGTTACGTCGGGATGCGATCGCAATTGTTGTCATCGTGGCGCACGGCCTTTTGGTGCAGGCGGCGGTTGCCTCGGCGCGGGCGTGGCCGCAATGGGGCGGTGATGCTGGCGGCACGCGGTTCTCACCGCTGGCGCAGATCACGCCGGCCAATGTCGACAAGCTGGTGCGGGCCTGGGACTACCACACCGGGGACAGCACGGTCCGGCCGCCTGCAGCGGCCCTGCGCACCAAATTCGAGGCGACGCCGCTGCTGATTGACGACAGCCTGGTGTTCTGCTCGCCGTTCAACGAGGTGATTGCGCTGGATCCTGGCACGGGCGTCGAGAAATGGCGCTTCGATCCGAAGCTCGCGAACGATCTGAGGCCGGCCAATCGATACGCCTGCCGCGGCGTCGCTCACTGGGTCGATGCGCAGGCGCCGGCTGACGCGGTCTGCCGCAGCAGGCTGTTCATGGGCACGGTCGACGCGCGGCTGATTGCGCTGGACGCCCGGACGGGCCGGCCCTGCGCGGGCTTCGGCGTCGGCGGAGAGGTGCGTATCGACCTCGGGACGGACCTGCTCTGGCCGGGCGAGTTTCAGATCACCTCGGCGCCGGCGGTCGGCCGCAATATGGTCGTGGTCGGCTCGTCGATCGCCGACAATCAGCGAGTCGCGGCGCCCCCCGGCACGGTGCGTGGCTTCGATGCGCGCACCGGCGCGTTGCGATGGAGCTTCGATCCGTTGATCCATGACGGCATCACGGCCGGCCACGCCAATGTGTGGGCGCCGATGTCGGTCGATGACGAACGTGGTCTCGTGTTCCTGCCGACGTCCTCGCCAAGCCCCGATTTCTTCGGTGGCGCGCGTCCCGGCGACAATCGCCACTCCGACTCCGTCGTCGCGCTGCGGATCGAGACCGGCGCGCTCGTCTGGTCGTTTCAGACCACGCATCACGACGTCTGGGACTACGATTTGCCGGCGCAACCGACGCTGGCGAGACTCGAGACCGGGCAGGGCGCGCGCGACGTCGTGATGCAGCCCACCAAGCAGGGCTTCGTGTTCGTGCTCGATCGCGACACGGGAGCGCCGATCTGGCCGGTGGAGGAGCGTGCGGTGCCGCAGGGCGCTGTCGATGGCGAACGGCTGTCGCCGACGCAGCCATTCCCGACCCATCTGCCGCCGCTGCTCGCGCAGCGTTTCACATCGGAGGACATCTTCCGTGTCGTGCCGCGCTTCGTCGATTCCTCCTGCGAGGATCAGCTCGCGCCGTTACGGAATGATGGCCTCTACACGCCGCCGACCACGCAAGGCACGTTGATCTATCCGATGACCGGCGGCGGCGTGAATTGGGGTGGCGCGGCGTTCGATCCCGTCCGCCAGATCCTTTACGCCAATGTCAGTCGGGCCATTCACATCGTCAGGCTGATCCCGCGTGACCAGGCCGACCGCATGCGATCACAGCCGGGGATCGAACTGGGTCTGCAGCGCGGCGCGCCCTTCGCCGTGACGCGGGCGATCGCGATGTCCAAACTCGGCCTATTGTGCAACCGGCCGCCCTGGGGGGAGATGGTCGCGCTCGACCTCAAGGCGGGCAAGGTGCTTTGGCGGTCAACGGTCGGCACCACGGAAGACCGCGCGCCACTCGGGCTGGCCTTCAAATGGGGGACCCCGCTCGTGAACGGCCTCGTCGTCACCGCCGGGGGACTCATCTTCACCGGCGCGATGGATGCGTATTTGCGCGCCTTCGATGCGGGCTCGGGCGAGGAGCTGTGGCAGGGGCGGCTGCCGGCCCCTGGTGTCGCCAATCCAATGACCTATCAGTGGAAGGGCGAACAATATGTGGTGATCGCCGCGGGCGGCCATTCCGAGGCGGGCACGACGCTCGGCGACGGCGTCGTGGCGTTTCGGCTGGCGCGGGTTGGCGAGTCGCCGTCCCTCTGGTCCCGCACCATCGACAGGCCGGGCGGCCGGCTCGCCGGTAGCGCGATGATGGCGGGCTTCGTCCTCGCCGCGCTGCTGCTGGCATGGTGGCAATGGCGTCGACGTCGCCGGCGCGCCTAGCGCATGATCCGCAAAGATGAAGACTGGCTCTCCGACGAGATCATGCTCAAAAAGAGCGATGAGATCGTGATGCGCGTCTGCGGAAACGCGTCATGATCTACGCGCGGTCAGTCGAATGCGACGCCGATCCGCTTGTCGTGGCTCCACACCGCATGGCAGCGCCGCGTGAACTTGTCGGAGGGGATCACCAGCGTGAAGGCTCCGGGCAGGCCGACCGGATTGACAACCTCGACGCGCGCGCCGGTATTCGACATGTTGCGGACCATGCAATCGACGGCGCCGCCGCCGTCGAACGCCAGCCTGCCTTGCTTCAGCACCCGGTGCCGGGGTGCGATCCGTTTCTCGTCTGTCTCGCTCATGGCCGTAACCCGATGCCGCTTGGCGCCGCCTTTCGCTTCAAATGCGCCTAAAATAAACCAGGGCCGGGTTTCATCGAGATAAATGCGGCTCGCGAAGATCGACATGCGATCTTCATCTTCTGTTAACGCCCGTAGCTTCCCGGATCAGAGCATCGCGAATGCGCTCGACACCATCGCGACGGGCTTGCCGTCAGTGGCGCTCGTCAGCGTGACACGGCCGAAGCTCATGGTGCGGCCGAGTCGGACAACGCGCGCATCGGCGAGCACATCGGAGGAGGCGACCGCGCGCATGAAATGCGTGGTCTGGTCGACCGTGGTCATCGGCCGGTAGCCGCTATTCGCCGTGACCATGGCGATCACCATCGCAGTGTCGGCGAAGGCCATCAGCGCCTGTCCGCAGACGACGCCATTGTCCCGGCACAGACGTGACGAGAACGGCATGCGCAGAATAGCGCCGGGCTCGCCCTGCGGCGTCGGCGCAATGTCCTCCACGGTCAAGGCAAGATCCTTGATCCAGGGCGCGAACACGTCGTCCAGGATTCGGCGCGCGTCGTCGAGGGTGAAGTTCAGGGCGTCAGTCGGCACGTACGGAGCCTCCCATGTCGTGTCATTTCGCCAGCCTTGATCGGGCGGGCAGCCGACCGATTGCCGCAGGCTGGCGGCTTGAAAAGGCCGGAGTTCGAATCCTATGATGAATGGCGGGCCGATGACAGCCGGCAGTGGATGGCCGGATTCGGCGCGGCGGCGTGGCTTGGCGCAGGGCGAAAGACTTGGCGCATGGCGAAGCGATGCTATAAGGCCCGCCACTATCGGGAGTAACCAATGAAGAAGCTGATTGTGACGATGGCGCTCGCCGTGGCTGCTGGCTGGGCTGTCCCGGCCGTGGCGCAGATGCCGAACATCAATCTTCTCGCTGACGGTCCCTCCAAGACGCCTGAGGAGAAGGAAGCCGAGGCGGCGCGCGAGAAGGCCTACAAGGACACGATGCGCAAGATCCCCGACGCCAAGACCTCCGCTGACCCATGGGGCAATGTTCGCGCCGTGGAACAGCCGAAAACGGCGCCGGCCGTGAAGACCACGGCAGCCAAGAAGCCCAAGGCGAACCCTACGACCAACTGAGCGCTGCCGCACTCGGCCGCCTGTGCCGTCCAGGCAAGATCGGCGATAGGCCCGGGTGGCAGTATGCCGGACTCGGATTCCGTGCGGCCTCGTCTATATTGACGGGGTGTAACGCGCTGGAGTTCGTCGATGGGATTGCGTCCGCGTGACATTGCCAGCCGGATGGCGGCCCGGCGCCGTAAGGGCGACGGCTATGTCCGTGACACGTTCAAGTTGCCGCGCGAGGAAGCACGCGCCAAGGCTCGCGACTATCTCACCCGATATCCGAAGGCGGGCTATATGAGCGCCGTCGAAAGCTGGCGCGAGCTGCCCGACGGGGCCATCGAGTTTACGATGCGGCGCCTGCCGAGCGCCGACTGAGCCGCTGCGAGACGATCATTCCTTTTCGCCCAGCAGTTTGCGCGTGTCGCGATTGATGAAGTGAAGCCGGGTACAGGCCTTGCAGACCACCGTTTCATACGCGCAGGCCGGGTCGCCCGGCTTCGGCTCTTCCAGCCAATGCTGCACGTTCATCCCGGTTCGCGGACATTTGAAGATCAGATTACCCATACAAATTTAAATGTCTGCCAGGACGGGAACAGGCATTTTGATCTAAATCAAAGTCTCACGAAGAATGGCCGGTCGCTCTACGTTCGCAACAGGCAATGATTGAATCTCAATTGCTGTTTCTACCTGGGAGATATGAATGGCCGCTATCACGCCTGATCGAGGGATTCCGCGACGATCCTGATCCGGAATACGGGCTGCCTCGCTTCGTCGAGCAACTCCATCTGCCATTCGGAGTTTTCGGCAAGCTTTCGCGAGATGCTGCTCGCCATGTCGGCGCAGACAGTGGTCATCTCTTTCCAGGCTGCATTCCGATCGGCACATTCGGTGCCATACTCGGACGCGCCGGAGAAGTGGCCATTACGGATACGAAAGAAATAGAGCGGCATTGCCAAAACCGTTGACCCCTGACCGCCCCAGGCCGCTGGGTTTGATGAACGCAGGGTAAATGGATGCGGAAAACCCAATCGGATCAATTCCGGTAAAATACGGTCGATGACGACCGCACCGGCACAGCGGAAACGTGTCCGCGGTGAAGCCTCACCCCTGATCTGCTGTAATCTTGGGCGGCCTGTGAACTGAAACAAGTGAGCCTCGGACCGCGGCGGTCCGAGGCTCCGCGTCAACGTCGTAGCTTCCCGACGGGGCAGTTCGGCAATGACAATTGCAACTATATGACAGGGCGTGCGCGCATGCTTTGCGACAGGTCAACGCTCGTCGCATAGGGGACCGACACCACATCCGCCGCGGCGTTTTCCCGAAACAGTCAGGGCCATCAACCGGTCTCAGCGATCGATGATCCGCTCCGGCGCGACCGCCAGGCGGTACGCGACGGCGGTCGAACCATCCGGCGTTTCGAGCAGCGCGTCGCATAGAGGGCAGCGCACGTCACCCGGTGGGCACGCATATGACCGCAGTTCGATGCGCTGCAAACCGGCTCTGCAGGAGAGGCACATGACCTCATCTTGTTTCATCCCCTCATGATGCACGAGCGGCACGATCAGTTCCGCGCGGATTGCGCCGGGCTGTATGACAACACCGTGCGGGGAGGCGGACGATCCAAAACGTCGAAAGCCCCGGACGGGGTCCGGGGCTTTCTCTCGCCCTTTGGCGCGGATGGTTTCAGGGCCGTGCGCCTAGAGGTGACAAAGCGCGGCCGTAAATCATGTGCTGATATCGGCCAGCTATCATCGCAACAAACAAACAAATTCGGGGCTGATCAAAAATCTGTTCGTGTCCGACAACCGAACCCATATATCGCAACCAAGAGTTTATGACAATGCTTGTTGTCCGATCCACTCCAGAGCGACTTGCGGGTCAGTGTTGCGCAGCGCGCGGTTCCGCCCCCGGGGCCATCCCTTTCGGCTGGCGTGGAAGAGATCGCTCTTTGCGGCCTGCGGCGCTTTATCTGCTGACCATCATATCGCGGCCATGGAACAAGCTGAGGGGGGCGCGGGGCGCATCGCATGGAGCGCATGACCGATGAAGCTCAGGCAGAAACGGATCGGATTGCACGAGAAATAAGCTGTCGCACGCGCTACGAGCCGAACAAAAGCAGAAGAGCGGTTGGAACTTCGTTCTTCTCAGGAGAACCACGGAGGTGCGGTCAGCGCACGCGCGCAGAAGTTGGTTGTTTCAAGGAAAAGTCTTGACCAGCACGATCGGACCGACAATGGCCGCATTGAACTCAGCAAGGTGCTCGCTCGGAATCCAGTACTCGAGATGATCGCGTCCGCCGGCCTCGCGTACCTCATAGCGATCGACGAAAGTGCGCAGCACCTCGAAGCGCAGCACGTGACCGCTGCCGCTCGCCGGCACGTTCCAGTCGCGCGCGATCTTCACCGCGTAGGCCTCGGTCAGCACGGGATAGAAGATCGGCTGCTCCGGCAGCCGCGGCGGAAACGCACGCATGCCCGACGCCGCGATCAGTGCGAGTTCCTTCGGACCCACCGGGCGCCATAGGGTGATCGTCGGGTTGGCGATGGTCATGTGGTTTCAAGGGAGGCCGGTGATCTGGTCTCTCCAGACCAAGCAGAACGGCACGGCTCCGGCAAGTTTTTCGTCATTGTCTCAATCTGTGATTGTCGTTCGATCTGCTTCGGTGGGGAGATGTGGCACCGAGCCTGCGGTCTTGTCCTGATCAGCGCCCGCCGATCATGCCCCCGCGCAGCGCCTGTGCCTCAGCGGGCAGCCCTGGCGCTGGGAACCGGTGCGTACTGCCGGGCGCGAGCGCGCGCCGGTCTGGCTCAGGCTCGGGATGTCCAGCGACCAGGGCAACTGGCTCTCTCGGGGCGCTATGAGCCGAAGCTGTAAATGCCCCCGAATGCGAGAAAGAACATATTGCGAACAAAGAACAGATCGGGTACATTCACCTCAAGATTGTTGCCCGGCCTCGTTAACCATTTGTCCATCCCGCGAATCCCCGCCATAAGGAGCGCCAATGTCCGCCACCGCCCTGCGTATCGTCGAAGGTTCCTCAATGGATAAGAGTAAGGCGCTCTCCGCTGCGCTGTCCCAGATCGAGCGTCAGTTCGGCAAGGGCTCGGTGATGAAGCTGGGCAAAAACGACCGCTCGATGGATGTCGAGACGGTGTCGACCGGTTCGCTCGGGCTGGACATCGCGCTCGGGATCGGCGGTCTGCCGAAGGGGCGGGTGATCGAGATCTATGGGCCGGAATCGTCGGGCAAGACCACTCTGGCCTTGCACACCGTCGCCGAGGCTCAGAAGAAGGGCGGCATCTGCGCCTTCATCGATGCCGAGCATGCGCTCGATCCGGTCTATGCGCGCAAGCTGGGCGTCAACATCGACGAGCTGCTGATCTCCCAGCCGGATACCGGCGAGCAGGCGCTGGAGATCTGTGACACCCTGGTTCGTTCCGGCGCGGTCGATGTGCTGGTGGTCGACTCGGTGGCGGCGCTGGTGCCGAAGGCCGAGCTCGAGGGCGAGATGGGCGAGTCGCTGCCGGGCCTGCAGGCCCGCTTGATGAGTCAGGCGCTGCGCAAGCTCACAGCCTCCATCAACAAGTCCCATACCATGGTGATCTTCATCAACCAGATCCGCATGAAGATCGGTGTGATGTACGGCTCGCCGGAAACCACCACAGGCGGCAACGCGCTCAAATTCTACGCCTCGATCCGTCTCGACATCCGCCGCATCGGCGCGATCAAGGAGCGCGATGAGGTGATCGGCAACACGACCCGCGTCAAGGTGGTCAAGAACAAGCTGGCGCCGCCGTTCAAGCAGGTCGAGTTCGACATCATGTATGGCGAGGGCGTGTCGAAGATGGGCGAGATCCTCGATCTCGGCGTCAAAGCCGGCATCGTCGAGAAGTCCGGTGCCTGGTTCTCCTATGACAGCCAGCGGCTCGGGCAAGGGCGCGAGAATTCGAAGTCGTTCCTCAAGGCCAACCCCGATATGACGGCGAAGATCGAGGCCGCGATCCGCCAGAACTCCGGCCTGATCGCCGAGCAGATCCTGGCCGGCAACGCGGAGCGCGATGCCGACGGTGAGGAGCCGGCGGAGGAGTAGGGGGACGACGGCGGCGGGGGCCGTGGACGTGAGTAGCCGACGTTCCGGCGCCCGCTTGCAGATGTGTGGTGCTCTATCGAAAACCGCGGCTGCTGCGTTCCCGAGTGCCGCGAGTATCCGTTTCTGAGCGCCGGATAAGATCTTCAACGCGACTAACTTAAAGTGCGCGCGGGCGGACCGGATCCGCGCGGCGGCGTTGCGATTTCCGACGCCAATCCTGGGCGTCGGGCGTCGATCGCGAACGTGTTGCTCGCGCCTTGAGCCAATCAGGTCGTCCCGGAGCCAACAGCATGACGCGTTTGTTTCTAGTGGCTGACGATCCCAGCGCCGGAGCGCTTCGGAGGAGCGGCTTTGCCGATCTGGTGGTACCAATTCTCCATCGTTTCGTGTGGGGACCGTTGCCATCCGACGCCGAGTTGTCGGCCAATCTCGCCCAGCGCACCGCGCGACGGAAGCGGGGGCATTGGTTGGACTTCGCCTCGCGTGGCGACTTCAAGGCGGTCGGCGGCCGAAGTCACAGTTTTCTCGAACTTGTCGACCGTTGCGATAGCGTCGAACTGTGGATGGGGACCCGTCCGAACGACCAGTTGGTGCTGATTTGGCTCTTGGACTATCTGCGCGATCACGCGGAGATCGCGACGAAGATCGTATTGCGGCATGTCGATGTCCCGCTATTCGATGCCCCGGCCGGGCGACGCGCCGGTCGGATGATGGCCGGCGTCGAGCTTGCACGTGCGCATCTCGACCTGGGTCATCTGGCATGGCAGGCGTTTCGTGCGCCGACGCCGCAAGCCTGGTCCGATCTGTTGAAGCAGGATCTCAGTGCGCTGCCGCAGCTTCGCCGCTGCGTGCAGGAGATGCTCGATGAGCTTCCCGGTGTTGCGACGGGCCTCGGAGCATCGGAGCTGAGAATCCTCGAATTGCTGTCAGCCGGCTATCAGCACCCGTTCGACCTGTTGCCGCATCATCGGGATCGCTTTCAACGCCGCGTCTATGACTATTGGGAAGGAGGCACGTTGCTCGACGGTCTGGCGCTGGCACGGGTGCCTGCAATTGCCGGCCTTGCCGAATGGCCATTCTCGGTCGAGATGCACGACCGCCGTGAAAGCCTCGAGCGCTACACGGCCAGCACCCTGTCGCTGACACCGCTCGGCAAGGCAATCCTCGCCGGCGAGGAGGATTTCAGCAGCCATAATCCGATCCGGCGCTGGTGGGGCGGCACCGAATTGACCAACGCCAATCTCTGGCGTTGGCATGCGGTGCTCGTCGCGCCGGATCCCGGCATGCCTGACCTCATTGATTGTCGCGAGCCGTGGTGTGCGATCTCTTGGGACATGCGTGAGGAGGCTTACTCCGCGGCCTGTGCGTAGTCGCCAATCGGCGGACACGAGCAGACCAGGTTGCGATCGCCATAGACATTGTCGACGCGTCCGACGGGGCACCAATATTTGTCGGTGCGCGAGGTGCCTTCGGGGAAGCAGCCCTCGCTGCGGCGATAGGCGCGGTTCCAATCGTCATCGGCGATGTCGTGCACCGTGTGCGGCGCGTGGCGCAGCGGTGAGGCCTCGATGGTGAAACGGCCCTGTTCGACCGCGGCGATCTCCTTGCGGATCGCGATCATGGCATCGCAGAAGCGGTCGAGCTCGGCTTTCGATTCCGACTCGGTCGGCTCGATCATCAATGTGCCCGCCACCGGGAAGCTCATCGTTGGCGCATGGAAGCCATAGTCGATCAAGCGCTTGGCGATGTCGTCGACGGTCACCCCGCAGGTCTGCTTCAGCGGCCTGGGATCGATGATGCATTCATGCGCGATGCGGCCGCGTTCGTTGCGATAGAGCACCGGGAAATGCGGATCCAGGCGCGCCGCCACGTAATTGGCGTTGAGGATCGCGATTTCGGTGGCGCGGGTGAGGCCTTCGCCGCCCATCAGGAGCATGTAGATGTAGGAGATGGTCAGGATCGAGGCCGAGCCGTAGGGAGCGGCCGAGACCGGTCCGACGGGAGACGGCGTCGCGGCGTCGGTCGCGGGGTGACCCGGCAGGAACGGCGCCAGGTGCGCCTTGACGCCGATCGGGCCCATGCCCGGGCCGCCGCCGCCATGCGGAATGCAGAACGTCTTGTGCAGGTTGAAATGGCTGACATCGGCGCCGTAGTCGCCGGGCCGGGAGAGGCCGACCTGCGCATTGAGATTGGCGCCGTCGAGATAGACCTGGCCGCCATGGGCATGGACGATGTCGCAGATGTCGCGGATATGCTCCTCGAACACGCCGTGGGTCGAGGGATAGGTGATCATGATCGCCGCGAGCTTGGCGCTGTGCAGCTCGGCCTTGGCCTTGAGATCGGCAAGATCGACATTGCCGTTGCTGTCGCAGCCGACGACGACGACCTCCATGCCGACCATGTGCGCAGAGGCCGGGTTGGTGCCGTGGGCGGAGGAGGGGATCAGGCAGATCGTGCGATGACCCTCGCCGCGTGCGGCGTGATAGCCGCGGATCGCGAGCAGGCCGGCATATTCACCCTGTGCGCCCGAATTCGGCTGCAGCGACACCGCGTCATAGCCGGAGATCCGGCACAGCCAGTCCTGCAGATCGGCGAACATCGTGTGATAGCCGGCGGCCTGCGCGCGCGGCACGAACGGATGCAGGCTGGAGAATTCCGGCCAGGTCAGCGGAATCATCTCGGTGGTCGCATTCAGCTTCATCGTGCAGGAACCGAGCGGAATCATCGCGCGGTCGAGCGCGAGATCGCGGTCGGCGAGCTTGCGCAGATAGCGCAGCATCTCGGTTTCGGAGCGATGCGCGTGGAACACCGGATGGGTCAGGAACGGCCGCTGCCGCTTCAGCTCGGCCGGGACAGCGTCGCGCGCCTCGGCTTCGATGGCCGCGTAGGAGAGCTCGCCGCCAAAGGCGCGCCAGACGGCTTCGACGACATCGGCCGTCGTGGTCTCGTCGAGCGCGATCCGCAGCCGGCTGCCGTCGCGCCCGAGATTGATCCGCTGGCTTTCCGCACGCGTGATGATCGCATCGCATTTGGCGCCGGCCTCGACGAGGACCGTATCGAAGAAGCTGTCGCTCGCCGGTGCGAAGCCGAGCTTGCGCAGCCCGGCGGCCAGCACTGCAGCCCGGCGATGCGCGGTCCGGGCGATCGATTTGAGCCCGTCGGGACCATGATAGACCGCGTACATCGCGGCGATCACCGCGAGCAGCACCTGCGCGGTGCAGATGTTCGAGGTCGCCTTCTCGCGCCGGATGTGCTGCTCGCGGGTCTGCAGCGCCAGGCGATAGGCGGGAGCACCGCGCGAATCGACCGAGAGGCCGACGATGCGGCCGGGCAGCGACCGCTTCAGCGCGTCGCGCACCGCCATATAAGCGGCATGCGGTCCGCCATAGCCCATCGGTACGCCGAAGCGCTGCGCCGAGCCGATCGCGATGTCGGCGCCGAGCTCGCCGGGCGAGGCGATCACCGTCAGTGCCAGCAGGTCGGCGGCGAGAATCGCCAGCGCACCCTTGTCGTGCAGCTTGGCGATATCGGCGCGCGGATCGCGCAGCGCGCCCGTGGTCTCCGGATATTGCAGCAGGCCGCCGAACACCTCGGCGCCGTCCAGATCCTTGACCGGATCGCCGACGATCAGCTGCCAGCCCAGCGGCTCGGCGCGGGTGCGCAGCACGGCCAGCGTCTGCGGATGCACGTTCCTGTCGACGAAGAACGCCTTGGTCTTGGCTCGCGCCGAACGCTCGGCGAGCGCCATCGCCTCGGCCGCCGCAGTGCCCTCGTCGAGCAGCGAGGCGTTGGCGACGTCGAGCCCGGTGAGGTCGCAGATCATGGTCTGAAAGTTGAACAGCGCCTCAAGCCGGCCCTGGCTGATCTCGGGCTGATACGGCGTATAGGCCGTGTACCAGGCCGGGTTCTCCAGGATGTTGCGCTGGATCACCGCCGGCATGATCGTGCCGGAATAGCCTTGGCCGATCAGCGAGGTGAACACCTGGTTCTGTGCGGCCAGCGCCCGCATGTGGCCGATCGCCTCGACCTCGCTCAAGGCCGGTTCGAGCGTGAGCGGCGTGGCCTGGCGAATCGTGCCGGGCAGGGTCTGCGCCATCAATTCGGCGACGCTCTTGGCGCCGACGGTCTCCAGCATCGCCGCGACATCACGGGGCGATGGACCGATATGGCGGCGGGCGAAGCTGGTGGCGGCATCATCGAGCGGCTTGAGCGGCGTGGTCATGAGGGCCTCGCTGGAAGATCCAAAGTTGGTGTCATCGTCCGTCCCACGGTCTCGCCTGCGGCGAGCCCGTGGACAGGCTGCAGCGGACGATCCAGTACGCCGAGGCGTCTCTGGTCGACCGCTGCCGCTGGTGTGAGTACTGGATGCCCCGCCTGCGCGGGGCATGATGGCGGGTGTGGTGGCCCGCAGAGGTCTCACGCCGTGTGCGCCTTGTACGCGGCCTCATCCATCAGGCCGCCGAGCTCGCTTTTGTCGGCGATCTTGAGCTTGAAGAACCAGGCCTTGCCGCCGGCGTCAGTGTTGACCAAAGCGGGCTCGTCGACGATGGCCTGGTTGACCTCGACCACCTCGCCGGTGATCGGCGCGTAGACGTCGGAGGCGGCCTTGACCGATTCGACCACGGCGGCGGCCTCCGTCTTCTTCAGCGCGCGGCCGACCTGCGGCAGTTCCACGAAGACGACGTCGCCGAGCTGGGCCTGCGCGAAATCGGTGATACCGATGGTGGCGACATCGCCCTCGATGCTGAGCCATTCATGGTCGGAAGTGTAGAGCGTGGTCATGGACGTCCTTCAGCGCTTTGCAGGGTCAACGTTTGTAGGTGTTGGGAACGAACGGCGTGGCGGCGACGCGCAGCGGCAGTCGCTGGCCACGCACGTCGGCGAAAAGCACGGTGTCCAGTGCGGAGAGAGCGGTCGGCACATAGCCCATCGCGACCGGTGCATTCAGCGTCGGACCGAAACCGCCGGAGGTCACCTTGCCGATCGGCTCGGCCGAATCGGCCGTCGCGAACAACGTCGCGCCCTCGCGGACCGGCGCGCGGCCTTCGGGCTTCAGACCCACGCGGCGGCGGGCCGCGCCACTATCGAACTGCGCCAGGATCTTGCCCGCGCCCGGGAAGCCACCCGCACGGGCGCCGCCGCTGCGGCGGACCTTCTGCACCGACCATTCCAGCGCCGCCTCCACGGGCGTCGTAGCCGTGTCGATGTCATGTCCATAGAGACAGAGCCCGGCTTCGAGCCGCAGGCTGTCGCGGGCCCCGAGCCCGATCGGCAGCACGTCCTTGTCGGACAGCAGCGCTTCGGCGAGTTGCTCGGCCTTGTCGGCCGGGACCGAAACTTCGTAGCCGTCCTCGCCGGTATAGCCGGAGCGCGAGACGTAGCAGGTGAGCCCGTCGACGTTGCGCGGCCCCGCATCCATGAACCGCATGGCCTCGGCGTCCGCACAGAATTTCGCCAGCACGGACGCTGCCTTCGGGCCTTGCAACGCCAGCAGCGCCCGGTCGGCGAGAGGCTGCACGTCGCAGACGCCCGAAAGTCCGTCGCGCAGCAGCTGAATGTCGGCGTCCTTGCAGGCAGCGTTAACGACCAGCACCAGATGCTCGCCGAAATTCGCCACCATCAAGTCATCGAGAATGCCGCCCTCGGCATTGGTGAACTGGGCATAACGCTGGCGCCCGGGCGGAATACCGATGATGTCCTGCGGCACCAGCCGTTCCAGCGCGGCTGCGGCGTCGGCGACTGTGCCGGATTTCGGCACCACAGCGACCTGGCCCATATGGGACACGTCGAATAGTCCAGCCGCGGCGCGGGTATGGAGGTGCTCCTTGAGCACGCCGGGCGCGTATTGCACGGGCATCTCATAGCCCGCGAATGGCACCATCTTGCCGCCGAGGCTGACATGCAGCGCATAAAGCGGCGTTCGCTTGAGAGGAGAGGCGGGAGTAGCAACGGGTTCAGCCATGGATCAGGGGTCCTCGCGCGGTTCCTCGGGACCAGTCCCGAAAAACGCCACCGAAGCCCCATCTGTCGCTGTGCCTGAGAGTATTATCCCGTCGGCGGACACTTCCCGGGATCAGGCCCGGCCAGCGTCTCTTTCCAGATGCAGTAGCAGTCGCGAGGGTCCTTTTGCCTGAGAGTTTCCGGGGCGGTTGCTCCTTCGGCGCCGATCCTTGAAGTTCAAGCAGAACCTCAAGAGAGCGGTCTCTCCCGACGCGACTGTCGTCAACGCCGCCGACCAAACACCAGGGCGCGCGAACTGTCAACGCGTCACGCTGGCTTTCAACCAGCTTTAGGAGCCGTGCAGCAAGCCCATGATGTTTCTGCACAGTTTCTGGACAGGCGAAGTCCGCTTGTCTAAAAGCAATGCCGCCGAATTCCCGGACTTCTTCGATTGGATTGCTATGAGCGGCGTCAACGAGATCAGGTCGACCTTCCTCAACTTCTTCGCCGCGAACGGCCACGAGATCGTGCCGTCCTCGCCGCTCGTGCCGCGCAACGACCCGACCTTGATGTTCACGAACGCCGGCATGGTGCAGTTCAAGAACGTCTTCACCGGCGTAGAGAAGCGGCCGTACCACCGCGCCACCACGTCGCAGAAATGCGTTCGTGCCGGCGGCAAGCACAACGATCTCGACAATGTCGGCTACACCGCCCGGCATCACACCTTCTTCGAGATGCTCGGCAACTTCTCCTTCGGCGACTACTTCAAGGAGAACGCGATCGAGCTCGCCTGGAAGCTCGTTACCAAGGAGTTCGGTCTCCCCAAGGACAAGCTGACCGCGACCGTCTATATCGACGACGACGAGGCGTTCGGCCTCTGGAAGAAGATCGCGGGCCTCCCTGAGTCGCGTATCATCCGCATCGCGGGCTCGGACAATTTCTGGCAGATGGGCGACACCGGCCCGTGCGGCCCGTGCTCGGAGATCTTCTACGACCATGGCGACAAGGTCTGGGGTGGCCCGCCTGGCTCGCCGGAGGCCGATGGCGACCGCTTCATCGAGATCTGGAACCTCGTGTTCATGCAATACGAGCAGCTCGAGGGCGGGGTCCGCAATCCCCTGCCGAAGCCGTCGATCGACACCGGTGCGGGCCTCGAGCGCGTCGCCGCGGTGCTGCAGGGCAAGCACGACAATTACGACATCGACCTGTTCGTCGCCCTGATCCGCGCCATCGCCGACCTCACCAATGCCGATCCGCAGGGCCCGCAGAAGGCGAGCCTGCGCGTCATCGCCGACCACCTGCGCGCCTCGTCGTTCCTGATCTCGGACGGCGTGCTGCCCTCCAATGAAGGCCGCGGCTATGTGCTGCGCCGGATCATGCGCCGCGCGATGCGCCACGCCCAGCTGCTCGGCGCCCGCGAGCCGTTGATGCACAAGCTGGTCGGCGCGCTGACCCGCGAGATGGGCCAGGCCTATCCGGAGCTGATCCGCGCCGAGGCGCTGATCAAGGAGACGCTGCGGCTCGAAGAGACCCGCTTCCGCAAGACCTTGGAGCGCGGCCTTGCGATCCTCGACGAGAAGTCGTCCACCCTCAAGAAGGGCGACATGTTCGACGGCGACGTCGCCTTCACCCTTTACGACACCTATGGCTTCCCGCTCGACCTCACCCAGGACGCGCTGAAATCGCGCGGCATCAGTGTCGACCAGGCCTCCTTTACCGACGCGATGGAGCGTCAGCGCGCCAAGGCGCGCGCGGCCTGGGCCGGAAGCGGCGAGGCGGCGACCGAGAATGTCTGGTTCCCGCTGCGCGAGAAGCTCGGTGCCACCGAGTTCCTCGGCTACGAGACCGAGACGGCGGAGGGCGCCGTCACCGCGCTGGTCAAGGACGGTGCCGAGGTCGACGGCCTCAAGGCCGGCGAGAGCGGCGCGATCGTGCTGAACCAGACGCCGTTCTATGGCGAGTCCGGCGGCCAGGTCGGCGACACCGGCGTGATGAGCGGCGATGGCGTTCGCGTTCGCATCACCGACACCCAGAAGAAGGCCGGCGACCTGTTCGTGCATATCGGCACCGTGGAGCAGGGCACGCTCAAGCTCGGCGCCGCGCTGCAGCTTGAGGTCGATCACGGCCGCCGCTCCGCGATCCGCGCCAACCATTCGGCGACCCACATCCTGCACGAGGCGCTGCGCCAGGTGCTTGGCGACCACATCGCGCAGCGCGGCTCGCTGGTCTCGCCCGACCGGCTGCGCTTCGACTTCGCCCATCCCAAGCCGATCTCGGCGGAGGAACTCGCCCGCGTCGAGGACATCGCCAACGACGTCGTGCTGGAGAATGCCGAGGTCACGACCCGGTTGATGGCGCTCGACGACGCCCGCGAGGCCGGCGCAAGGGCGCTGTTCGGCGAGAAATATGGCGACGAGGTTCGCGTCGTCTCGATGGGCAACGCCGCGCGCGACCAGGCCTCCAATGCGCAAGCCTCCAATGCAATGGGCTGGTCGGTCGAGTTGTGCGGCGGCACCCACGTCAAGCGCACCGGCGATATCGGCCTGATCGCGGTCACCTCGGAGAGCGCGGTGTCATCCGGCGTTCGCCGCATCGAGGCGCTGACGGCGCGCGGCGCCCGTGCCCATGCCAACCACAATCTCTCGCTCGCCAAGGCCGCCGCGGCCGAGCTGCGCACCACCGTCGACGAGGTGCCGGCGCGCATCGCGGCGCTGATGGAGGAGCGCAAGAAGCTCGAGCGCGAGCTGTCGGATGCGCGCAAGAAGCTTGCGATGGGCGGCGGCGCCGCGGCCGGCGGGTCCGCTTCCGGCATCCGTGAGGTCGCCGGCGTCAAGCTGATGGCCCGCGCCGTCGAGGGCGTCGAGATGAAGGATCTCAAGTCGCTGGTCGACGAGGCCAAGAAGCAGCTCGGCTCCGGCGTCGTGGCCATCGTCGGCCGCGCCGAGGACGGCAAGGCCGGCGTGGTCGTCGGTGTCACCGCCGATCTCACCGCGCGCTTCAACGCGGTCGAGCTGGTGCGCGCGGCATCGGAGGCGCTGGGCGGCAAGGGCGGCGGTGGCCGTCCCGACATGGCCCAGGCCGGCGGTCCCGATGGTTCCAAGGCGGAGGCCGCGCTCGCCGCGATCGAGAGCGCGATCAGCAGGGCGGGCTGATCGTGCCGCCGCTCGGGCCGGGGCAGAGCATTCGCGATCCCGACCTGCGGGACCGGCTCTACGAGCTGCTCGAGCACGACCATCTGCCGCTGTCGGTCGGTTCGCGCCTGGTGCGGGCGGTCGTCATCGTGATCTTTGCCGACGTCCTGGCGACGGTCCTGGCCTCGGTGCCGCATCTCGACGCCCGCTTCGGCGCGACCTTCACCACGGTGAAGGTCATGGCCGTGCTGGTGTTCGGCTTCGAATATGTCGCCCGTCTCTGGAGCGTCGCCGGCCATACGCCGCTGCATGTGTCGCCGTTGCGCGACCGTCTGCAATACGCCTTCTCCGCGCTCGGCCTCATTGATCTCTGCGCCTTCCTGCCGGCTGCCCTCGTGCTCGCCTTCGGCGATCACGCCACGCTTGCAGTGCTGGTCGTGCTGCCCTTCCTCAAGCTGGTGCGCTATTCGCCGGCGATGCGCTCGCTGTTGGCCGCGATCCAGGCCGAGCGCCGCACCTTGGTCGGCTGCATCGCGATCCTGGCCGGCGCCGTGCTGCTGTTCGCCTCGCTGCTCTACGCGGTCGAGCGCAACGTGCAGCCCGACAAGTTCGGCACCATCCCCGACGCGATGTGGTGGGCGATCGTGACGCTCGGCACCGTCGGCTATGGCGACGTGGTGCCGGTGACCCCGCTCGGCAAGGCGATCTCGGTGTTCACCATCGTCGGCGGCCTCGCCATGATCGCGCTGCCGGTCGCCATCATCTCCAGCGCTTTTGCTGATGAGGTGAAGCGGCGCGACTTCGTCGTCACCTGGGGCATGCTGGCGCGGGTGCCGCTGTTCTCGCATCTCGCCGCCGCCGAGATCGCCGACATCATGCGGCTGTTGCGCGCGCGCACCATCGAGGCCGGCGAGATCCTCGTCCGCCGCGGCGATGTCGCCTCGTCGATGTATTTCATCACCGCGGGCGAGGTCGAGATCGAGCTGCCGACGCAATGCGTGCGGCTTGCCGACGGCACGTTCTTCGGCGAGATCGCGCTGCTGCATCGGACCAAGCGCTCCGGCACCGTCAAGGCGACGCGCAAGACGCGGCTGCTGGTGCTCGATGCGCAGGATTTCCACGCGCTGATCGCGCGCATGCCGGCGCTCGCCGCCCACGTCACCACCACGGCGAAAGCGCGCATGGCCGATTCCGGCGACCTCGCCATCGCCGAACTGTCGCAGGTCGAGCACGACGACCAGCCGGGCGGGTAGGGAACGCGACACGTCCGCTGCCATCCTCCCCTGGAGGGAGAGGGTCGGCTCACATGAGCGCAGCGCATGTGAGCCGGGGTGGGGGTCTCTCCACGCGCACCAGCGTCCCCGCCATCCACGTCGTTCGGCGCCCTGAGAGCGACGTGGATGCCCGGGACGGAGTCCGGGCATGACGCCTTGGAGGCCGGGTCGCGAAACGACTCAGATCGTCCTGTGGGACAGAATGAGATATGCGTTTCGACGCGAGCCCAGGGCGGCGCCGACACAGGCGAACGCATCCCATCTTCCAACCAGTCAAACAGCCGGGCGTGCAGGCGCGATCCCGCGGCGCGTGGCGTCCGGGAGATGCAGCGGCGTCCGCCCTCGACAATGATGAGGGCGCAGGGAATGCCGGGCGAAGGCCTCGCCCATGGCCCGCCTGCGAACAAAAATGCAGGCGGCAGGTACCACAGGTTCAGCCGAACATCCGGCATTCCCTGCGCGGCAGTTTTAACGCTTATACGCGATCTCCTCGGTGCACCGGGCTTGTTGGCCACCGTGGCGACGACGCGCGTCACGCACGCCATCGCGGGACACCAGCATCGGGGTGTCAGGACCACGCGACTTCACGTCCGCAAGCGCATCATTCGTCCGCACCATTGAGGTGCGCTGATGCCCTCACGTCCACCGCATTGCCGGCCCAACGTCTCGTGACGACGCGTACGCCCCTCATCCGGACCGGAACGCGCGCAGCATATGCATGGAATGCTGATTTTCGGAAGATATTTATTTCTCCGCGAAGCTCTTGAAACGGACGATGGCGTTGAAGCTGCGGATGAAATACGCCGTTCGCCGCGAGGTGATCCGGGGGCAATCGGGACCAATTTCGCTGCGCACACGGCAGGCACGCTGCTCGTCGGGCAAATCGGCGAACGGCAGGTCACTGCAGGACCTGCGTCCAACTCGAGCGATGACAAGACCGATTGTGAGGCAAGCGGACCAAACCGCGATTTGCCAGTGACGGTCGCTTGTGACCAGCCGTCTTGGTGACCCGGTCTTAGCCTTGGCAATCGCCCTTGACCAAATCATCGGATATCGTAGGACGGAATAGGGTCTCGTGAGGGGCGAATGAGACGGCGCCGGTTTATCTCACTTCTGGGCGGAGCCGCGTTGGCGCCGTTCAACGCAATGCCAGTGTTCGCGCACCCACCCGATAGCTGCGGCGTCCCGCTTGCGCGGGAGGACGGCTGGCCCATCGCTCTCGTTGGCGAGGACAAACTCATAGACCACGCCGCGCTGTGCCGGATAGCGGAGCGGCTCGCCGCCCTCGGCAACCCCAATGTACATGCCGTGCTCGTCGTCCGCGCTGGCAATTTGGTGTTTGAACAATACTTCAAGGGTTCGGACGAGGTGCCCGGCCGCTTTTACGGCAGCAGGGTGGCAGATATCAACTTCGACGCCGATACGCTGCATAACGTGAAGTCGGTCTCGAAGAGCGTCGCGTCTCTCGTCCTCGGGATCGCGGTTGACCGCGGGCTGGTAAACAGCGTCAACGATCCGATCTTCAGCTTCTTTCCCGAATTGTCTGACTTGCGATCTCCCGAAAAGGAACGCATTCAGTTGTCGCACGCGCTCTCCATGTCGATGGGTCTAGAGTGGGTGGAGGCGACCCCGGCCACTGGAGACAATAACATAGGTCGCCCGATCCGTGTCGTTACGTCCTCGGTCTTCCAGTGAAGACTCCAGCCGGAACAGAATTCTTGTACAACACCGGCGCGCTCACTCTGGTGTCTGCCATCATCCGCAAGGCGACCGGACGCCCGCTCGACGAATTTGCCCGAGAGAACTTGTTCGAGCCGTTAGGCATCACCAAGGTCGAGTGGACGCGGATAAAGGGGGATACCGATGCTGGCGGAGGATTGCGCTTGCGACCGCGCGATATGGCAAAAATCGGCCAGCTAGTTCTTGCGGGCGGCTGCTGGAACGGCCGCCAGATCGTGTCCAAGGCATGGATCGAGACCTCGACAGCCCCTAGGATCAAGATCTCGGACGGTCGATCTTATGGATACCTTTGGTGGCTTGGTCGTTCCCTGGTCAACGGGCGCATGTTTCACCGGGCTGAGGCGCTTGGCCGAGGCGGGCAGCAGATTCGCATCGTTCCCGAACTCGATCTCGTTGTGGTGGTCACCGCAGGGTACTACCAGGACTATAGTCCCCGAGCCTTTCAAGTGCAGTCCGATGTTTTCAGAGACGTCTTACGGGCGATTTCGTCTTCTGGCTGACATACAAGCGCCACCACCAGCCTGCGTGCCGGATTTCCGCTTCTGGACCCAAAGGCGACATAGTCGCTTGGTCCAACGTGCCTTATTGTGAAGAGTCTTAGGCTATCGGAGCCAATGATGCGTAGCACTAAATTCGTGTTCGCCATCTGCTTCCTCTTCGGACTGACAGCGGCGAAAGCCGCGGGGGTCAGAAACTTTGACATTCCCGCTGGCGCGACGGGGCCGGCGATCAGACTGCTGGTCTGGACGCCGTGCGCGGAGTCGCCACAAGAAATGGACGCACGTGGAGCCATTTTCTTCGCCGTGCCCGGATGTCCAGTGACGGGCGAAAAACTCCCGCTCATCGTGATTTCGCATGGCAGGCGCGGATGGTTCGGCGGTCACCATGACACGGCCGCGGCGCTGGCCGATGCCGGTTTTGTCGTCGCCGCGCTCAACCATCCTGGTGACACCTGGCGCGACACCAGCCGCACTGACAGCCTTTCGGTGCTCGTCGAGCGCCCGGCGGATATTAGCCGGCTGATCGACTACATGCTCGATGGCTGGCCGGATGCGCCACGCATCGACGCCCAACATATTGGTCTCTACGGCTTCTCGTTTGGCGGCTATACGGGGATTGCTGTCATCGGCGGCAATCCCGATTTACGAAAGGGTTTGCCCAATTGCGCGACGTCGAGCCTGTTGGCCTGCAAGCAACTCGAAAGCGGCGAGGCGCCCGGTCAGCTGATCAAGCCTGATCCGCGCGTCAAGGCCGCTGTCATCGTTGATCCATATCCCGCTTTTGTCTTCCCCGAGAAGAACCTGAAGAGAACAACGATTCCCGTGCAACTGTGGAGTTCCGATCCGGCCCAGAATGCTGACGGTCTGTCAGGATGCTGCGCGGCAGCGGTCAAACAAGGGCTCCCGGTGCCAGACTATCACTTCGTGGCAAACGCCAGGCACTTCTCGTTCCTTGCCACCTGCACCCTAAAGGAAGCGCAGGCAAATCCCGCCGTTTGCACCGATGCGCCGGGTTTCGACCGCGTCGATTTTCATCGGAATCTCCACGCTGATATCGTGGCGTTTTTCCGCAAGCACTTCGCTGAAAGCGCGAACCCGTAGTCATCTCGCCGTGGCTGCCCCGACATTGGGGTTCTCACACACACGTCACCCAGCGCAGATCGAGCTTTTCGAGACGTGGAAGCTCGATCAGCGTTTCCGGCAATGCGGCGAGAGGGGTCCCTCTCAAATCGATCTGGCGCAGCTCCGCCATTGAACCGATCTCTTCCGGCAAATGGGGCAAGCTGTTGGTCCTGCGATACAGCTCACGCAGCCTTGAATCAGCTGTCCCTGACTCCAGGGGATTTATCCAGCATGCCGCCGTTCCAACGACGCGCTCTCCTTGTCGTTGCGAGCGCAGCAGCGAGGCAGCCCAGACTGTCTCGCCTGAGAGGGGATTCTGGATTGCTTCGCTCGCGCTCGCAATGACGCGTGGAGACATCGTGCTTCCAGGCCAGCCGCCCGTGACCCGTCGCCTCACGCGAACTGCGCGAGGCCGTGGCCGACCGACCAGTTTTCCTTGGCGGCGTCGAGGATGACAACGAAGACGTCCTCGGGCCGGAGGCCGGGGCTGTCGCCGAGCAGCGCGGCGATGCGTCGGAACAGCGCCGTCTTCTGCTCTGGCGTGCGGGTGTCGAAGACGGTGATCTGGATGTAGACGAGATCGTCACTGCGGTTGACGTCGAAGGCGTTGCCATAGCGGAAGTTGGAAGGATCGTGCTCGGTGATGATCATGAACTGATCGTCCTCCGGCACGTCGAGCGCCTCGCGCATCGCCCGGTAGAGGCTGTCGAAGATCGCCTGCCGGTAGGCCTCCGGCTTGCCCGCGCGCAGCGAGATGTGAAGCAGCGGCATCCCTGGTCCTTTCATCCGCGACGTCGGCTGATCATCCGCGACGTCGGTTGAGAGATTAGATGCGGCGGTGCGGTTCGGGTATGCTGAGGATCGAGATATCAGTCATAATGGCTGGAAATGACCGAACATCCGCTCGACCTGGACGAGGTCCAGGCCTTCGTCCGTATTGCCGAGCTCGGCAGCTTCACCCGCGCCGCCGAGGCGATGCAGACGACGCAGGCCGCGATCAGCCTGAAGCTGCGGCGGCTCGAGAACCGGCTGGGGTGCCGGCTGATCGAGCGCACGCCGCGGCATGTGCAGCTGTCGGAGCGGGGCAGGGTGTTTCTCGATCCGGCCCGTCAGCTGCTGGCGGCGCACGACCACGCGCTCGCGGCGTTTGCCGGCGTGCGGCAGCGCCTGATCATCGGCATCAGCGACCATGTCGCCGGGCCGGAGCTGCCGGCGCTGATCGCGCGCATGAACGACCATGATCCGCATCTCGTGGTCGAGATCCGCATCGGATCGTCGGGCGATCTGTTGCAGAGCTACGACCGGCGCGAGATCGAGGCGGTGATCGTTCGCCTGCATGCCGGGCGCAGCGATGGTGACCTCGTGACCGAGGAAAAGTTTGGCTGGTTCGCGAGCCCGAACTGGCAGCCGCGCGCGGGCGAGCCGCTGCCCGTCGCGACCATGGCGGAGTCCTGCGGCGTGCGCGCGATGGCCGCGCAGCATCTCGACGCCGCCGGCGTGTCCTGGACCGAAATCTTCGTCGGCGGCGGCGTTGCGGCGGTCGTGGCCGCTGTCACGGCCGGGCTCGGCGTCGCCGCGCTGGCGCCGCGCATGCTGCCATCGGGCGCGGTCGATGTCGGCGCAAGGCTCGGACTGCCGGAGCTGCCCCGGCTGCCGGTCCTGCTGCACACGCGGGTGCGGGAGGGGCGGGCGCGCGCGGCGCTCGATGCCCTGGTGGACGCCTACCGAAGCGCGGTGCAGGCGTGACCCATGCGGCGTCGGGGAGGGATCCTGGAGCTGATCATGGCTGCGGATCCTGCCTCGTAAATTTCCGTTGGCTTTGCTATAAGTTAGCAGGCGGCTCTGACCGGGCGTCGCGTCCTGGAAACCACCGATGTCTGAAACCAAAGCCCGCGTAATGCCCTCGGCGCTTCCGTCCAGCGAGGTGGAGCTCGCGGAATGGAACGCGTTGACCCGCGAAGAGCAGATCGCACGCGTCAGTGGATTCTTCGCGCATCCCGATTGTGAAACGTTCACCGACGAGACCGCTCAGGACATCATTGCGGCCGCTCGGCAGCGAGCTGCGGCGCGTCGTGGGTCGCTACCGGCTCTCGGTCCGCGCGCGAGACCAGCTCGCGCAGATCTTTGACTATACTGAGATCGAGTTCGGTCTCTATCAAGCCGAAGCCTATGCATCCGGAATGATCCGAGTTGCTCGCGGATTTTCCTGCCGTCGGTCAAGCCGACGAAGAGTTTCGGCGCGGACTGCGTCGGTTTCGTTTCCAGGCGCACGTCATCTACTACACGGTGTCGATCGACATGGTCGAGATTCGAGGCGTGTTGCACCATGCGCGTCGGATCAGGCCAAGCATGTTCGACTGATGCATTGGTTATGGACGGCCGCTTCAACTCGTCGGCGATAGTCCCCTGCAACTGCTCGGCCTGGCGCTGTTGTATCGCGAGCGGGGTGCCGATTGGTGTGCGGCCGACGAGGACATTGAAGCGTTCCTAGCTCGTTTCTGTTCCTGATCGCACGTCGGAACAAGGCGGCAGTGCACTCATGAAAATCATCTTTGATCCCGACCTCGGCGCGCTCCGGAGCAGTCGCCTCGGCAGGCGACTGGGTGCACGTCAAATTCCGCATCGCAGCATGTGACACTCATGTCACAGTTACTTTTATACCGACTCTCAAATATAATATGACTATTCAAAGGCATCTCGACGCTTGCTAGGGTCGCGGTCCAATCTCAGGTTGATGAACTTGCTCAGCTAACGAGCGACGCCGGGATTGAGCCGAGGGGAAGCGCGCACCGGGACGACGGCTTTGGGGCCGGGGCGCGACATAAAAACAACCAGAGCCTGGGGCGCTGCGAGGAGCAGAAAAGATGAATGGGTTTGTGACGACCGCACGCATGTGCGGCGTGGGTGTTGCTTTGTCTCTGGTGGGGTGTGGGGCGTATGCGGCGGATATGCCGACCAAGGCGCCGATTCCCTATGCCGGTGTCGATGACTTCTGGACGCGGCCATATCTGTTCGGCGATCTCGGCCGGACCAAATTGAAGGAGCAGGGCATCTCGCTCGCGCTCACGCTCGGCGACGAAGCCGTCACCAATCTCTCCGGCGGCTCGCGCAACACTTCGGCCAATGCCGGGCAGTTGTGGTTCCAGGCCAAGTTCGACATGGCCAAGCTCGCCGGAATCCCCGGCGGCACGATCGGCATCACGCTGGTCGATCGCTTCGGCAAGAACCTCAACAGCGAGGCCGGCATCCCGGCGCTGCAACTGACCAACGAGGTGTTCGGCCGCGGCAACATCCTGCGCCTGACCGAGTTCTACTACTCGCAGAAGCTGCTCGGCGACCGCCTCGAACTGAAGGGCGGCCGGCTGCCGGTCGGCTCCGACTTCTTCTTCGGCCAGTGCGAGTTCATCAACCTGACCTTCTGCGGCGGCCAGCCCGGCAACATCCAGGGCGGCTACATCTACAACTGGCCGGTCAGCCAATGGGCCGGCGTCGTGCACTACAATTTCACCAAGGAGTGGAAGCTGTCGGTCGGCGTCTACGACGCCAATCCGAACTATCTCACGACGTCGGATGCGGGCGTCTATTTGGCGCCGGGCATTCCGCGCTCGAACCCGGCCGCGGGCGTGCTGGTGCCGGTCGAAGTGGTGTGGGAACCGAGCGGTCCGCTGAACGGCACCTGGCGCTTCGGCGGCTGGTATGACAGCGCCCCGTCGATCGACGGTGGCCTGCCCGGCATCATCGGCGTTGTCCGCGGCGGCCCCGGCGTCGGCGACCAGAACCTCAGCAGCCAGCGCGGCCGCTACGGCTTCTACGAATCGATCCTGCAGCGCCTGACGGTCGACGGTCCCAAGGCTCAGGGCTGGTACACCTTCCTCAACACCAGCGTCGCCGATCACCGCACCTCGTATCAGGACTACCAGATCGCCTGGGGCATCAAGCACACCGGCACCTTCTCGTTCCGTCCCGAGGACGAGGTCGGCTTCGCGGTGGGCACGACACACGTCAATTCCGCGGCGCTGACGCCGAATGCCGGCGGCAACGAGATCCCGCTCGAAGCCTGGTACGGCTGGCAGGCGACCGGTTGGATGAACATCAAGTTCGACGCGCAATATGTCATCAATCCCGGCGGCCGCGGCTTCAACGGCGCCGGCGTGAAAACCAACAATGCCGTGGTGCTCGGCCTGCGCACCGTGGTCCACTTCTGATCCGATGCTCAATCGAGGGGCGGATGGCCACATCCGCCCCTCAGCGGCGCTGGAGCGCGCGATGGCGTTGCTGCGCGGATGAGCCGCCGCAGGGCTGCCCATCCGGGCAGGGGCGCGATGCGCGGACGCCGATTGACTCTTCCACACTGCGGCACGACATCTCCTGAAGCGCCGAGCGCGAGTCCGAGGGAGATCGCATGACCGTTTCAGACGCCCATCTCGTTCCCGGTCAACTGGTTCCCAGCCAACGCCGCGGTGACGACGTCGTGGACTGGCTTACCAACGGCACCCGCGACGAACGCTTCATCGACAACATCTTCGCCCAGATGTGTATCCGGCTGCAGCGTGCCGGCATCCCGGTGAAGCGCGCCTCGCTGCACGTCCAGATCAATCATCCGCTCTGGCTCGGCGCGCGCATCCTGTGGAGCGACGGCATGGAGGGCTCCGAGATCGACCGCATCGACTACGACGTCGGCGCGCGGTCCGAATTTATCGGCAGCCCGGTGAGCGAGATTTTTCATGGGGCCGACGAGATCCGCGAGACTCTGACACGCGACCGCGCGCTTGGCCGCCAGCATGCGGTCTATGACGACATGCGGGCCCAGGGTCTGACCGACTATGTCGCCTGGCCGATCTTCCACACGCTCGGCAAGCGGCACTGCGTCACCTTCGCGACCGACCGCCGCGACGGCTTCGATGAGGCCGATATCGATGCGTTGAAGCAGCTGCTGCCGGTGCTGGCGCTGGTCAGCGAGATCCGCATCAAGAACCGCCTGGCGCGCACCCTGCTCGAAACCTATGTCGGGCCGCATGCCGGCGAGATGGTGCTCGCCGGCGCCACGCGGCGCGGCAGCGGCACCACGGTGCGCGCGGCCATCATGATCTGCGATCTGCGCGACTTCACCAGGATCTCCGACAATTGGCCGCGCGACGACGTCATCGATCTCCTCAACGGCTATTTCGACGCGATGGTGGAGCCGATCACCCAGCATGGCGGCGAGATCCTGAAATTCATCGGCGACGGCCTGCTCGCGATCTTCCCGCTCAGCGACCCGCAGGCCTGTGCCAAGCTGCTGTATGCGGTGACCGATGCGCGCAAGGCGATGGCGGCCCTTAACGCACGCAATGCTGAAATCGGCCGCGCGCCGCTGAACTACGGCATCGGCGTGCATCTCGGCGACGTCATGTACGGCAATATCGGCTCGCTCAGCCGGCTCGATTTCACGGTTATCGGCCCCGCGGTGAACATGGCCTCGCGCATGGAGGCGCTGACCAAGCAGGTCGGCCGCAACGTGCTGCTGTCGCGCGCCTTCGCCGAGCACCTCGAGGGCGAGTTCGCGCTGGAGCGCGTCGGCGAATATCCGGTGCGCGGCTTCAGCGAACCGATCGAGCTGTTTGCGTATGAGGGGTAGGGGACGCGCGTATCCCGGATGAGCGCAGCGACGTCCGGGTTCAACTAACGAAATCGAGCATCGCGAGGCTTCGCCGTCAACTCTCATCCAGATACGGCGTCACCACCTCGCGGGTCTCGGCGCTGGTGACCACCGGCACGATCTCGAAGGTCATGCCGGTGTCGCGGGCATTGGCGAGAATCCACTGTTGCAACAGCCGTGCGTCGTCGCATTCCATCAGCTGGAAGCAGCGGTCGAAATTCGGCTCGATCCAGCTGCCGAGATATTTCAGCCCGTCGGGAAATTTGATTCCGGGATCGCGCACCCGGCGATAGACCGGGATCGGATCGCGGTCCTTGAAACGTTCGATGACCATGAACAGCATGCGCGCCCCCTCTGTGTCGGGCGCATTGTGAGCGGGATTCAGCTCTGATGCCAGATCGCACCGGTTGTCTTGCTGTTCGACCAGGCCGGGCTGCAGCCGCGCGGCGTCGTCCGCTCGCCGCCGTCCGGCCATCATCCGGCCGATGCGAGGAGATGGCCTGAACCATCTCCCCCTGAGATCGCGCTGTCCTCCGCATGATGAGAACCGCGCGTTGGTCCGCAACGCACGCAGTCGCGTGTCAGTCCTTGACGATGCGCACGGCGCCCTTGGCGGCGCTGGAGGCGAAGGCCGCATAGGCCTTGAGCGCGGTCGAGACCTTGCGGGCGCGCGTCTTCGGCTTCCAGGCCTGGTCGCCTTTGGCCTCCATCGCGGCGCGACGCCTGGCCAGCTCCTCATCCGACACCGCGAGATGGATGGTGCGGTTGGGAATGTCGATCTCGATGCGGTCGCCGTCCTGCACCAGCCCGATCAGGCCGCCTTCGGCGGCTTCCGGCGAGACGTGGCCGATCGACAGGCCCGAGGTGCCGCCGGAGAAGCGGCCATCGGTGATCAGCGCGCAGGCCTTGCCCAGGCCCTTCGACTTCAGATAGCTGGTCGGATACAGCATCTCCTGCATGCCGGGGCCGCCGCGCGGGCCTTCATAGATGATGACGACGACGTCGCCTTCCTTGATCTTGTTGGTGAGGATCGCTTCCACCGCGGCGTCCTGGCTCTCCATGACGCGCGCCGGACCTGCGAATTTCAGGATCGAGGCATCGACGCCGGCGGTCTTCACGATGCAGCCGTCGCGCGCGATGTTGCCGGTCAGCACTGCAAGGCCGCCGTCCTTCGAATAGGCATGGTCGATGTCGCGGATGCAGCCTTTCTCGCGGTCGAGATCGAGCTCCTGGTAACGGCGGTCCTGGCTGAAGGCGACTTGCGTGGGCACGCCGCCGGGGGCGGCCATGTAGAAATTCCTGACGCTGTCGCTCGCCGTGCGGCGGATGTCCCAGCGCTCCAGCGCAGCCTCCAGCGAGGCCGAATGCACGCTCGGCAATTCGGTGTGCAGCAGGCCGGCGCGGGCGAGCTCGCCGAGGATGCCCATCACGCCGCCGGCGCGATGCACGTCCTCCATGTGCACGTCGGCGACAGCGGGCGCGACCTTGCACAGGCAGGGGACCTTGCGCGAGAGGCGATCGATGTCGGTCATCGTGAAGGGGACCTCGCCCTCATGCGCGGCGGCGAGCAGATGCAGCACCGTGTTGGTCGAGCCGCCCATCGCGATGTCCATGCTCATCGCGTTCTCGAACGCCTTGAAGTTGGCGATGTTGCGCGGCAGCACGCTGGCATCGTCCTGCTCGTAATAGCGGCGGGCGAGATCGACGATCAGATGCCCGGCCTCGACGAACAGGCCGCGGCGGTCGGCATGCGTCGCCAGCACCGAGCCGTTGCCGGGCAGCGACAGGCCGAGCGCCTCGGTCAGGCAGTTCATCGAGTTGGCGGTGAACATGCCCGAGCAGGAGCCGCAGGTCGGGCAGGCCGAACGTTCCATCACCTCGACATCCGCATCCGACACCTTGTCGTCGGCGGCCACAATCATCGCGTCGATCAGGTCGACCTTGCGCAGCTTGCCCTGGATGTTGACCTTGCCGGCCTCCATCGGACCGCCCGAGACGAACACCGCAGGAATGTTCAGCCGCATCGCGGCCATCAGCATGCCCGGCGTGATCTTGTCGCAATTGGAGATGCAGACCATGGCGTCAGCGCAATGCGCGTTGACCATGTATTCCGTGCTGTCGGCGATCAGCTCGCGCGAGGGCAGGCTGTAGAGCATGCCGTCATGGCCCATCGCGATGCCGTCGTCGACCGCGATGGTGTTGAACTCCTTGGCGACGCCGCCGGCCTTCTCGATCTCGCGGGCGACCAGCTGGCCGAGATCCTTGAGATGCACATGGCCGGGCACGAACTGGGTGAAGGAGTTGACGACGGCGATGATCGGCTTGCCGAAATCCTCATTGGTCATGCCGGTGGCGCGCCACAGGCCGCGGGCGCCGGCCATGTTGCGGCCATGGGTGGAGGTGCGGGAGCGATAGGCGGGCATGACGGTTTCCTCAGGCGTTCCTCGAGAACAGGCAATGTTGGTCCGGACAGGCGGGCAGCAGGCCACGGCCGCCGTCCGGCCAAGGACGCCGCGAGGCATACAGCGAAGTCCTTGACGATTCGACCCTAAATTTCGCCGCATCGGGGATGCCAAGCGGGCAGGGCGGCGGTCCGCTGCCCGCCTGTCCGGCGGCGGCCGTCCACAGGCTGGCGGCGTGGTCACAACTTTGTGCCTATTTGTGGAACGCGCGCACGCCGTACATTAGAACGGAGCGGTTCTGTTCCTGGCCGGGAAAGCCGGACAGGTCCGCCATCAGCCTCGGTCGTTTGACTCCAGCTTCTAGAAACCAGCCGTTTGAGCCCAGTCGCTTGATCCCAGTCGCTTGATCCCAGTCGCTTGATCCCATGTCGTGCATCACCCGATCCCTTCACCTGCCCGTCATTGCCGCATTGCTGCTGGCCTGTCCCGGCACGGCGTCCGCGCACGCCATCATCGTCACCTCGCAGCCCGCATCGGGCGCGACCATCGACAAGGACGCGGTCGCGATCCGGCTGCGCTTCAACAGCCGCATCGATCACGCCCGGTCGCGGCTCAAGCTGCGCGCCCCCGATGGCGCGGAGCAGGCGCTGATTCCGGCCGCGGATGCGCCGGCCGACGAGATCGATGCCGAAGCCCGGGCGCTTCGCCCCGGCGCCTGGCACCTGCAATGGCAGGTGCTGAGCGTCGACGGCCACATCACCCGCGGCGACATCCCGTTCAACGTGCGCTGAGCGCGCCATGGCGCTGTTCCTCGACATTTTCGGCTATCTCTCGGTGGTGCTGCGCGGGCTGACCTTGCTGGCGCAATCCTTCACCATCGGCGGTCTCGCGTTCCAGCTCCTGCTGCTGCGGCCGCTGCAGGCCGAGCTCTCCGCCGAGGCGATCATCGTCGGCAAGCGCGGCCAGCGGCTGCTGCGCCTCAGCGCGTTCGGGTGGTTCGCCATCGTGCTGGCCGCGCTTGCGGTCAACATGGCGGCGCTCACCGGCACGCTGGAGCTCTCGCTGGGCGAGGCCGCAGGCGCCGATTTCGCGCGCTCCGGTTTCGCCGTAGCGGCCTGCGCGCTCGGCATCGCGTGGCTCGCCCGCACCGGCCATTGGGGGAGAGCGCGCGCGATCATGCTGGTCGCGCTGGTGGGTCTCGCGCTCGCGATGCAGCTCAATCTCACCCATGCGGCGAGCCGGCTCGACGTGCGCTGGCCGCTGCTCGCCGCCGACTTCCTGCACATGCTCGGCGCCGGGATCTGGATCGGCGGCCTGCCTTATTTCCTGCTGGCGCTGAACGGCTGCAGGTCAGAAGACGACCAGCGCCGGATCGGCCGGCGCTATTCGCTGATGTCGATGGCCTCGGTCGCCGCCATCGTGCTCGGCGGCACCATCATGGCGATGGCCTATCTCGGCTCGTTCGCGGCGATCTATGGCACCGCCTATGGCGTGATGACCTCGGCCAAAGTGGCCATGCTGCTGATGCTGCTGGCGCTCGGCGCCGGCAATTTCCTCGCCGTCGAGCGCCTGCGCCGCCGCGATCCGGCAGCACCGCTGCTGCGGATGAAGCGCTTCGTCGAGGTCGAGCTCGGCATCGGGCTCACGGTGCTGCTCACCGCGGGATCGCTGACCTCGCTGCCGCCCGGCATCGACCTCAGCCAGGACCGGCTGAGCTGGAGCGAGATCGTCGAGCGCGCCACGCCGCAATGGCCGCGGCTCTCCAGCCCCTCGGTCGACCAGCTGACGATCTCCCAGCTGCAGGCCAAAATCGACGCCGCCGACGCCCAGCGTGTGACCGCGCCGCAGGCCTATGTGCCGGGCGAGGGCGTGATCCTGCCGCGCAGCGCCGCCGACATTGCCTGGTCGGAATACAACCACCATTGGGCCGGCATCTTCGTCGTGCTGATCGGCGTGCTGGCGCTGATCGAGCGTTTCTCCTGGGGCCGGTGGGCGCGGCATTGGCCGCTGCTGTTCCTGGTGATGGCGGCGTTCCTGTTCTTCCGCGCCGACGAGATGGCCTGGCCGCTGGGCCCGATCGGCTTCTGGGCCTCGTGGCGCGATCCCGAAGTGGCGCAGCACCGGCTGTTCGTGGTGCTGATCATCCTGTTCGGCCTGTTCGAATGGCGGGTGCGGCTGCGCGGGCAACAAGCCGGCCGGGCGGCGCTGGTGTTTCCGCTGACGGTCGCCGCCGGCGGCGCGCTGCTGCTGACGCATTCGCACGCCATCGCCAATATCAAGGACCAGCTGCTGATCGAGATGAGCCACACGCCGCTGGCGCTGTGCGGCATCACCGCCGGCTGGGCGCGCTGGCTGGAATTGCGCATGGATGGCCGGATCAGCCGCGCCGCCGCCTGGGTGTGGCCGGTGGCCTTCGTGCTGGTCGGCTTGATCCTGCTCGATTATCGCGAGGCCTGAGGCGATGGGACGGCCGCGCCCGTGCCAGCCTCAGGCCATACGATCTCGATATGCTCGTTGTTGAAGTCGGGGTCGTTCTCGTCGCCGCGCCGCCAGCAGGTCATGCCGGCCGGCAGCCCGGCCAGCCGGATCGGCTGGCCGTCCGGCACCCGCGCGCCGAAGGCGAGCAGGTCGATGAAGCGGTTGACGAGGTCGAGAATGGCCTCGCGATGCTCTGTGCGGAGCCGGTGGATGCTGAGGTCGGGACGGCCGAACTTGCGCATGCCGCGGGTGTGGACCCACTCCGTGCCGTCTCCGTCCGGAGAGATCAAGGTCACGACGTGATGCCGGGGTGCGCAATGCCCGACATTGAAGGCGCGCGTGCGCCATTCGGTCGGACTCCACCATTTCAGCATCTGCGGGTCGTAGATCGCGACGCCGCCCACATCCAGGCAGAAGGCCAGGAGGCCGATCACATCGCGGAAATAGCTCAGCGTCCGCGGATCGGCGATGTCGCCTTTCACCACCAGGCAGCAATCCTGCGCGGCCACGATCGCCGCCAGATCGGGATCTTCGGCGATGAGCCGGGTCCAGGGATGTCCGGTGCGAAAGCGCCTCACGACGTCGGGATGCTCGGTCGGACCGTAGGACAGCAGATCGATGCCGTCAGGCACGCCGCTCGACCGATAGGCGCTCCTCGACAGCGGCCGATCGAGATCCACCCAGCCATAGACGACGTAGATCAGGAACGGGTTGTTGCCGCCCGCCACATAGTGAGTTCGCGGCCACTCGGCGAGCAATGGCGTCATGCGCGATGCTCCTGACATGGTGCCGGCTTGGCTTCGGCCTGGTCGCCTGCGCCGCGTTGCATCCGCTCACTCCTTGCGGAGGAAGACATAGTCCGCGGAATAGGCCACGCTGCGGAACTGCCCCGCGGTCTCGCAGGCGCCTTCCAGTTTGCCGCCGGCGGTGTTGATCCGCTGCACCGTGGTGACGTCGGAGAGCACGCCCTTTCCGCCGCGGTGCGAGACCACTTCGAGCTTCAGCCAGGCAATGTCGTTGTCGGTGGCGCCGATCGCGGTGCCCTGCACCCGGCCGCCGATGATCGAGCCGTCCTGATGCTCCCAGCTCGGCCCGGCAGAGTGGCGGCCGACGGTCTTGCCGTCCGCGACCAGCGTGGCGATCGGCTCGCGGAACGTCCAGGCGAGCTTGCCGTCTTTATCGGTCTTGCATTCATAGACCTGCGCGCCCTCGGCATGCAGCGTCAGCACCGGCTTCTCGCCGGCGGCGACGAGGGCATCGGGAATCGCGGTCTCGGCGGCATCGACCTGGACGGTCAGGGCGCCCAGCAGCAGCAGCAGCGACAGCGTGGGGATCACGCGCATGGTCAAGTCCTCGATCATAGCGAAAACGGAAACGAGCCGCGCTTGCGGCGCGGCCCGTCGATAGGTGACCAAACCAGAAGGCGAAAGTGGGGAGACTTACGCCGCCGCCATCGCCTTGGTCAGGTTCTCGGCGATCTTGTCGAGGAACCCGGTGGTCGACAGCCAACGCTGGTCGGCGCCGACCAGGAGCGCGAGGTCCTTGGTCATGTAGCCGGCTTCGACGGTGTCGACGCAGACCTTCTCTAGGGTGGCGGCGAACTTGGCGAGCTCGGCATTGTTGTCGAGCTTGGCGCGGTGCGACAGGCCGCGGGTCCAGGCGAAGATCGACGCGATCGAGTTGGTCGAGGTCTCCTTGCCCTTCTGGTGCTCGCGGAAATGGCGGGTCACCGTGCCGTGGGCGGCCTCGGCCTCGACGGTCTGTCCGTCCGGCGTCATCAGCACCGAGGTCATCAGGCCGAGCGAGCCGTAGCCCTGTGCCACGGTGTCGGACTGCACGTCGCCGTCATAGTTCTTACAGGCCCAGACATAGCCGCCCGACCATTTCAGCGCCGCGGCGACCATGTCGTCGATCAGGCGGTGCTCGTAGGTGATCTTCTTGGCCTCGAACTTGTCCTTGAACTCCTTGTCGTACACCTCCTGGAAGATGTCCTTGAAGCGGCCGTCATAGACCTTGAGGATGGTGTTCTTGGTCGAGAGGTAGACCGAATAGTTCTTGGCGAGGCCCATGTTGAGCGAGGCGCGGGCGAAGTCGTAGATCGACTCGTCGAGATTATACATCTCCATCGCGATGCCCGGGCCCGGCGCCTTGAAGACCTCCTTCTCGATCACCGTGCCGTCGTCGCCGACGAACTTCATCGTCAGGACGCCCTTGCCGGGGAATTTGAAGTCGGTGGCGCGGTACTGGTCGCCATAGGCGTGGCGGCCGATGATGATCGGCTTGGTCCAGCCGGGGACGAGGCGCGGCACGTTCTTGCAGATGATCGGCTCGCGGAACACGACGCCGCCCAGGATGTTGCGGATGGTGCCGTTCGGCGACTTCCACATCTCCTTCAGGCCGAACTCCTTCACCCGGGCCTCGTCGGGGGTGATGGTGGCGCACTTCACGCCGACGCCGACCTTCTTGATGGCGTTGGCGGCATCGATCGTGATCTGGTCGTTGGTCTTGTCGCGGCTCTCCATCCCCAGGTCGTAATATTGCAGGTCGATGTCAAGGAACGGGTTGATCAGCTTGTCCTTGATGTACTGCCAGATGATCCGGGTCATCTCGTCGCCGTCGAGCTCGACGACCGGGTTGGTCACCTTGATTTTTGCCATGATCGATGGGGCCTTCTTGGGAACAGCGCGCCAGGAATGGAAAGCGCTTGTGAAATCAAGCGCGTCATAGCACTGCTGCACCGCGGGCGGAAGCGCACCCGGTATGCGCCCGGTGCTGATTTTCGCAGCCCGCTCATGCAACGGGCGAAGACGGCGGGGCGGCCTCCCTCCGGCTTCGCGCAAACTGCAAAAATCCGGCTTAAGCCGATTATTTTGCTTGAGAATTCTCGCCAGCCGGGCCAACGGAGCGGGAGAGGCGCGCGCATGGCCGCGCCTCACGTGAGATGGAAGGTGAGGGCAGACCCGTGTCGGGGACCGACAAGACCAAGGCAGGCGTGGAGATCGCAGGACCGGTGGTGATCCTGGTCGAGCCGCAGCTCGGCGAGAACATCGGCATGGCCGCGCGTGCGATGGGCAATTTCGCCCTGACCGAGCTGCGCCTGGTCAACCCGCGCGACGGCTGGCCGAACATCGCAGCCACTCGGGCGGCCGCTGGTGCCGACCACATCATCGACCATGTGCGGCTGTTCGAGACCCTGCCGGAGGCGATTGCCGACCTCGACCTGGTGTTCGCGACCACGGCGCGCTCCCACGACCAGGCCAAGCCGGTGATGGGGCCGGAGGCGGCGGCGCGGGAGATGCAGGGCCAGATCGCCAGTGGCGGCCGGGCCGGCATCCTGTTCGGCCGCGAGCGATCGGGCCTGACCAACGAGGAGGTTGCCCGCGCCAACCGCATCATCACCTATCCGGTCAATCCGGGCTTCGCCTCGCTGAACCTCGCCCAGGCCGTGCTGCTGATGGGCTACGAATGGTTCAAGCTGGTGACCTCGGGCGCGCTGCCCTTCACGATGCCCGAGCGCTCCGAGCGCGCCACCCAGGAGCAGCTGGAGGCGTTCTTCGAGAACCTCGTGCGCGAGCTCGACCGGGTCGAATTTCTGCGCCCGGCCGAGAAGCGCGAGACCATGCTGGTCAACCTGCGCAACATCTTCTTCCGCATGGAGCCGACGAGGCAGGACATCCACACATTGCACGGCGTGGTCATGGCGATCGCCGAGGGCCGCAAGGGGCCAGCCAAAGGCGGCGTGCTCGACAGCACGCAGGCGACGCGGCTCCGCGCGCTGATCGCCGAGCAGGGCACGGTCGCCAACCTGCCGGATTCGCGCGGCTCCTTGCGCGGCCTGGCGCGGCTGCTCCGCCGCAACCCGACCGATGCCGAGCGCGCGCTGTGGCACGCGCTGTCGCGCGACCGCCGCTTTGCCGGCCAGTTCAAGCGCCAGACCCCGGTCGGCCGCCACATCCCGGATTTCGTGTCGTTCATCCACCGCCTGGCGATCGAGCTGGTCGGGACGGACGAGAGCGAGGGCGTGGTCGCGGACCGCGCCCAGCGCCGGGCGTGGCTGGAGAGCCGCGACTACCGCGTGACCGAGGTCAGGACGGCGGATGTCGAGAGCGATCTCGAAGCGGAGCTGAAGCGGCTGCAGGCGCTGATCGCCGGGGCGAACTAGCCGATCCGCTTCGACCTGCCGTTGCGCAGTGATCCCATTGTGATCGCGTTGGATCGCGAGCGGGGTGGCGAGCTGGCCTCCGCCTCTGCGCGTCCGCTGGGAGTGTCTTGGTCAATCCCCACGCACGGCGCAATCGCAGATTGAGACTTTGGCCGGCTCACAGCGCGGAAGACGCTGATGAGTCCAGCAGCGCGCGCGTGTCTGCGGCCCGGACATCGCCGACGCCCCTTGGCTTGCCGCGCCGCGTTGTCGGGCCGGACCTTCGCTGGTATCCTGATCGGCGAACGGACAGGGGCGTGGTGTCATGACGATGACTTGGCGGGGGCGTGTGACCCCAGCGGCCTTGGCGCTGGCTGTCGCAGCGTCCCTCTCGATGGGCGTTGCACGCGCGCAGGCGCCCTCGAGCGCGACGTGCGGCAACGAGGAAAATCTGAGCCTGGAGGACCGGATCGCGGGCTGCACGGCCGTGATCGAAGCGGCGGCCGCCAGTCAGCAAAGTGATGCCTTTGCCCGGCTCCGGCGTGCCGAGGCCTACGCCTTGAAGGGGCAGCTGGACCTCGCAATCGCGGACTATGACCGGATCATCGAACGCGATCCCAACGATTTGGCCGCCAGGCTGCGGCGCGCGTCTGTCTATCTCCTTCGGCGCGACCCGGAGGCTGCGACCGCTGATTTCGACAAGATCATTGCGACCGATCGCAGGAACGTCGACGCCCTCATCGGACGCGCCATGCTTCGCTTTGCCAAGCGGGACTTCGACGGCGCGGTGGCTGACTATGGACAGGCCCTGCGGGTCCATCCGGAGAATCTCAAGGCCCATGTCGGCCGCAGTCGGGCCTACAGGGGCATGCGGGATCTCGATAGCGCGATGGGCGACTGCAGCAAGGCGATCGAGATCGGCCCGCAGCGGGACGATGGTTACGTTTGCAGGGGCGAAATCTATCTCTCCAAGAGCGATCTCGATCGCGCCGCCGCGGATTTCGAGCGGGCCATCCAGGTCGATGCAAAAAGCTCGCGGGGATTTGCCGGCATGGCCGTCGTGCAGCAGCGCCGAGGAGAGATCGACGCCGCCATGGCCAGTCTCAATCAGGCCATTGGGCTTGACCCGAAGAATTTCGGCCTCTACCGCAGCCGCGCCTTTCTGTACCTCGAAATCGGCGACGTGCAGGATGCTGCGAGCGATTTCAGTCGATCACTGGAGCCGAATCCAAGAGATCGCTACGTTCAACTCTGGCTGGACGTCGCGCGCCGACGCAGCGCTCAGCCGAGCCAGCTTGCCGAAGCTGCCAAGGGCCTCAATCTGTCGGCTTGGCCGGGGCCGATCATCAAGTTCTATCTCGGCGAGATCACCTTCAGCGAGCTGATGTCGAAGGCCGACGATGCTGATCCATCGAAACTCAATGGGCAGATGTGTACGGCCAATTATTTCGCTGGCGAGCTCGCGCTGGCCGAGAAGGATTCTGGCAAGGCTGCCAAACTTCTCGGGGACGCCGTGAATATCTGTCCTGAAAGCTTCGCCGCGTCGACAGTGGCACGAGCTGAACTCCGCTCGCTCGGTATGAATCCATGATCAGCCGTGGGTCTCAGGTTGGCGACTGTCCTGTGAACGTCACGGAGCGAGCTTGGGGATTGAGCAGGGGACACAGCGTGATGCGGCAAGCTTCGCGCGCATTGGTCGTGACGGTGCTGATCGTGCTGGGAGGGATGTTGCCAGTCCCGATCCCGGCGGCGTATGCCAAGGAGGACCTCGCCGCAAAATGCCTTGCCGCAGCAGTCCAAATGAGCCCGGAGGATCGCATTGCCGCGTGCACTGCGATGATCGATGGCGAGACTGCGCCCCTGCAACGGTTGGTATGGGCGCGCCTCACACGGGCCGATGCCTATCTCAAAACGCAACAATTCGATCTCGCGATCGGAGACTATGACCGGGTCATCCTACAATTTCCAGACAACATCGTTGCGCGCCTTGCGCGCGCCTATGCTCATTGCAGGCAGGGAAACATCGCCGCCTCATTGGCGGACTACGAAGACGTCATCGGTCGCGATCCGCAGAATGCCGCGGGCTATCTTGGGCGAGCCGGCACTCGCATGACCGAAGGCGATCTTGACGGCGCCATCGCTGATTATGAGAGGGCCATGAAGGTTCATCCAGACAATGTCCAAGCCTATCTCGGCCGCAGCGCCGCCTACCGGGCCAAGGACGATCTGGATCGTGCCATCGCCGACTGCAACAAGGCTATCGCGATCAGCCCGGAGCGACAGTACGGCTACCTCTGCCGCGGCAGCGTCTATCGCGCAAAGGACGATCTTGATCACGCGATGGCAGATTTCGTGCATGCGGTCCAACTCGACCCCAAGGATCTGCGCGCAAAAGCAGCCATTGCCGGCATCCATCAAAGCCGCGGCGAGCAGGAGGCCGAGCTCGCCGCTCTCGACGAGGCGATCCGGCTCAATTCGCAAAATGCGTGGATCTACCGATTACGCGGATTCGCACGGATTCAAGCCGATCTGCTGCCCGATGCGATCGAGGATCTTCACCGATCGATCGAGCTCGATCCCAAATGGCCTTATACGCGGTTGTGGCTCGAGATCGCGCTGCAACGCAGCCGACAGCCAAGCCAGCTCGCGGATGCAGCCAAGGGGCTCGATATGGAAAAATGGCCGGCGCCGCTCATTCGCTTGTTCCTGCGTGAAACAACAGTCGACGCCGTGCTGGCCGCAGCCGATGACTTGATCATCAGCAAAAAGCGAGGGCAGGTCTGCGAAGCGAACTTTTATGCCGGGGAGTTGGCGTTGTCCCAAGGCGCCGTGGAAGAGGCAGGGCGGTTGCTGCGCCTTGCGGTCGATGAATGCCCCAGGACATTCATCGAACGGTCAGCGGCCAAGGCCGATCTGCGCAGGCTCGAAGCGGCTTCTCGGGACCCGTACTAATACGGCCGCCGTATCATTTGCTGCCGATCCGTAAATTGCTACCGATTCAACGGTCACAGCATACTGTTGATCAAGACAAGTTTCTAAAATTCGAACGGATTGCGCAGCTTTGCCGCAACGGCTGGTGCGAACGATGGGAACCCGATCGCGATGACGATCACCCATGCCCCATCGTTCACGGAGAGCCTCGACCAATGCCGATCCTGCCGCAGGGCCTACGCAAGCCGCAGACCGACCCAACCAGCGACCAGACCGGTTTCTTCGAGAACGACAGCTGGCTCACACCCGATCTGACACCGCTCTGGGTCGCCAACTCGGCCGCGAGCGCAGCCCAGCCGGCCGCCGCCCCCGCCGCGGACCAGTCGGCGGCGATCGCGCTCTACGGCAATTTCTGCAGCGTCGCGGCGACGGTGACCACGTCGTCGACATCGACGGCGACGAAGACGGCGGCGCCGACGACCAGCACCGCGACGGTCGCGGCGACGACCACGACCAAGACCACCGTGCCGGCCTGGGTGAACACGCTCACCAACGCCCAGATCAAGGCCGACATGACCGCGGCGATCACCAACGGCACCGTCACCTATGCCGGCCTGCTCAAGGTCTTCACCGACGTCGATGCCTCGCTGGCTGCGACCAAGACCAAGCTGAGCGCCAGCCAGTTCGCCGATCTCAAGACGATCGCCGCCAATCTCAACAACGGCGTGTCGACCTCGAGCTACCTGACCTACATCACCCAGGCCTTCGTCAACGGCAATGCCGCCAACGCGACCTGGACGGGCGGCGCCGCGAGTTCGGTTGCGCTCGGCAACCTCGCCACCGGCTCGACCGAGCTGCAATTCGCCGAACTGATCGGCAAATGGTTCCTCGGCACCGATCTGCCGTCGTCCAAGGTCGTCCTCGGCAGCACCCAGTTCTCGGTGTCCTACTCGAACGTGACCAAGCCGCTGTTCGCGACGGGCGGCGCCAGCCTCAACGACATCAACCAGGGCTATCTGGGCGACTGCTACCTGCTCGCCGGCCTCGCCGAGGTCGCCTACAAGGAGCAGTCGGTGATCTCGTCGATGTTCACCGCCAACGACAACGGCACCTATGGCGTGCGCTTCTACGTCAACGGCACCGCGCGCTACGTCACCGTGAACACCGCGCTCGCCAATGGCGGCACCATCTTCAACAAGGGCGGCAATGCGATCTGGGCGAGCCTCGCCGAGAAGGCCTATGCCGAGCTGCAGGCCAGCGGCGTCTACACCGGCAACTCCATCAATTACGGCAATTCCTACACCACGATCGGCAATGGCGGCGCGCCCGAGATCGCGCTCGAGGCGATCACCGGCGCCACCCAGATCACCGACTTCCGCGCCATGGGCGGCTCCTGGGGCAAGGTGGTGTACAACTCGTCGTTCGGCGTGACCGGCTACACGACCGGCAATTCGACGGCGAGCGTGCTGGCGACGATCGCGGCGAGCCTCGCCGCGGGCGACGACGTCATCCTGTCGTCCTACACCAACGCCAAGGATTCGACCGGCAAGACCACGCTCGTGGCCAGCCACGCGATGTCGATCTACGGCTACAACAGCGCCAACGGCATGCTGCAGGTCCGCAATCCCTGGGGCTCGGCGGCCGGCCAATATTGGCAGACCACCTTCGAGGTCAGCCTGGCGACCCTGCTGGCCGCCGGCGACACCATCACCATCGACAATGTCGGCGACGCCAAGAAGCTGGCGGCGAGCACCACCACGTCATCCTCGGGGCTGAAGCTCGTCTCCGACGTCAGCGATCTCTCGGGAGCCGCATCCGGCTTCGTCCAGGCGATCGCCTCGCTCACCGATGGCGGCGCGTCGAACGTCGCGTTCACGCAATCGCTGGCCTCGCAGCAGCACACCTTGGCGATGCCGCTGGCGGCGTGATCCGCCCCTGATCGCCGGGACGCGCACATGTGACGGATTCGCGATCGGCTCTCTGCACACGTCATGGCCGGGCTCGTCCCGGCCATCCACGTCGCGCGGCTTCCTGGGAAGGACGTGCATGCCCGGACATATGACGAGCAACTCATTAAGAGGTTGCCGGTGTGCGCGGGCGCTCGTCCGTGAGTTTGCGGCCGATTCGGCGGTGCAGCCGGCACGGTCTCTTCGTACCAGACCGCCGCCGCCATGCGTCACCTGTTAAGCATCCGATTTAACGTCGCGCCAACGCGAGCCGCGGAGGGTGTCGCGGGGATGTCGAACCACGAGGCGGGATCATTCGATGCAGGCGTGTACGGATCAGGGCGCATGGGCGCTGGCGCTGTCGCTGCATCTGCTCGGCATCGTCGCCGATCCCGGCCGCATCCAGCACGAGGCTGGCCGCAGCGACGCACTCTCGGTTGATGATCTCCTGCGCGCCACCGCGCGCTTTCCGGTCAAGGCGAGGCTGGTCACATCGAAGATCGCACGCCTGAAGACGACGCCGCTGCCGGCGCTCGCCGTGCTCAAGGATGGCGGCTTTGCCGTGATCGGCAAGGTGACCGAGACCGCTGTCCTGATCCAGGGGCTTAGCGATGCGGGGCCGCGTCTGCTGGCCTTTGCCGAGTTCGAAACGCTGTGGTCCGGCCAGCTCATCCTGATCGCCAAGCGCGCGGAGCTGTCGGACACCGCGCGCCGGTTCAATCTTGGCTGGTTCGTTTCAGCCATCGGCAAGTACCGGCGTATCCTGATCGAGGTGCTGCTGGCGTCGTTCGTGATCCAGCTGTTCGGCCTGGCGACGCCGATGATCTTCCAGGTCGTCATCGACAAGGTGCTGGTGCATCGCGGATTGTCGACGCTTGAGGTGATGGTTGCGGGCCTCGCGCTGATCGCGCTGTTCGAGGCGGTGCTGTCGGGCCTGCGCACCTATCTGTTCACCCACACGTCCAACCGCATCGATGTCGAGCTCGGTGCGCGGCTGTTCCGGCATCTGATGCGGCTGCCGCTGGCCTATTTCGAGAGCCGTCGCGTCGGCGACAGCGTCGCGCGGGTGCGTGAGCTGGAGACCATCCGCCAGTTCATCACCTCGTCCTCGATCACTTTGGTGCTCGATCTCGCCTTCGCCGCCGTCTTCATCGGCGTGATGTTCCTCTATAGCTCCACCCTGGCCTGGATCGTCTGCGCGACCCTGCCGGTCTATGCACTGCTGTCGCTCGCCACTACGCCCGCGTTCCGGACACGGCTGGACGAAAAATTCCGTCGCGGCGCCGAGAACCAGGCGTTCCTGGTCGAGAGCGTCACCGGCGTCGAGACCATCAAGGCGATGGCCGTCGAGCCGCTGATGCAGCGGCGCTGGGAGGAGCAGCTCGCGAGCTATGTCGGCGCCTCCTTTTCGGCGTCGCAGATCGGCAATTGGGCGAGCCAGGCCGCCAGCCTGCTCAACAAAAGCGTCGGCGCTCTGACGCTGTTCGTCGGCGCCGGCCTCGTGATCGCCAATCGGATGACGGTCGGCGAACTCGTCGCCTTCAACATGCTCGCCAACCAGGTCTCAGGCCCGGTGCTGCGGCTGGTGCAGGTCTGGCAGGATTTCCACCAGGTGCGGCTGTCGGTCGAGCGGCTCGGCGACATTCTCAACACGCCGGTCGAGGCGCAGAGCGGCGGCGCCGAGCAGAACCTACCGCCGCTGCAGGGCGCGATCGAGTTCGAGCGCGTGACTTTCCGCTACGGGCTCAACACTCAGCCGGTGCTGCGCGATGTTTCCTTGAAGATCGGGGCAGGGCAGGTGGTCGGCATCGTCGGTCCCTCGGGCTCCGGCAAGAGCACGATCGCCAAGCTGGCGCAGCGGCTGTACCTGCCGGAAGCGGGCCGGGTGCTGGTCGACGGCGTCGACACCGCGGTGCTCGATCCGTCCTGGCTGCGCCGCCAGATCGGCGTGGTGCTGCAGGAGAACGTGCTGTTCAACCGCTCGGTGCGCGAGAACATCGCGCTCGCTGATCCAGCGTTGCCGATGGAGAAGGTCGTCGAGGCGGCCAAGCTCGCCGGCGCGCATGAGTTCATCTGCCGGATGCCGCAGGGCTATGACACGGTCATCGGCGAGCGCGGCGTGTCGCTGTCCGGCGGCCAGCGCCAGCGCATCGCGATCGCGCGCGCGCTGGTCGGCGATCCCCGCATCCTGATCTTCGACGAGGCGACCTCGGCGCTCGACTACGAGTCCGAGAGCATCATCCAGGCCAATATGCGCGACATCGTGCGCGGCCGCACCGTGCTGATCATCGCGCACCGGCTGTCGACGGTGCGCAGCGCCGACCGCATCCTGACGATCGAGAACGGCGTGATCATCGAGGACGGCACCCACGATCAGCTGGTGGCCGGCGGCGGGCGCTATGCGACCTTGCACAGAATTCAGTCCGCGGGCCGCTGAGGAGAAGGCAATGAGCACACCTGCAAGCCTTCTGCGAAGCCTGTCGTTCGGCGGCGGCAACGTGTCGGAACGCGAATTCCTTCCCGCGGCCCTCGAAATCACGGAGACGCCGCCCAATCCGCTCGGACGCATCACGGCGCTGGCGCTGTGCACCGTGACCTTTGCGGCGCTCGGCTGGGCGTTCCTCGGCAAGGTCGATATCGTCGCGGTCGCCAGCGGCAAGGTGATCTCGCACACCCGGACGCAGGTGGTGCAACCGTTCGAGACCGCAAGCGTCAAGGCGGTGCTGGTGCAGCCGGGGCAGCGCGTGCGCGCCGGCGACGCGCTGATCGAGCTCGACAAGACGTCGGTGAGCGCCGAGGCCGATCGCGCCCGCAGCGACCTGATCGCGAGCCTGCTCGACGAGGTACGGCTGGCGGCGTTCCTCGACGGCGTGAAGATCGGGCCATTCGACCTCGTGGTCGGCGTCGATCCGCTCGACCGCGCCCGCGCCCAGGCCCAGCTCACGGCACAGCTGGCAATGCGCGCCAGCCAGTTGGCGGCGCTCGCGCAGGAGCGCGCCCAGCACATCGCCGAGCGCGAGGCGCTGCAGCAGACGGTTGCCAAATATGAGCAGACCCTGCCGATGGTCGCCGAGCGCGCCGAGATCCGCACCAAGGCGAGCGAGATCGGCAATGCCTCGATCATCGCCCGGCTGGAAAGCCAGCAATTGCTGGCCGAGACCCGCGCCGAGCTCGCGATCAACAAGGCCAAGATCGTCGCGCTCGACGCCACGATCGCCGGGCTCGATCAGAAGATCGCCGCGACCGAGGCCGAGATCCGCGACAAGGCGATGCGCGATCTCGCCACCGCGCGCGAGCGCGCCCGCGCCGCCGGCGAGGCCTTGACCAAGGCGACGCGACGCGCCGAGCTGCAGACCCTGCGCGCGCCGATCGACGGCACCGTGCAGCAGATGCACGGCGCCGCCGCGGGCGCCGTGGTGACGCCGGCGCAGCAGCTGCTGTCGGTCGTTCCCGACGACGACAGGATCGAGGTCGAGGCGGTGGTCGAGAACCGCGATGTCGGCTTCGTCGAGGCCGGCCAGCGCGTCGAGCTCAAGGTCGACGCCTTTCCGTTCACGCGCTACGGCCTGCTCGGCGGCCAGGTGACCTCGGTCGATCGCGACGCCGAGGCCGCGCCGGTCAATCCCAATGGCGTCCAGGGCGCCGAGCGCCAGGCCGACCAGACCGACCGCGTCGAGGCCAGCGAGCGGCTGCGCTACATGGTGCATATCGCGCTCGACCGCAGCACGCTGGACGTCGATGGCCGCACGGCGGCGCTGGTGCCGGGCATGTCGGTGAAGGCCGAGATCCTGACCGGCAAAAGGCGCATCATCGATTTCCTGCTGGCGCCGTTGCGGGAGCACCTCCACGACGCGATGCGCGAGCGCTGAGCAACGGCCCGGGCCGCCGGGCATGCTTAACGCGCCCTTGCGCATTTGACCGAAAAACCACGATCAAATCGTCACGCGCCCCGTTACGGAACACTCGCGTTCCGGCGGTATGAGTGCCGTACTACATTTTTTTCGCTGTGGCTGGCGGCTTTGATCATGAACGAAACACATTCCATATTGCAGGATCTTGAGGATGCGATCGCGCGGGGGACGGCTGACAGCCGCGAGCGCGCGCTCTGGCACGCGACCGATCTTTTGATCGCGGGACGTTATTGCGAAGAGGAGATCGCCACGTTCGGCGAGGTGATCGGCCGGCTCGCCGACGAGATCGAGACGGAAGCGCGCGCCAAGCTGGCGCATCGGTTGGCGAGGATCGAATATTCGCCGGCCAGCGTCGTTCGCAAGCTCGCTTTCGACGACGCGATCGAGGTCGCCGGCCCGGTGCTGCGCGAATCCGAACGGCTCGACGATGTCGCGCTGCTGGAGAACGCCCGCACCAAGAGCCAGGCGCATCTGCTCGCGATCGCCGAGCGCAAGAGCCTGAGTCCTGCCGTGACCGACGTGCTGGCCTCGCGCGGCAACAGCGCTGTCGCCAATGCGGTTGCGCGCAACCAGGGCGCGCAGTTCTCCGGCTCGGGCTTCCTGCACATGGTGCAGCGTGCCGAGAACGACTCCATCCTGGCCGAGCATCTCGGCCGGCGTCTCGACATCCCGCGTCATCTGTTCCAGCAATTGATCGCCAAGGCCTCCGACGACGTCGGCAAACGGCTGGCGGAGGAACGGCCGGAGCTCGTCGGCGAGATCCACAGCTCGGTCGCCAATATCGCCGGCGATCTGCAATCCAAGTTCGGCCCGGGCTCGCGCAACTACTTTGTCGCCAAGCGCACTGTCTCGATCCAGCATCGCCTGGGCAATCTGCACGAAAGCACCATTGCCGGCTACGCCGTCGCCCACAAGGTCGAGGAGGTGATGATCGGCCTGGCGCTGTTGTCCGGCCTGCCGGCCGATGTCGTCGAGCGGGCGCTGTTCGACCGCAATCGCGAGATGCTGCTGATGTTGGCCAAGGCGCTGCATTTCAGCTGGGACACGACCATGGCGCTGGCGTTCCTCGGCGCCCGCGAGCATCGAATCACCGCCGGCGAGCTGCAGGATCTGGAGCGCGACTATGCCCGCCTCGACATGCAGGCCTCGCGCAGCGTCATCGATTTCTATCAGTCACGGAAGAATCCCGCCAAGACCGGACGCGAGCCGCGTGCTCTCGCCCACTGACGTCGTCATCGAAGGACAGTGTTATGAACAGCATGGATCTACACGGCTCCGCACGACCGCTCCGCCGCGAGCCGGCGGCCGACCGCAGCGTGGCGGAGGCCGCCTGGCTCGTGCTCGAAGCCGCCAATGAACTCGGGGATGAGGATGCGGTGGCGGCCTGCCGGCGGGTCATCGACGCGGGCCTGAACGGGGCAAAGCCTCTGCCGCGCGACCTCGACCTTGTCGGCGATTATTTCCGCTGAGGGCGGCAGCCGCGGCGGCTACACCGCGGCGAGCTGAGCATCCGGCCTGCTGCTGCGCTTTCCGGCCTTCAGCCTGACCGGCTCGAACAGGGTGCTCGCGGCCAGGCCCGCGGTGTCGGCGACCTCGGGATTGCGCGACACCATGGCGGCGACGATCGCGCCGTCGATCAACAGCGCCAGCTGATGCGCGAAGCTTTCGGGATCCTGAGCTCCCATCTCACGGGCCAGTTTTTCGATATGGGCAAGCACCACCTTCTTGTGGCGCATCGCGATGGTGCGGAACTGCTTCTGGTCCTTGTCGTGCTCGCCGACTGCGTTGATGAAGGGGCAGCCATAGAAGCGCTCCTCGCCGAACCAGCTCTTCAACGCCGGAAAGATCCGCGCCAGCTTGGTCTCGGCATCGCCGCCGCCGGCCTCGATCGCGCCGATGAACCATTCCCGCCATTGCTTGCCCTCGCTCTCCAGCACGGCGGTGACGAGCGCGGTCTTCGATCCGAATAATTTGTAGAGTGTGGTCTTCGCCGTCCCAGCCTCGCTGATGATGGCGTCGATGCCGGTGGCGTTGATGCCGTTCTTGCAGAACAGCCGCGTCGCCGCGCCGAGCAAGCGGCCACGCGCCGAGTCCTCATCAACCGCCGCAATCGTCCGCACGATCGCCGGCTTCTTGCTTGTCTGTTTGCCCGCAGCTGACTTGCCCATGCGCGCGAGCTTAATCGCTGTGCGCGTGAGCAAGCAAGTGTGCTCGCGGCCAACAGGCGGACTTGCGCTCAATTTCATCGTGACGAGCAGCATTGTGCATCGCGCTTGGGCAGGCAAGGTCGGGCCACATTCTGCCATCTTGTCCTAAGCCGCGAGGATCATTCCGCCTTTTGATTTCCGGCCTCCCTGGCACGCTTCGTGCAGGAAACAGACCGTTCGGTATCCTCGATCCCAGGGAGAGAAATCAGATGACCGCTGTTGTTCAGAAGACGGCCCTCACGGGCTGCCTCGCACCGATCGATAAAGGCGGGCTCGAACAGCTCATCGCCAACGGCAAGGCCAACCCCAAGGTCATCAAGACCCTGAAGTGCAAGACCGTCGCGGAGGGCAAGTTCCGCCACGCCAACTACATCCGCAATCTCGCGCCTTACATCGTCGACGAGCCGCCGGGCCTGCTGGGCGACGACACCGCGCCGAATCCGTCGGAGGCCTCGCTCGCCGCGCTCGGCTCCTGCCTCGCGGTCGGCCTGCACGCCAATGCCGTGCATCGCGGCTGGATCGTGAACAAGCTCGAGCTGGAGCTCGAGGGCGACCTCAACATCACCGCGGTCTGGGGCACCGGAGACGTCTCCGAGAAGCCGGTCGGCTTCACCGATGTGCGCGTCAAGGTCGACATGGAATGCGAGGGCATCTCCAAGGAAGAGGTCCAGGCCCTGATCGATCACGTCAAGAAGTGGTCGCCGGTGGCCAACACCTTCACGCGTCCGGTCAATCTCGAAGTCGGAATCTGAGTTGGGCTGACGGCCTGAAGCAGCGGAGGACGCGTCATGGGTTCACTCGGACAGCATCTGGCGGTCGATGGGGCGGGCGTGATGCCCATGCCGTCGACCGTCGAGCAGGTGGCGGCGATCGCGCGCAATGAGCTCGCGCCGCTGGCCGCTGGCATCGACGCCGGCACGGTGTATCCGGCCGAGGTGCTCCGCCGCTTCGGCGAGGTCGGCGCCTGGAGCAGCCATGTGCCTGACAATGGCGAGGCTGATCTGAACAGCGCGATCGCCGCGATCGCGGCGATCGGCGAGGTCTGCGGCGCCTCGGCCTTCATGGCGTGGTGCCAGAACACGCTGGTCTGGTACATCGCGAATTCGAGCAACCGGGCGCTGGTCGATCGCCTGCTCGACGATGCGGCCTGTGGCCGGCTGCTCGGCGGCACCGGGCTCTCCAACCCGATGAAGAGCTTTTTCGGCATCGAGAAGCTGAAGCTGAAGGGGCGGAAGGTCGAGGGCGGTTATATCGTGCGCGGCGCGCTGCCCTGGGTCTCCAATCTCGGGCCCGACCACATGTTCGGCACGATCTTCGAGCGCGAGGATGCGCCCGGCGAGATCGTGATGTTCGTGGCCGATTGCGCCGATCCGGCGGTGACCCTGCAGCCATGCCAGCCGTTCCTGGCGATGGACGGCACCGGCACCTATGGCATCCAGTTCCGCGACCTGTTCGTGCCGGACGAATTGATCCTCGCCGATCCCGCGGGGCCCTTCGTCAAGAAGATCCGCGCCGGCTTCATTTTGCTTCAGGCCGGCATGGCGCTCGGCCTGATCAAGGACTGCATCAAGATCATGCAGGAGGTCGAGGCGCCGCTCGGCCATGTCAACCGCTATCTGCCGCAACAGCCGGTCGACTTCAGCGCGCTCGCCGACGAGCTCGCCAAGGAGACGGCCATCCTGGCCAGTGATCCCTACAACACGGACGAGACCTACTGGCGCAAGGTGGTCGCGCTGCGCCTGCGGGCCGGCGAGGCCAGCGTTGCTGCAGCTCACGCCGCGATGCTCCATTGCGGGGCGCGCGGCTACATCAAGGGCAATCGCGCCGAACGTCGCCTGCGCGAGGCCTATTTCGTCGCGATCGTCACCCCCGCGACCAAGCAGCTCCGCAAGATGCTCGCCGACGGCTGACGCCGGCGAGAACGGCAAACCAACACATCCACCAGGAGAGGCCTGCCATGACGGACGTTCTGATTACTGCCGGCGAACTCGCTGAACTCATCAAGACCGAGCCGTGTGTCGTCATCGACACCCGCAATCCCGATGCCTATGGTGCGGGACATCTTCCCGGCGCCGTCAACGTCCATGAGATCTTCACCTATCTTGCGACGTCGACGCCGGAGGGCATCGAAGAGCTGAAGACAAAATTCGCCGACGCCTTCGGCGCGGCCGGTCTGTCGGGCGCCGAGACGGCCGTGGTCTATGAGCAATCGATGAACTCCGGCTTCGGCCAGTCCTGCCGCGGCTATTTCCTGCTGACGATGCTCGGCTATCCCAAGGTGAAGGTGCTGCATGGCGGCTACGACGCCTGGGTCGCGACGGGCTTGCCGATCACGACCGATGTGCCGACGCCGGCGAAGGCTTCGTTCAAGATCGTACCGGAGGCGGGCAGCATCCTGATCGATGCCAAGGCCATGCTGGCGGCGGTCGGCAATCCTGCGATCGCGATCCTCGACGTCCGCGACGTCGATGAGTGGATCGGCGATTCATCCTCGCCCTACGGCAAGGATTTCTGCCCGCGCAAGGGCCGCATCCCCGGCGCCGTGTGGCTCGAATGGTACCGCATGATGAAGCCGACCGGCGAAGGCCCGCGCTTCAAGTCTAAGGACGAGATCCTCGCCGAATGCGCCACCGTCGGCATCAACGTCGACACGCCGGTCTATCTCTACTGCTTCAAGGGCGCGCGGGCGTCGAACACGTTCCTCGCGCTGAAGAACGCCGGTGTGAAGGATGTGCGGATGTATTTCGGCTCGTGGAACGAGTGGTCGCGCGACCCGTCGCTGCCGATCGAGGAAGGCCTGCCGATGCCGGCGATGACCAGCAAAGCGGCATAGAAGCTGCATGTTATGCACGTCCGGCCGCTGAAAAATGCGGCCGGACGAGCTGTTCGAAGGCGCTGATAGCGCGGGTGTGACAAAGGGGCGCAGCACATGTCGATTTTCGATGATCCGTTCGATGCCGATTCACGCGTGAATGCCGGTTGTATTTGCGGCCAGCATCGCAGTCCGGCCGAACATGAGCACGCCCTGCGCGCGTTGCGCTGTGAGCCGGTGGTGGAGTCCGCGGAGAAGCGCTACGAGAACGTCGTCGCCTCGGCGGTGCTGCGCGCCGTCTTTCCGCAAGCCGCCACGCGCCGCGCGTTCCTGAAATCGGTCGGCGCGGCCACCGCGCTGGCCGCGGTGTCGCAATTCTTCCCGCTGAAGACCGCGACCGAAGCCTTCGCCGAAGCGGGGGCACCTGAGAAGAAGGATCTCAAGGTCGGTTTCATCCCGATCACCTGCGCCACGCCGATCATCATGGCGGCGCCGCTCGGCTTCTATGCGAAGGCTGGCCTGAATGTGGAGGTGGTGAAGACCGCGGGCTGGGCCGTCATCCGCGACAAGACCATCAACAAGGAATACGACGCCTCGCATATGCTGGCGCCGATGCCGATCGCGATCTCGCTGGGGCTCGGCGCGCAGCCGATCCCCTTCACCGTGCCCGCGATCGAGAACATCAACGGGCAGGGCATCGTGCTGTCGATGAAGCACAAGGACAAGCGCGATCCGAAGGATTGGAAGGGTCTCAAATTCGCGATTCCCTTCGACTATTCGATGCACAATTATCTTCTGCGCTATTATCTCGCCGAGCACGGCATCGATCCCGATACCGACGTGCAGCTGCGTTCGGTGCCGCCGCCGGAGATGGTCGCCAACCTCAGGGCCGACAACATCGACGGCTTCCTTGCGCCCGACAACATCTGCCAGCGCGCGATCTATGACGGCGTCGGCTTCCTGCATATTCTGTCCAAGGAGATCTGGGACGGCCATCCCTGCTGCAGCTTCGCCGCCAGCCGCGAGTTCATTACATCCGCGCCGAACAGCTTCGCCGCGCTGACCCGCGCCATCGTCGATGCCACGGCCTACGCGTCGAAGGCGGATAACCGCAAGCAGATTGCGGAGGCGATCGCGCCGGCCAACTACATCAACGCGCCGGTGACGGTGCTGGAGCAGGTGTTGACCGGCACCTATGCCGACGGCCTTGGTGGCGTGAAGACCGACCCGAAACGTGTCGATTTCGATCCGTTCCCGTGGCAGTCCTTTGCGGTGTGGATGCTGACCCAGATGAAGCGCTGGGGCCAGATCAAGGGCGATGTCGACTACAAGGCGGTTGCCGAGCAGATCTATCTGGCCACCGACACCCGCAAGGTCATGACCCAGATGGGCCTGACGCCGCCGAAGGACTCCTACAAATCGTTCTCGGTGATGGGCAAGCCGTTCGATCCAACCAAGCCAGATGATTACGTCGCCAGCTTCAAGATCAAGAAGGCCTCGTGATGGGGGCGATATGCGCGGCGCTGCTGACCTCCCCAATGGTGTCGTCCCCGCGAACGCGGGGACCCCTACGCAGTGACCTGCCTTGGGGCAGGGGCGGTCGCGATTGTCTTATCCATCAACTGACGACGGTGGCCATGGGTCCCTGCGTTCGCAGGGACGACACCGTGGGTGGAGCGACGGCATGACCGCCTCCCTCCGTCTGCGCGCCGCCGTCGTCTCGATCGTACTGCTGGCCGTCTTCCTCGGTGCCTGGCATCTCGCCACGCGCAGCACGGGGACGGCGGCCAATATGAGCCCCGAATACGCCAAGCTGATGGGCATGACCGCCACGCAGGGCAAGTCGGCGATGCCCGGGCCGCTCGATGTCGGCGCCAAGCTGTGGGAGCATCTGAAGCGGCCGTTCTATGATAACGGGCCGAACGACAAGGGGCTCGGCATCCAGCTCGCCTTCTCGCTCGGGCGGGTGATGCTGGGCTATCTGATCGCGGTCGCGATCGCGATCCCGCTCGGCTTTCTGATCGGCATGTCGCCCTTGATGAGCAAGGCCCTCGATCCGTTCATCCAGATCATGAAGCCGATCTCACCGCTCGCCTGGATGCCGCTGGCGCTCTACACGATCAAGGATTCGAGCCTGTCGGCGATCTTCGTGATCTTCATCTGCTCGGTGTGGCCGATGCTGATCAACACCGCCTTCGGCGTCGCCAGCGTCCGCAAGGAGTGGATCAACGTCGCGCGCACGCTCGAGGTCGGCAATGTCCGCCGTGCCTTCACCGTTATCCTGCCGGCGGCGGCGCCGACCATCCTCACGGGCATGCGAATCTCGATCGGCATCGCCTGGCTCGTCATCGTCGCCGCCGAGATGCTGGTCGGCGGCACCGGCATCGGCTACTTCGTCTGGAACGAGTGGAACAATCTCTCGATCACCAACGTGATCATCGCGATCCTGCTGATCGGCGTCGTCGGCATGGTGCTGGACCAGATCCTGGCCCGCGTGTCGCGGCTCGTGACGTTTCCGGAGTAGGCGAGCCATGACCGACAAGTTCATCTCGATCGAAGGCATCGCCAAGCGCTACGACGGCGCGCGCAGCACGACGATCTTCGAGAATCTGTGGCTCGGCATGGCCCGCGGCGAGTTCGTCTGCGTGATCGGGCATTCCGGCTGTGGCAAGACCACCGTGCTCAACATCCTGGCCGGGCTGGATGTGCCGAGCGAGGGCGCTGTCATTGTCGACGGCCAGGCCATCGAGGGACCGAGCCTCGACCGCGCCGTGATCTTCCAGAGCCATGCGCTGTTGCCGTGGCGGACGGTGCTCGGCAATGTCGCCTATGCGATCTCGTCGAAATGGCGCAGATGGGATCGCGCCAAGGTCAAGGCGCATGCGCTCAAATATATCGAGCTGGTTGGCCTCGCAGGCTCCGAGCACAAGCGGCCGTCCGAACTGTCCGGCGGCATGAAGCAGCGCGTCGGCATTGCCCGGGCGCTGTCGATCACGCCGAAGATCATGCTGATGGACGAGCCGTTCTCGGCGCTGGACGCGCTGACGCGCGGCACCTTGCAGGACGAGGTCCGGCGCATCTGCGTCGAGACCGGCCAGACCGTGTTCATGATCACCCACGACGTGGATGAGGCGATCTATCTCGCCGACAAGATCGTGCTGATGACCAATGGGCCCGGTGCTGTCCTGGCCGAGATCGTCGAGAATCCGCTGCCGAAAGACCGGCTGCGCGGTGACCTGCATCGCCATCCGCTGTATTACGCGCTGCGCAACCACATCATCGACTTCCTGGTCAGCCGCAGCAAGATCTTCACCGCCGAGACGCCGGATCATGATCCGCGCAAGGTGCCGGTGGTGAAGATCGGCCGGACGGAGCCGACGATCGTCGCATCCAAGCCGGTCGACAGCGATGCGCCGCAGGCGGTCGCGCGCTGACAATCAGAAGAAACCCGTCAACGAAGGCCCAGCAAGGGAGACCAAGCATGAAGCGATCCGACCTCACCGAGAAGCTGCTCGACATCAAGCGCGAGAAGGGCTGGAGCTGGAAGTACATCTGCGAAAAGATCGGCGGCTATTCCGAGGTGCTGATCGTCGGCGCCCTTCTTGGCCAGATGAAGCTGACGAAGCCGCAGGCCGCGAATGCCGGCGAGCTGTTCGGCCTGTCGAAGTCCGAGATCGCGATGCTGAACGAGACGCCGATGCGCGGCGAGGGCGTGCAGATGCCGCCGACCGATCCTTTGATCTATCGCTTCTATGAGCTCGTGATGATCAACGGTCCGGCCTGGAAGGAGCTGATCCAGGAGGAGTTCGGCGATGGCATCATGTCGGCGATCGATTTCGACATGGTGATGGAGCGCCTGCCCAATGCCAAGGGCGACCGGGTCAAGATCACGATGTCGGGCAAGTTCCTGCCCTACAAATATTACGGCGCCAGCGGCAACGTGCCGGAGTACGGCTTCAAGGAAGAGTGAGCCAGGGGCGAATAGGGAGCGGCGAATAGGGGGACTCTATTGGCCGCTCGGTTGCGTGACGTCGACGTGGTTAAGCGAGACTGAAGTGGCCGATGAGTTTGACAGCATGTCGATTCGTCAATCTGCAATCCGCAATTGATAGGAGATGAACGCGCCACCTCAATGTCGGAGTATCGAATGCCGCGCCTTCAATTCTCGCTTGCTGCTGCAATCGCTTTGCTTGTCGTTGCACCTGCCGCAAGCCAGGCACAGGGACAGCGCATCATTGTCGAACAAGCCGGCGCCAGCCCGCGTCAGGAAGGTCTTGTACGGGTCCAGAGTTCAGTGAACTTCTTCGTCGCAGGGCCGACCGGAGACGGCGACGAGGCCCAGAAACTGCGCGATCGCGCGCGCCGCACGGTGTACGAGATGGCGGCGCGCGAATGCGACCTCTTGCGCGAGGTCCTCGCCAAGGACTGCCGGATGGAGTCGGTCAGCACCAACATCAACCGGCAGTACGGCCAGCAGCAGCAGGAGGGCTTTAACGTGAACGGCGCGATGAATTTTCAGATCAGCATCAAATAGCCGTTCCGTCGCAGGGCGATTATCCCGCCTTGATCTGGGCGACCGCGGTCGCCAGCAACTCGCTCATCTTGGCGCGGACCTCGGCCTCGGTCACGGCCGCGCCCTTGGCGGAGAGATCGCCGAGCACCTTGCGCAGCACGTCGGCGTCGCCCGCTTCCTCGAAATCGGCCGCGACGACCTCCTTGGCATAGGCATCGGCGTCAGCGCCGCTCTTGCCGAGCTTTTCGGCGGCCCAGAGGCCGAGGAGCTTGTTGCGGCGGGCTTCCGCCTTGAATTTCAATTCCTCGTCATGAGCGAATTGCTTCTCGAACGCGTCCTCGCGCTTGTCGAACGTGGTCATAGCCGGAACTTCCAGTGTTGCCGAAAAGGGTTAACCGCGCAGGCGGTTGCGGGGCGGTGGCCGCACGCCTAAATAATTGGAACACCTTGTCAATACAACGGGCACGAGGCCGCAGGGAAGGGCGGTAAAACTCCGCTTCCGTGGTCTGGATCGATTGTGCTCGGGACACCAATGGGATAGGTTTCCCACAGGCCCGGTTCCTGTTCTGTTTCCGTCAGAATCCAGGCCCTCGCGGCAGCTCCGTCGTGGTCCTGTCCAAAGTCATCCGGAGCCCACCATTTCATGGATTTCAACAAAACACGGTACATCCCAATGAGCCGTCGGCGTCGCATTTATGAAGGCAAGGCCAAGGTCCTTTACGAAGGTCCCGAGCCCGGCACCCTGATCCAGCACTTCAAGGACGACGCCACCGCCTTCAATGCCAAGAAGCACCAGGTGATCGAAGGCAAGGGCGTCCTCAACAACCGCATCTCGGAGTACCTGTTTCAGCACCTCAACGACATCGGGGTGCCGACCCACTTCATCCGCCGGCTCAACATGCGCGAGCAGTTGATTCGCGAGGTCGAGATCGTGCCGCTCGAGGTCGTGGTGCGCAATGTGGCGGCGGGCTCGCTGTCGCAGCGCCTCGGCATCGAGGAAGGCACCCAGCTGCCGCGTTCGATCATCGAATTCTATTACAAGAACGACCAGCTCAACGACCCCATGGTGTCGGAGGAGCACATCACGGCGTTCGGCTGGGCTACTCCCCAGGAGATCGACGACATCATGGCGCTGGCCATTCGCGTCAACGACTTCCTGACCGGGCTTTTCCTCGGCATCGGCATCCGTCTGGTCGATTTCAAGATGGAATGCGGCCGGCTGTTCGAGAACGAGATGATGCGGATCATCGTCGCCGACGAGATTTCCCCCGATTCCTGCCGGCTGTGGGACATCAAGTCGAACGAGAAGCTCGACAAGGACCGCTTCCGTCGTGATCTTGGCGGCCTTCTGGAGGCCTATACCGAGGTCGCCAAGCGGCTCGGCATCCTGATGGAGAACGAGCGTCCGGCGGGCTCCGGCCCGGTCCTGGTCAAGAGCTAAAGGGAAGCAAGACGTGAAAGCGCGTGTCACGGTGACGCTGAAATCCGGCATCCTCGATCCCCAGGGTAAGGCGATCGAGGGCGCCCTCAAGTCGCTCGGCGTCGACGGCGTCGCCAGCGTGCGCCAGGGCAAGGTGTTCGACATCGAGCTCGCAGGCGACGACAAGGCCAAGGCGGAGGCGGCGCTGAAAGCCGCCGCCGACAAGCTGCTCGCCAATACGGTGATCGAGAATTACCGGGTGGAGCTGTTGGGGTAGGCGATGGTCGTGACCGACCGCGAGATCTACGAGCTGGTGCTTGAGGTCTCGCGTGATCTGGTCCGGGTCGAAGCTTCAGTCGATGAGCTGCTTGCTGGTGTGCGAGCGTTGAACCGGGAGCTCTCGTCAGACTCACATACTCTCGCGACGCTGCGAGGGGATCATTCTCGAGCAAGCACGTAGAACATGAAATCCGCCGTCCTCGTCTTCCCAGGCATCAACCGCGAACGCGACATGGCGCGGGCCTTGCGCATGATCTCCGGCCATGAGCCGGCGATGGTCTGGCACGCCGAGACGGCGCTGCCGAAGGGAACCGACCTCGTCGTGGTGCCCGGCGGCTTCTCCTATGGCGATTATCTGCGCTGTGGCGCGATCGCCGCGCGGGCGCCGGTGATGGATGCGGTGCGCGATCACGCCGCCAAGGGTGGCCTCGTGCTCGGCGTCTGCAACGGCTTCCAGATCCTGTGCGAGTCGGGCCTGCTGCCGGGCGTGCTGATGCGCAACGACCGGCTGAAGTTCATCTGCAAGGACGTGCATCTGCGCGTCGAGCGCTCGGACTCGCCGTTCACCCGCGGCTACAATGCCGGCCAGGTCATCCGCGTGCCGGTCGCCCATGGCGAGGGCAATTACGCGGCCGATGAAGAGACGTTGAAGCGGCTCAATGGTGATGGGCGCGTGCTGTATCGTTACTGCTCGGCCGATGGCGAGGTCGGCGACCTCAGCAACATCAACGGCGCCGCGCATTCCATCGCCGGCATCGTCAACGAGAGCGGCAATGTGCTCGGCATGATGCCGCATCCCGAGAATCACGTCGAGGACATCATGGGCTGCACCGACGGCCGCGGCCTGTTCGCCGGCCTCGTCGCGCATCTCGACCGCGCGGCCTGATCCTCTCTCAGCAGCAGCGCCCGTCACGTCCGGGGCGGGACGCTCGGCAGCCGGACCAACAAACGATCGATTGGCGGCGGAGGGATGAGGGACGTTCCTCCAACTTTGGATCGTCCATGACCTCCGCCCTTGCCTTGATCCCGACGGTGCCTTGATGTCGACGCTGCCTGCTACCCGGCGCACTCTGCGCTGGCCTTTCGTTCTGATGTTGCTCTTGGCCGTCCCGGGCCTCGATGCCGTCCGGGCTGAGACTCCGTCGCCTGCTGCGCCGAGTCAGCCGGTGGCTGTGCGCGGCTGGACACCACAGCGACCGAACGGCACCGACGTGACCTTCTTCCTGTGCGAGGATGCCAAATGCGGCCCGGGCTCGAAAGTGAGCTATCGGCTCTATGCGCCCAACACGACCTTGACGATCGAGCAATTCCGCGCGTCACAGGAACAGACGGTCAAGCTGCTGGACCAGCGCGTGCCCGGCCAGAAGACCACAATTCTGCGCGTGGAGGGCGACAACGGCACCGGCGTGCCGCGGGTGTTCCGGGTGCGCCGTCTGAAGGTGGCGCCGGATGGGACCAAGGAATATCAGGTCAGCGGCGTCCTGTTTGGCGCAAAGGGCAGCGCAAGTCTGATCAGCACGGCGAGCAGCGAAACGGGCAGCACCGCCAACTTTGCCCAGTTTGCCATTCCCGTCATGGCCCTGCTCGGCCCGTCGTCGCGGTAAGGCGTGCGAACGCTGCCGCTCCATAGAGCGGCGGCCCGCGCGGCCGCAGGCGGTTCTTGGCGGTCGATGAAGACGCCGTTCATCGAAATCGTTCCGCAGTTTTTTCTCGCGCCGCCCGGCAACGCCGAGCGGCTGTTCGCGTTGTCCGCCCGCGAGTGGGGCAGGGAACCAAGGAGGTTCTCTTATGACGACGAAACATTGGCTGGGAACGGCCGCGATCATCCTGGCGATCGGCACGGCATCAGGTGCTGCATCGGCGCAATCGGACACGAAGCGCGAGAGCGGTGCTGCCGCTCCCACGGCGCGCGAGGCGACTCGGCCCGGCAGCGAAGCCAAAGGCGAGGTCAAAGGCGGCGGCGCCGCGGCTGCTGAACGCGGCGCATCCGAGACGCGGCAGAGCGCGCAGGAGCCGCGCCGGGGCGAGCCGTCCTCCGCGGCGGGCCGCGAGCAGGCCCAGGAGCGGTCCTCGGAGCGGTCCTCGGAACGGTCGGCGCCTGATGCCAAGCAGAGCGCCGAAAGCAAGGGCGAGCGCGGGCCAGCTGCCGCCGAGCGCGGCCGCGACGCCAAGGAGAGCGCCGAGACGAAGTCGGCAACCGACAGCAAGCAGGCTGACAAGCAGCCGGACAGCAAGACCAAGGCGGAGTCCAAGCCGCAGCAGGGACGCGCCGAGGATCAGCGCAAGGGCGAGGACCGCGCCGCCGAAACCAAATCGGGCGCGACGGAGCGCAAGTCGGATCGCGAAGCCGATCGCAACGACCGCAACGGTGCCGACAAGAACCGGCAGAGCCAGGACGAGCGCAAGCCCGGCACCTCCGACCAAGCGGCCGACAAGCAGGCGACGGACAAGCAGTCGACTGACCGCAACAAGCAGGCCAATCAGCCGACTGGCGCGGACAAGGCTTCCACCGCGCAGCAGAACCAGCAGCCGGGTTCGACCACGGCCGACACACGTCAGCAGAATGCGACCGGACAGGCCAACAATCCGGCCCAGCCCGGCGCCAACCGCTCCAGCACGCAGGTCTCCGTCAACGCGCAGCAGAAGACCCGCGTGGTCGATCAGCTCAAGCGCGATCACGACTTCGATCAAGCGCGGACCAATGTCGACATCCGCATCAATGTCGGCGAGCGCCTGCCGGAACGTGTCCGGCCGCGTCCGCTGCCGTCGGACATCGTGACCATCGTGCCGGAATATCGCGGCTACGAGTACACCGTCGTGCATGACGAGATCGCGATCGTCGATCCGCGCAGCCGCGAGATCATCGACATCATCCCGCAGAACGGCATGCGCGCTGATCGGGGCTACGATCGCGGCGGCTATGGCGTGGGCTCGACCCGTATCGTGCTGTCGGACGACCAGCGCCAGATCCTGCGCCGCGCCGCCACCGAGACCAGCACGGTGGGCTCGACCACATCGTCGTCCTCTTCGTCCGGCGCGAGCTGCCTGAGCCTGCGTCGCGTGCCCGACGAGCTCGCCCGCGCCAATCCGGAGCTCGCCAACTACCAATATCTGGCGATCGGCGATCAGGTCGTGCTGGTCGACCCCCGCGACCAGAAGGTGGTGCAGGTGATCGACCAGCAGCAATAGGCGCGCTGCGGAGACCGAGTGGAGGGGCGGGAGCGCAAGGCGGCGCTTCCGCCTTTTTCCTTTCCTTGGTGCTGACGAGCAGCCCTATCGTGCAACGCTCCGCTACGGCGAATTCGCCGCGTCCGGTGTGCGCCGCTTCACCCGCTTGATCGTGCCGGAGAATGAGAACAGCGGCCGGGTGCCGGAATGCAGCATGCCGCGGAGGAAGATCAGCGAGGCGCCGGCGCGGGTGACCTCGCCGGTGGCTTCGATCAACTCACCCTCGCGTGCGGCGTCGAGGAATTCCGACGAGAACGACACGGTCACGCCCGGGCCCTGCAGGATCGGCGCGGCGAAGGCGAACAGGCAGTAATCGGCGAAGGTCATCAGGCAGCCGCCATGGACGTTGCCGCCGCCATTGAGATGCTTCTTCTCGACCCGGAAGGCGCATCGGATCGAGCCATCCTCCTCCATCCGGTGCCAGAACGGACCGGTATGGGATTCGTAGCTGTCGCGCAGCCAGGTGCGCCAGCCGGCGAACTCGCCGTCGGTCGCGATGTGGATGCCGGGGCGGTTCTCGAAGGCGGAACGGGACAGGTCGTGCACGTGTCAGGGCCTTTAACTGTTGATTTACCGTCTTAAATCCGATTGGCCGCCAATCTGCAAATATCCCGCCTGGCGGGGCGGGCCAAAGCTCTGGACAGGGCGGAATAGGGCCGTAAAAGGCCTTTTCCGCTTCTGACTCTGTATCTATGAAGCAGGGTTTAAGGGACCAGCGGCCCACGGGGCAAAGGCATTTCTCCATGCGCAATGAACCGCAGATCACCCCCGAGCTCGTCGCCGCCCATGGCCTGAAGCCCGACGAATATGAGCGCATCCTGAAGCTGATCGGGCGGGTGCCGACCTTCACCGAGCTCGGCATCTTCTCGGCGATGTGGAACGAGCACTGCTCGTACAAATCGTCGCGGATCCATCTGCGGGGCCTGCCGACCAAGGCACCCTGGGTGATCCAGGGTCCGGGCGAGAACGCCGGCGTGATCGATATCGGCGACGGCCAGGCGGTCGTGTTCAAGATGGAGAGCCACAATCACCCGAGCTATATCGAGCCGTACCAGGGTGCCACCACCGGCGTCGGCGGCATCCTGCGCGACGTCTTCACGATGGGCGCCCGCCCGATCGCCTGCCTGAACGCGCTGTCGTTCGGCGCGCCGGAGCATCCCAAGACCCGGCACCTGGTGTCCGGCGTGGTCGCCGGCATCGGCGGCTATGGCAACTCGTTCGGCGTGCCGACGGTGGGCGGCCAGACCCGTTTCCACACCCGCTATGACGGCAACATCCTGGTCAACGCGATGGCGGTGGGCCTCGCCGATGCCGACAAGATCTTCTATGCGGCGGCCTCCGGCGTGAACATGCCGATCGTCTATCTCGGCTCCAAGACCGGCCGCGACGGCATCCACGGCGCCTCGATGGCCTCCGCCGAGTTCGACGACTCCTCCGAGGAGAAGCGCCCCACGGTGCAGGTCGGCGATCCCTTTGCGGAGAAGCTGCTGCTCGAAGCGTGCCTCGAGATCATGGCCGCCGACTGCGTGATCGCGATCCAGGACATGGGGGCGGCGGGCCTGACATGCTCGGCGGTCGAGATGGGCGCCAAGGGTGATCTCGGCGTCGACCTCGATCTCGACGCGGTGCCGACCCGCGAGACCGGCATGAGCGCCTATGAGATGATGCTCTCGGAAAGCCAGGAGCGCATGCTCATGGTGCTGAAGCCGGAGAAGGAGAAGGAGGCCGAGGCGATCTTCCGCAAATGGGGGCTCGACTTCGCCGTCGTCGGCTACACCACGCCGAGCAAGCGCTTCGTCGTCAAGCACGGCGGCGACGTCATGGCCGACCTGCCGATCAAGGAGCTCGGCGACGAGGCGCCGCTCTATGACCGTCCGCACGTGGCTTCGCCAGCGCTGCCGGTGATCCATGCCCGCGAGGTCAAGGCGCCCATGGACACCATCCCGGCGCTGGAGAAGCTGATCGCAACGCCAGATCTGTGCTCGAAGCGCTGGATCTGGGAGCAGTATGATCACGTCATTCTCGGCAATACCGTGCAGCGTCCGGGCGGCGATGCTGCTGTCGTGCGCGTGCAGGACGGGCCGAAAGGCTTGGCGCTGACCGTCGACGTGACGCCGCGCTATTGCGAGGCCGATCCTTATCAAGGCGGCATGCAGGCGGTGGCGGAGGCCTGGCGCAATATCACCGCGGTCGGCGGTCGGCCGCTCGCGATCACCGACAATCTGAATTTCGGCAATCCGGAGCGGCCCGAGATCATGGGGCAGTTCGTCGGCTGCCTGAAGGGCATCTCGGAAGCCTGCCGCGCGCTCGACTTCCCGGTCGTGTCCGGCAACGTCTCGCTCTACAACGAGACCAACGGCCGCGCGATCCTGCCGACGCCCTCGATCGGCGGCGTCGGCCTGCTCGACGATTTCACCAAATCGGCCAGCATCGCCTTCAAGGCCGAAGGCGAGGCGATCCTGCTGATCGGCGAGACTCATGGCTGGCTCGGTCAGTCGGTGTATCTGCGCGACGTCTGCGGCCGCGAGGAGGGCGCTCCGCCGCCGGTCGATCTCGCCGCCGAGAAGCGTATCGGCGACGTCGTCCGGGGCATGATCCATGCGGGCACGGCGACCGCTGCGCACGATCTCTCCGACGGCGGCCTGCTGGTGGCGCTGGCCGAGATGGCCATGGCGTCCGGCATCGGCGCCCGGCTGCTGGCCGCCCCCGCTTCGATCGTGCCGCACGCTTATTGGTTCGGCGAGGACCAGGCCCGCTATCTGGTGACGGTGCCGGAGACCGAGGCCGGCCGCGTGCTCGCCAAGATGCGCGGTGCGGGCGTGCCATGCACCCGTATCGGCACCACCGGCGGCTCGGCGCTTGCCATCGCCGGCGAGGCGTCGGTCGAGGTCACCACGCTGAAGACCCGGTTCGAGAGCTGGCTGCCGGGCTACATGGGCGGCGCTGCCTAGTCCATCGCGGTCGTCCCGGACAAGCCACGGCGGCGCCCCGCGCCGACGGGGCGCCGATCCGGGACTCATACGCCGTGCGCACGAACGCGTTGCGCGGGCTGATCGTTGACCCACGCCAACAACAAAGTCCTGTGGCGATGGGGACCCGCTTTCGCAGGGACGACAGCGGAGTTCGTTGTCCGAGCAGTGGTTACCCTTGGCGTCATTGCGAGCGAAGCGACGCAATCCAGAGCTCCGGCGGGACCCTGGATTGCGTCGTCGCTTCGCTCCTCGCAATGACGGACGAGACAGGGGCGTCCTACAACACGCTCTTCGCGCCCGGAATTTGCCGTAACACCCAGGTCGCTCCCCAGCTCAACAACACGCTGCCGACAAAGGCGATCGTGGCCTTGACGATGGCCGGCAGGCTGAGGTCGAACAACCAATATTGGATCCACAGCACGATCGGATAGTGCACCAGGAACATGCCATAGGCGTCGGCCTGCAGCCGGTCGAGCACGGAGAATTCCGAACGGCGGTTGTTGAGGAAGTAGGACAGGATCGCGAACATCATCGCGGCGCTGAAGATCACGAAGAAGAAGCCATAGGCCGCCTCGTACCAGTGCGGCAGCTCGGGCGGATTGCCGAGCACCTGACGCTTGATCGTGATCAGCACCCAGAGCAGCGCGTAAGGCACGATCGTGACCACGATCCATGCGCCGAGCCCACGCTGCGACATCTGCCCTTCGGCAGCCAGCAGGCCGCGCTCGAAATTGGCCGAGCCGATCCCGGCGCCGACGAAGAAGTAGGCGGCGTAGAGCAGCACGCGGCTGGCCTGGACCGAGAGCGGACCAAGTTCGAACCAATGCGTCGGTCCAAAATACAGCCGCGCCGGGATGTAGAGCACGCCGGTGATCAGCAGGAAGATGAAGAAGAAATCGCGCGGATGAGCGAAGGCGCGCAGCGACAGCCGGTTGATCGGATCGAGCAGGTGCGGCGAGACGCGGTAAAGCAGCGCGGCCGCAAGATCGAACGCCAGGAGCACCCAGATGAACCAGATCGGCCCGCTCGGCCAGGGGCCGACGGTGACGGTCTTCCACCAGAATGCGGCGAAGGTCGCCTCGGGATTGGCGCGCAATTCGATCGCATAATAAGCCAGCGGAATAACGGTCAGGGCAGCGATCACGAAGGGCAGACCAAGCCGCAGCAGCCGGTCGCGCAAGTGCTGCAAGGTCGATTTGTGGGCAAGGCCGGACCACACGAACAGGCCCGACAGGAAGAAGAACATCGCCATGAAGAAGCTGTCGGTGGCCAGCACGATGCCATCGAAGCCGATGAACGAGGTCGGATCGGTGTGGCCGAAATAGGTATAGGGAATCACGGCGTGATGCAGCAACACCACCAGCGTCAGGAATGTTCTTGCATGGTCGAGCGCTGCATTGCGCGCCCGGGCCCGAGGCCTGGCCTGAAGCTCGACCTTCGCGGCCGCCGCCGATTGCGTAACCGATATGACCATATACCCCCCTCAAATGCCCCTGCGTCAGTTCGCCGACCTCGCTGGACGATTGCATCCGCCCTCATCGCCAAGGCCGTCGGCAAGATCGGTCCGACCTGCGTGAGCAAGAATTGAATGATCGCGTGCACATTGGCAGCACTCGCGCCGAGCAGCGGATGACCCCGCCGGGACACCCGATCTCATCGCCGATGCTGCAAATCAGCAAGCGCCGCGACCCGCAAGCCGATTTCTCACACAGTTGAACATTTCTCGTCATCGATCATTACGACGAGCGGCGCTCAAAGTTACGGGCCGGCGGTCTCCCGGTTGCGAGATTCTTCCGTCCGAGGCGCGATCGCTCCAGGAACCGGTTCCAGGCACCGTCGTTAGTGAGGCGAACGCGCCGGCACGGCGCCGGACTGGAGGACCATACCGTGACTATTCTCAAATGGGCGCTGCTGTTCTTCGTAATCTCGGTGGTTGCCGGTATTCTCGGCTTCACCGGCATTTCAGCAGCTTCCGCCGACATTGCGCGGATCCTGTTCTACATCTTCCTGGTGATCTTCCTCGTGCTCCTGATCCTCGGATTGACGATCTTCAGGGTCTAGACATTCAGGGTCGAGGCACCATGAGTCAACGACACCGCGTGCGGTTCGGCCCCTGCGCCGCCCGCGCGGCATATGACGATCAATCAGCCACTTCCTCGATCCGCACCTTGTCCGGATAGAACGCCAGATGACCCGCAATCTCGGTCATCGCGGGGAAGGGGGCCTCGTAGCTCCAGATCGCATTGTCCAGAGTGGTGCCATTGGCGACGATGCTGAAATAGCTGGCATCCCCCTTATACGGACAGTGGGTGACGCGAGCCGTCTTCTGGAGGGCTGCCATGTTGGCGTCGGCCCGCGGCACATATTGGACAGCCGGGTAGCTCGCCTCTTTCAGCGTCAAGGCGCGGGTGGTGTCGGCAATCACGGCCCCGCCGGCAAGCACGCGCACGCGCTTCGGATTGGGCGTGATGGTGATCGGGTGGTCCGGACCGGGAAGCTTCATGTTGCGCGTCCTCATCTGGTCGACCGGGTGCGGCACCCGGTCCTGCCATTTTGTTGTATCCAGCTATATAGTGGCTCCGGACGTGACCTCGAAAGCAGTTCGCGCTAATTTCGGCCATCACGGTCGCGCGAGAGTGCCTTGATTCGTTGCATTCGACGGCCCACGCCAGGGTCGGGCGCTGTATCACCAAGGTGCCCTCGGACCGAGCACAGAAGGAGATTGATCGGATGCCCATGGATGCCCACGATATCGAGCAGATGATCAAGGCCGCCATCCCCGATGCCCAGGTGACGATTCGTGATCTCGCAGGCGATGGCGATCATTACGCCGCCACGGTGATCTCGGAGACCTTCCGCGGCAAGTCCCGCGTGCAGCAGCATCAGCTCGTTTATCAATCGCTGCGTGGCCAGATGGGAGACGTGCTGCACGCCCTCGCCTTGCAGACAGGGGTCCCAGATCAGCGCTGACGCCGCGGCGCACACCTTGGGGGAGGTGGGAGTGGAGAATCCGCGAGGTGCGCTGTTCCGGGTTCTGGAGCCGAACCGGCATAGCCGTGTGACGTTCGTCGAGCTGTTCTTCGATCTCGTCTTCGTCTACGCGGTGACGCAGATCTCGCATTATCTGATTGGCCATTTCACGCCGCTCGGCGCCGCGCAGACGGCGATGCTGTTCCTCGCGGTCTGGTGGGTCTGGGTCTATACCGCCTGGGTGACCAACTGGCTCGATCCTGAAAAAGCGCTTGTTCGCGGCCTGCTGTTTGCGTTGATGCTGGCGGGCCTCGTACTGTCGATGTCGATCCCGCGGGCATTCGAGGATCGCGGCCTGTGGTTCGCGATCGCTTACGCCGCGATGCAGGTCGGCCGCACCGCCTTCTGGTTGACAGCGACGCCGCCGCAGCGATCGGCCGTCCGCCGCAACGCCGCCCGCATTCTGGCCTGGCTCTGTGCATCCGCCGTGCTCTGGCTGCTCGGCGGCCTGGCCGAGGGGACATCGCGAATGGCGCTCTGGGGCGCTGCGCTCACGCTGGAATACATCTCGCCGGCCGTTCGCTTCTGGGTTCCGGGTCTCGGCAGCTCGACCGTGGAAGACTGGATGGTCGAGGGCGGCCATATGGCGGAGCGCTGCGCGCTGTTCATCATCATTGCGCTGGGAGAATCGATCGTCGTCACCGGTGCCACTTTCGCGGAGCTCGACTGGTCCGGCGCCAACATCGCCGCCTTTGCCAGCGCCTTCATCGGTACGGTCGCGATGTGGGCGGTGTATTTCAATCGCGGTGCCGAGGCAGGCTCCGAGATGATCTCGCGATCCACCCAATCCGGGCTCGTTGCCCGATCGGCCTACACCTATCTGCATATGCCGATCGTCGCCGGCATCATCGTGTCGGCCGTGGCTGACGAGATTGTCCTCAAGCATCCCCTCGGACATAGCGACTTCAAGACCGTCGCCGTCACGATCGGAGGACCATTCGTCTTTCTCGTCGGGACCATCCTGTTCAAGCGCGAAGCGCGCGGATTCCTCCAGCTGTCTCACGGCGCGGGCCTGCTTGCGCTGGTCGGACTCGGCTGGTTCGCGCCTGCGCTGTCGCCGCTGCTCCTTTCCGCGCTGACGAGCGCGCTGCTCGCGATCGTCGCGCTGTGGGAGACGCTGTCATTGCGAGCGAAGCCGGAGCCTCACGCCTCGGCGACCAGCGCCTGAACCGAGAACATCTCGCTGGCATCTGTCCACACGGTCTGCACGCTCCAGCCCGAGCCGCGCGCCAGCGCGCCAAACCGCGCGATGCTGTATTTGTAGCTGTTCTCGGTGTGAATGCTCTCGCCGGCCCGGAACGCGATCGTTGTGCCGAGCAGGCGCACGGTCTGCGGCTTGCGCGCAACCAGATGCATCTCGATGCGGTGCTGCTCGCGATTGTAGATGGCACGGTGGGCGAAGGCAGACAGGTCGAAATTGCCGCCGAGCTCGCGGTTGATCCGCAACAGCAGATTAAGATTGAAGCGGGCGGTCACGCCGGCTGCATCGTTATACGCCGCATGCAGGATCCGCTCGTCCTTCTCAAGGTCCACGCCCACGATCATCAGGGCGCCGGTGCCGAGGATCTCCCGCGCGGAGCGCAGGAAACGGCAGGCTTCATGCGGCTCGAAATTGCCGATCGTCGACCCCGGAAAGAAGCCGACCTTCGGCTTGCCGTCGATTGCGCGGGGCAGACTGAAGGCCGTGGTGAAGTCGGCGATGACGGGGTGGACCGCCAAATCGGGGAAATCGTGCCGCAAGCTCTCGGCCTGCGCGGTCAGGAAGTCGCCGGAAATATCGACGGGGACGTAGGCTGCAAAGCCGCAGTTTTCGAGCAGCAGCCGCACCTTGGTGGTCGCGCCGGCGCCGAACTCGATCAGGGCCGCATCCTCTGGGATGATCGCGGCAATCTCGGCACCCCGATCTCTGAGAATGCCAAGCTCGGTGCGCGTCGGGTAATACTCCGGCAACCGTGTGATCTGCTCGAAGAGATCCGATCCGGCGGCGTCGTAGAAGTATTTCGGTGACAATTGCTTGGGCTGCTGCGTCAACCCAGCCAACACATCTGACGCGAAGGCCGATGTCTTGGCGTCCGGGAGATGAGCATTGGCCAAAGCATTGACGTGGACGTTCATGATACTCTCCAGGACGCGCATGGGCGCGGTTGTCGGGATTTGACGCTGACGGCTAGTCGTAATCGGCGAGCCTCAGCCCCGTGAATTGCCAGCGATGATGCGGATAAAAGAAGTTGCGGTAGGTGACGCGGCTGTGGCCCGCTGGCGTCGCCAGCGATGATCCGCGCAGCACCAGCTGGTTGACCATGAACTTGCCGTTGTACTCGCCGAGCGCCCCTTCGATGGCCCGATAACCGGGGTAGGGGCTGTAGGCGCTGCGCGTCCATTGCCAGACCGTGCCGAAGGCATCGTTGAGGTGATGGCCGCGCGCGGCGACTTCCCACTCCATCTCCGTCGGAAGATGCTTGCCGCGCCAGCGCGCGAAGGCGTCCGCTTCGTAATAGCTGACGTGGCAGACCGGTGCGTCGGGGTCGGCGGGCTGCAGGCCGCCGAGCGTCATGATGCGCCATTCGCCCTCGACCTTGTACCAGTGGCCAGGTGCCTGCCAGCCTTCGCGCGTGGCGGTGGCGAAGCCGTCCATCAACCAGAGCGTCGCCATCTCGTAGCCGCCGGCGTCCATGAAGGCGAGCCACTCGGCGTTGGTGACGAGGTTGCGCGCGAGTTTGACCGGCCCAACCAGCGCCCGATGCGCCGGACCCTCATTGTCGAAATGATAGCCCCCGCCAGCATGGCCGACGGTGTGGATGCCCTCCGGGAGGTCAACCCACGTTTCGCCGGTGGCCGCCTGGGCGGGGAAGCGCCAAGCCGGATCATAGGCCGGGGCCGTCGGATTCTGTGCGAATGCGTGCAGGATGTCGGTCAGCATCAACTCCTGATGCTGCTGCTCATGATTGAGGCCGACCTCGACGAGCGGTGCGACCGCCTGCAAGGTGGCCGCATCGGCGCGGCCCAGGAAGTCGACCATGGCGGCATCGACATGGCGGCGGTAGGCGGTGATGTCGGCCACTCCGGGGCGAGTGATCAGCCCGCGCTCGCCGCGGGTATGCCGCGGGCCGGCACTCACATAATAGGAATTGAACAGGAAGGCATAATCCGGGTGGAAAGGGGCGTAGCCGCGGCAATGCCCGCCGAGCACGAATTGTTCGAAGAACCAGGTCGTATGGGCCCGGTGCCATTTCGCCGGGCTGGCATCCGGCATCGACTGGATCACCTGATCTTCGGGGCTGAGCGGTGCGGCCCGTCGCTCGGTTTCGCCGCGGACCACCAGAAAAGCCTCGATCAGGCTTCCGGCCAGGGAGCCGTGGCTCGATGTCGGCAAGGTGGCTGGGGCGGGGGACGAGGCCGTGGCGGAGGCTGAACTGGTCACGCGGGTCTCCGTTTGGGTGGAGAGAACGTTGTTCGCAGGAACAAGTTCCTCCGGACAGTTCGTCCTAAATGGGGGCTTGGTTACGGGATGAAACCCTCGCGGCGGCTATAATATTGCTGCCGTCAGCCCATGACGGGGCCGGGGCTGGCCTTGGGGTGGTTGATCCTCGGCATTTTACTATGGCTGAACAACGGTTTGCGCTACATATAGGGGAGTGGCCTGTCAGCCGGGACGGAATGCGTCCCTGGTGCAGGACGGCACCGAGCCCCAGGCGTTCCTTGAGGCGCCCTAGAGGAAGCGAAGATGAGCATTGAGCAATTCATTGACAACGAAGTGAAGTCGAACGACGTCGTCCTGTTCATGAAGGGGACGCCGCAATTTCCGCAGTGCGGATTTTCCGGCCAGGTCGTCCAGATTCTCGATCATGTCGGCGTCGGCTATAAGGGCCTGAACGTGCTGGAATCCGCCGAGCTCCGCAACGGCATCAAGACGTTCTCCAACTGGCCTACCATCCCCCAGCTCTATGTGAAGGGTGAGTTCGTCGGCGGTTGCGACATCGTGCGCGAGATGTTCCAGAGCGGCGAGCTGCAACAGCTGTTCACCGACAAGGGCATTCCGGTCGGCACGGCAGCCTCGGCCTGAGCTATCCAGTCCGAAAGATCGGCGCGACCCGGTTCGAGGTCATCACAGCCGACATCACCAAGCTCGGCGTTGACGCCATCGTCAACGCCGCCAACTCGTCGTTGCTCGGCGGTGGCGGCGTCGATGGCGCAATCCATCGCGCGGCGGGACCGGAGCTCGTCATGGAATGCCGCATGCTCCATGGCTGCAGGACCGGCGAGGCCAAGATCACCCGGGGCTACCGGTTGCCGGCCCGCCACGTGATCCATACGGTGGGTCCGGTGTGGCAGGGCGGCGAGCGCGGCGAGCCGGAATTGCTGGCGTCGTGCTATCGTCGCTCGATCGAGCTGTGCCACAAGCATTTGCTGGACTCCGTCGCGTTTCCCGCGATCTCGACCGGAATCTTCCGCTTCCCCGCCGATCTTGCCGCCTCGATCGCGGTATCGACGGCGATCGATGCGACCCGCGAGGAGACGTCGCTGTCGCAGATCGTGTTCTGCTGCTTCTCCGAACAGAGTGCCGAGCTGCACGACCAGGCGTTGAGCGAGGCCATCATCAACCGCGGCCACGCGACGTGAATGCGGCCGATCGCTGACGAACCCGCTTGCAAGATCCGGCTGCTCTCGCGCCGCGCGCTGCTCGGTGGGCTTGTCGCGGCGCCGATGCTGCCGGTCCTGGCGCGGACGGGCGGGGCCTCGCGCCAGCTCGATCGGGCGCGGCTCGATCGCGTTTCCGACTACTTCCGAAACGAGGTCTCCTCCGGCAACATTCCCGGCGCGGTCGTTCTGGTGCAGCAGCACGCCGCTCCGGCGTTACTGCAGAGCTTCGGCTTGCGCGATCCCGCGACCCGCACGCCGATGACGGCGGATGCGATCTTTCGCATCTACTCGATGACCAAGCCGGTCACGTCGGTGGCTGCGATGATGTTGGTCGATGACGGCAGGCTCAGCCTGAATGACCCGCTGTCGAAGTTCATCCCTGCCTTTGCCGAGACGACGGTCGAGGGGGCGCCGCTGGCGCGCCCGATCACCATTCTCGATCTGCTGCGTCACACCTCGGGCATCACCTACGGGTTCTATGGCGAGACGGCGGTGCGCCGACTCTATGCCAATGCGCATCTGTTCGATGGCGACATCGACAACGCCGCCTTCGTCGCACGCCTCGCCAGGCTGCCGCTCGCCGAACAGCCCGGCACGTTGTGGGACTACGGCCACTCGACCGACGTGCTCGGGCGGGTGATCGAAATCGTCTCCGGCCGCTCGCTGTTTCAGTTCGAGACCGAGCGGCTGCTCGGGCCGCTCGGCATGCGCGAGACCGCGTTCGTCCTCGCCGACCCGAGCCAGCGCAGCCGCGTTGCCGAGCCGTCGCCGCGCGATTGGTTCGATCGGCCGATTGCCGGCCTCGACGATCCCATTCGGCCGCGGCGCTGGGAGTCGGGTGGGGCGGGCATGATCGGCACCATCTCCGACTATGCGCGGTTTGCGCAGATGCTGCTGAATGGCGGCGCGCTCGACGGCAAGCTCTATCTGAAGCCCGAGACCGTCGCGTTGATGGCGCAGGATCATGTCCTGGCGGCGGGAATTCGTCGTGATGATCTTTACTTTCCGGGCGCGGAGAGCGGTTTCGGCCTGGGATTCTCGGTGCTTCTTGTTGAGAAGCCGCCGCGGCCGCGAGGCGAATATGGCTGGGACGGCGTCGGCGGAACGTTCTTCTTCATCGATCCCGCCGACGATCTGTTCGTCATCGTCATGATGCAGGCGCCGTCGCAGCGGGGCCGCATCGCCAACGAGGTGCGGCAGCTGGTCTACGAGGCTCTGACGTAGCCCAGGTGAGCGGAGCGTCCCCCGGGCTCCTTCATGCCCCGCGCACGATCTCCCTGACATGGCCGATCGTTTCCTCGATCATGCCGGCTGAGACGTCGAGATGGGTGCAGGCGCGGATGCGGCCGTCCATCATCGCGAGCAGCACGCCGCGCCGGCGCAAGTCACTCACCATCCTGTCGCCGGAGACGCCGGCGCCGTCGGGCCTGAAGAATACGAGATTGGTCTCGGGCTCCTGCACCTCGATGCCCTGGATCTGCGCCAGCCCGCGCGCCAGCGCGCGCGCATTGGCGTGATCCTCGGCCAGCCGGTCAACGTGATGATCGAGCGCGTGGATGCAGGCGGCTGCGATCACCCCGGCCTGGCGCATCGCGCCGCCGAGCCGCTGCTTCCAGCGCCAGACCTCGTCGATGAAGCCGGCGCTGCCGGCGAGCACGCCGCCGATGGGGGCGCCCAAACCCTTGGAGAAATCGATCCAGGCCGAATCCCAGCCTGCGGTCATCTCGGCCGCCGGAATGCCGGTGGCGACGGTGGCATTGAGCAGCCGCGCGCCATCCATATGCGTCGCCATGCCATTCGCCTTGGCGATCGCGACGATCTCGTCGAGTGCGGCCTTCTTCCAGATCGTCCCGCCGCCGATATTGGCGGTCTGCTCAACGCTGACCACGGTCTGCGGCGGCTGATAGCGCGAGCGCGGATGCAGCGCGGCGCGCAATGTCTCCGGCGTGAACTGGCCGTCCGGTCCTTTCAACTGCGTCACCTGGAAGCCGCCGAGCGCGGCATGCGCCCCGCCTTCGCGCGAGATGATATGAGCGGTCTCATGCGCCAGGATCTCGTCGCCGGGCCGGCAATGCACCAGCGTCGCGGCGACGTTGCACATGGTGCCCGACGGCATCAGCACCGCGGCCTCCTTGCCGAGTAGCGTGGCGACCCGCCCGCACAATTCATGCACGGTCGGATCGTCGCCGATCTGCTCATCGCCGACCTCGGCCCGCGCCATCGCCTCGCGCATCGCGGCGGTGGGGCGGGTCTGCGTGTCGGACAACAGGTTGACGCGCACGGGCGGCGCCTTGGGATCGCGCGGGGGCGGGGTGTAGTACATCGGCAGTCCTCGTTCGGCTTTCAGACTGCGACCTTACCCAACTCGTGCCCTCTCGGCAAAACGCGCCGCCATCCCGGTCATGCTGCGAGCCAGATATCCGGCCGCAGCGGCCTGGAGATATCGATGGGCTTGGTCACCAGCAGCGGCGCCTTCGCACAATCGAACACCCAGGACTCCAGCGGGCTGCGTCGGGACGGTGAAAGAAGCAGAGCGGCGCCCGGCCGCTGCCGCTTGATGTTCCAGCCCATGTTCACCGCGGCCCAGCCGACAAGCATGGTCTGCCAGTCGTCGGGCTGGTCGTGGGCCTCATCGAAACAATGGAGAAGCTCGAGCGCGAACGGATCATAGCCGAGTTGCGCGTCGGCAAAGGTGAGCCCGGTGCCGAGATGGCGGATCACATGGGCTGTCGCATCGGACTGGACGTGCCAGCAGGAGCGTTCAAGAATGTCGAAGACGGTCGAAGGATAGACGCCGTCGTTGAACCGGTAGCGGATCCCCGACGGCCGTGCGCGTAACGGTGGCGAACGCAACGGCGGAAGAGGCGGAGCGCCGACCGCATCGGTCGGCAATGCGCCGAAGATGATAGTGCGCCTGTTGAACTCCATGGCGAACGCCCCGCTACTTTACAACTGGCGACAGTGAATCACGGGACGGCGGAGCTGTCAGCCCAGGGTGAGGCGAATTCGTGGCAAGTGTGGCATTCGGGAATCTGTTCGCCTCATCCGAAATTCCAAAAGACAAAGGCCCCGGCGCGTGCCAGGGCCTTCGGAATATCAGATGTGATCGGACCTGGGTCCGGTCAAGATCAGCGCGAGTAGAACTCGACGATCAGATGCGGCTCCATCTGCACCGCGAACGGCACGTCCGACAGCGCCGGGATGCGGATGAACTTCGCTGTCATCTTGGAGTGATCGGCCTCGATATAGTCGGGCACGTCACGCTCGGCGAGCTGGGTGGCTTCGAGCACGATGGCGAGCTGCTTCGAGGCTTCCTTGACCTCGATCACGTCGCCCGGCTTGACTTGGTAGCTCGCGATGTTGACCTTGCGGCCGTTCACCTTGATGTGGCCGTGGTTGATGAACTGGCGCGCGGCGAACATGGTCGAGACGAACTTGGCGCGGAACACCACGGTGTCGAGACGGCGCTCGAGAATGCCGATCAGGTTCTCGCCGGTGTCACCCTTCAAGCGGCCGGCCTCGACATAGATGCCGTGGAACTGGCGCTCGGAGATGTTGGCGTAATAACCCTTCAGCTTCTGCTTGGCGCGCAGCTGCACGCCGAAATCGGAGAGCTTGCCCTTGCGGCGCTGGCCGTGCTGGCCGGGGCCGTATTCGCGGCGGTTCACGGGGCTCTTCGGGCGGCCCCAGATATTCTGGCCCATGCGGCGATCGATCTTGTACTTCGCCTCACTGCGCTTAGTCATCGCGTCCTCTTCAAGTCTTGCGTTCGGGTTTGAGGAAACGCGCCCTCCTGTGTGTCCGGGAAACCCGGTCCACCGACAGGCCGATCCCCAAAGCGTGAGGGGACGAGGCCACGGGTCGCGAAACGCAACGCGGGCCGAAAGCGGCCCGCGAGCAGGGCGGTTCTTAAGGGAGAAACCGCTGACTTGTCAAACCTTAACCGCCGCGCCGGCCGGTAAATCACCGCTCCGGCGCCTGCGGGACGGCGATTTTCTCCCGCGCGGCGGTGCAATTCCGGCCAGCGTCCGCTGCTCCGCGGCCGGCCGCCCTCAGCTCGGCCGCGAGCTCGCCGTTCAGCACCTGGGCGAGCCGGATGGCCGTCCTGGCGATCATGGCCCCATCGGTGACGCGGTGGTCCCAGCGGATCAGGAGGCGGATCGTCTGATCCGGCTGGACGAGGTCGAAATTGATGATGAACGGCCCCGGGCTCAGCGCCAGCAGCTCACCGCCGCCACAGGCGGCGACGCTGGTGACGGAGAAATTGCCGAACCAATTGGCCCGTTGCCGGCCGAAACTGAGCCCCACCCACCAGGCGAAGCGGCGCAGCGGCAGCGGTAACCGGGTCGCCCGCATGATCTTGCGGAACATCGGGACGTCGCCGAGCGGCGCCTCCTTGCCCTGCCGGATCATGGCGTCGATCTCGGCCAGGGTCATGTTTTCCGGTCCGGCGATGCGCTGCGGCAGCACGCAATCCTCGCCATTCTCGACCCGGGCGATGGTCACGGTCGCGACGCTGCGCGGCAGCTCGTAGAAGCAGGGCCACGGCCATTTGACATAGAGCGTGCGCAGCACCGGCTCGTCGCGGGCGACCAGCGCGAAGGCCTTGACGAACAGCGCGGCGAAGCCGGGCGGGCAGGCGGCCGCGGCCCGCGCGTCCAGCAGAGGGCCGATAGCAATCGAGCGGGACAGCGACACGAAGGGCACGTCGCGGGAGGCACGCATCAGATCGATGATCAGACGGCGGTGCAGGGAAATCGGCCTGGTTGTTCCGCGCATCCTGAACCCGTCACTCCCGATCCGTATTTTGTGGCCTGTCCGTCGCCCCGGCGGCGGCTGCTGTTAGCACCGAGCGACGGGGCAACGAAAGCCCTCGCCTATGGCGCGGGCGAGGCGAGCGGCCTGGTCTTGTCGACGACGTAAACACCGAGCACTTTCAGGCCCTTGTCGCCATGAACCTTGGCGTCATGGACCACGCCCGCGGGAATCTGGAACGAATCACCCGGTTTCAGGCGCCGGTCCGGCTGTCCCTCGACGATCAGATCCGCCTCGCCCTCCAGGATATAGGCGGTCTCGACGCCCGGATGGGTATGCCGGCCCGCGGCGCCGCCGGCCGCCACCTCGGCGATCGCCTGGACGATGGTATAACCGTCCGGAAAATCGGTCTTCTGCAGCAGCGTGCGCTTGATCGCCGGCTGCTGGGCCAGCGCCGCGCCAAGTCCGAGCACGGTCAGCGACAGGCCGAAAATCGTCTTTTTCATCATGGTCTTCTCCCCAAATGTTGTTTTTCGTTGGAAAGTTGAGGCGCGCCGCAGACGGCACCGAATCAGCGTTTGATCCCTTCGAAGCTTGCGGCAATGCCGCGCTGGAACAAGGACCAGTCGAAACCCAGCGCCAGCGCCACATAGCCGCGTTCGATCATCGCATTGGCCTGCTCGGCCGAGCGCGCCGCGCCGCCGATCGGCACGCCGGATTTGAGGATGCCGGCCTCGGCACGGGCGATCAGGGATGTCACTGCGGGATCATCGAGCTGGCCGCGCTTGTTGATCGAGGTGGCCAAGTCGCCGGGGCCGATCACCGCGATGTCGATGCCGGGCGTGGCCATGATCTCGTCGATGCGCTCGACGGCCTCGACATGCTCGATCGTCACCATGCAGACCATGTCGTCATCGGCGGTCGCCATGTACTCGGCCATCGACACGTTCCAGTGGAACGGCGCGTGGAACGGTCCCCACAGCCGGTCGCCGCGGGGCGGATAGCGCACGCTGCGCACCGCCTTCTCGGCCTCTGTGCGGCTGGAGATCATCGGGAAGTTGATGCCGAGGGCGCCGAGATCCATCGGCGCTTTCGCCAGATGCGGCTCGTTGGCCGCGATGCGCACCAGGGGGACGCAGGGTGTGCCCGATGTGGCCGTGATCATCGCATGCGCGGTGGAAAGATCGATCGGCCCGTGCTCGAGGTCGACGATGATCCAGTCGAGCTGCTGCGCCATGATGCGCACGGTCTGAATGCTCGGGATGGTGGCGATCGCGCCGAAGGTGGGTCTCTTGTCGCGCCAGGCCTGTTTGAGGCGGTTGAGCGGTTTGGGCGTCGCAGACATCGCAAGGTCTCCGTCAGGCCGGCACGCGGCCGCCGAAATAGGACGTCAGCGCCTGGCTGAGTTGATGCGGCTTTTGCGAGGTGAAGATCATGGTGGCGCCGCAATCGCCGGCGCTCGCGGTCGCCGGCCCCAGCAGATCCACGACACGGCGCGCGATGGCCGGTGCCGGGTCGATCCAGGCGATCGGCCATGGCGCCAGCCGTTCAAGGCGATCGAGCAGCAGCGGATAATGCGTGCAGGCGAGTACGACCGTGTCGGTGCGGCCTGCGGGATCGGTGGCATCGCCGACGAAGCAGGGCGCGATCTCGGCCGCGATGGCCGCGTCGCTGACGCTGGTTCCGCTGAGCGCCGCTTCGGCCAGCGAGGCCAGCTCCGGCGAGCCGACCAGGGTCACGGCGCAGCCTTGCGCAAAGTCGCGGATGAGGGCGTGGGTGTATTCGCGCTGCACGGTCGCCTTGGTGCCGAGCACCGACACGCGTTTGGTCCGCGACTGCGCGCAGGCCGGCTTGATCGCCGGCACGGTGCCGACGAACGGCGTGGCGTAAGCGGCGCGCAGCGGCGCCAGCGTCTGCACCGACGCGGTGTTGCAGGCGATCACGATCAGGTCCGGCCGATGTCCGGCGATCAACTCGCCCATCAGCGGCACCACGCGGGCGATCAGCGCCTCCTGGCTGTGATGGCCGTAGGGAAAGAACGCGTCGTCGGCGACATAGACGTAATGCGCATCGGGGCGGGCGCGCACCACCTCGCGCAGCACGGAAAGGCCGCCGAGGCCGGAGTCGAAGACGAGAATCGTAGGGCGGTTTGTCACGTCGCAAGTGTACCGGATCGGGGAGGCGGATTCAGTCGGTTTTTCTGCGGGATTTGGCGGGAGTGAGGCGCTTGGGTGTGTTCCGATGGCGGGAGTAAAGGTTCAAGCATACATCCGTGAGCCCCCCGCAGCCCCCAAACATTCGGTGTCATCCCGGCGCACGCCGGAATCCATAACCACCGTCTTGCATGGGGCGAAGGCTGCATGCTCCATCATGCCTCACACGACCGCCGCGGAGTCCGGGTCCCGGGTCGGCGCCGCGCCGCTGCGCGGCGTCGCGGCTTGCCGGGACGACGACAGTAGAGAGGGGCGCCATTGCGAGCGAAGCAATCCAGAGTCCCGCGACGACGCTGGATTGCTTCGTCGCTGCGCTCCTCGCAATGACGGTGGTGAAACATGCGTTCTCATCCTCGCACCCGCTTTCGCGTCCGAGTGTTGCTCATCTGATCGCCCTCTCGAGAATGAGGGCGCGGGGAAGGCCGGGTGCCGGTCGGCACCCATGGCCCGCCTGCAGCAGAAAAAGCAGGCGGCAGTCACCACAGGTACGGGCCGGATCATCCGGCCTTCCCCGCGCGATGGCTGGAACGGCTTATACGTGCTCTCCCCGGGGACCGGCGTTTTGCCCCCGTCGCCCGCGCGCTCGTCGAACGTGGCAGCGCGAACTTGGTCTCAGCACCGGGAGACCAGGACCACACGATTTCGCCGTGCGTATCGGATCGTTCGTCGGCATGATCGCTCACGCTGCAACCCGACACGCCCACCGCATCCCGCACCCCACGCTCGTGACGATCGCGATGCGCCCCTCAAGTGAGGCGGGATGGCGAGATCATAGCATTGATTTCCGAAAAACAGAAGGCGTATAATTCGGATTTTCGGTTGGGGTCTGCTGATCGCGCCGGCCCTGCGGGCGGCCCGTGCAGGGGACGGGCAATCGCATATGGCGATTCTTGGTTCGCGCTCGTCTGCTTCCCCGCCGTCATGGCCGGGCTTGTCCCGGCCATCCACGTCGGTTTGGCGTGGAAAGAAAGCGTGGATGCCCGGGTCAAGCCCGGGCATGACGCAGTAACTCATTGTCGGGCTCCCTCGGAGCGCGCCGATGTCTGCTCATATCCGACAGCCCTGCTGGAAGGGGTAGGCGGATCGCGAGGGGAGGTCGTCAGGGGGCCGTCGCTCCGATAACAATAGTATTAACTAATTAATTAGTGGCGGCTATTTATTCGGCATGATCCAGGTATTACGGTGACAGTGCATTTAATTTGACATCCGTCGCCCGAACGCGCAGGATGGCACATGGCCCGCCTTGCCCGTGTCGTCGTCCCCGGTCTGCCGCATCATGTCACCCAGCGCGGCAATGGTCGCGCACGCACCTTTTTCGGTGACGACGATTACGCGCTCTATCGTGACCTGCTTGCGACCCATTGCCAGGCGGCCGACGTTGCGGTGTGGGCGTGGTGCCTGATGCCGAACCATGTGCATCTGATCCTGGTGCCGTCGGATGCCGATGGCCTGCGTCGGGCGCTGTCGCGGGTGCATCGTGTCTATGCCGGAATCATCCAGGCGCGCCGCAAGCGCAGCGGGCATTTCTGGCAGGGGCGGTTCGGCGCGGTGGCGATGGACGAGGCGCATCTGGCGGCGGCGCTGCGCTATGTCAGCCTCAACCCGGTGCGGGCGCGGCTGGTGACACGCGCCCAGGACTGGGCGTGGTCGAGCACGCGCGCGCATCTGCGCGGGCGCGACGACGGCGTCACCGCGCGCGAGCCTGTCAAGACGATGTTTCCGGACATGGCCGGGCTCCTGAGCCGCGCGCCCGAGGATGAGGAGGAACTGTTCGCCCGCCTGCGCGCCGCCGAGAGCATCGGGCGTCCGATCGGCAGCGACCGTTTCCTCACCCGAATCGAGAAAATGACCGGGCGCGTGCTCAAGCCGGCCAAACGCGGGCCGAAGCCGGCAGCGGAGGATTGAGCGGAGACAGGCCGCGCAACGAGACTTGCGCAGTTCTGTGCACTGTCTCCGTAAACTTGCACCGTAACAACCCGTAATAGCGCCGAGATCAACACGATCCCGGGAGCACGCAGACCCAAACCGGTCCGCGAAACGTATCCGACTTAAGGGCTGAGATCGGCCGTTCCCGAAGGAGATCCGGATGGAGCCGGAGCGCGCGACGTCGACCGTTTATTATGACGGATCCTGCCCGCTGTGCAGGGCGGAGATCGGTTACTACAGCCGCACGGACCAGGACGGCGCGCTGTGCTTCGTCGACGTCTCCGCGGCGGGGGCCGCGCCTCCGGAGGGACTGACCCAGCGCGAGGCCATGGCGCGGTTCCATGTGCGCGCCGGTGACGGACGGCTGCTCTCGGGCGCGGAAGCATTCGTCGAGGTCTGGCGGCGGCTGCCGCGGTGGCGCTGGGCGGCGCGGCTGGCGTCGCTGCCGGGCGTGCTGGCGGTGCTGGAATTGGGCTACCGGCTGTTCCTTCCCGTGCGGCCGTTCATCTCCCGCGGCGTCGCGCGCCTCCAGCAGCGGGCCGCTGGCTCGGAACGCGGGTGACAGGGCGGGGGGAGGGGGCCAGCGCATGGAATGACACGCGCCGCTTGAATAAGTCTGAGGGACATCCATATGCCATCCATGCACCATCCAATGGGATGGCAAGATGGATGCCGTCACGATGCCCGATAACGTCCAGCCGCTCCGCGCCAAGGCGCCCGACACCGAGAAGATCACGGTCAATCTCGGCTATGTCGATCTCGGTCAGATCGACCTGATGGTGCAGGAGGGGTTCTATTCCAACCGCACCGATTTCATCCGTACCGCGATCCGCAACCAGCTCGACCGGCATGGCGACGTGGTCAAGCAGTCCACGCTGCGCCACAGCCTGGATCTCGGCCTGCGCAACTTCAGCCGCGCCGATCTCGAAGCGGCGCAGCGCGCGGGCCAGATGCTGCAGATCAACGTCCTGGGGCTCGCCACCATCGCCGCCGACGTCACGCCCGAACTGGCCCGCGCCACCATCGCCTCCGTCTCGGTGCTGGGCGCGCTCCATGCCACCCCCGCGGTCAAGGCCGCTCTCGCCGACAGAATGAGGTAGCGTCATGCTCGATCAGGGTATCATGCGCGAAGCGACGCGACTGACGCGGGCCGGCCAACTCATCGAGGCCACGGCGCTGCTGCAGCGGATGCTGCGCGGCGCCGGCACTCCGGCTGCGGCCTCGTCCGCGGCTGCGCGGCCGGCGCCAAGGCGGTTGTCGGCGCCGACCATCGACGGCGAGGCGACGCGTATCGGCGAGCGCGCGCGTTCTGCCGCGCCGGACGCGGCGGCGCAGGTGCGCACTGCGGAACGCACGGCAGCGCAAGACTCCGACATGCCATTGCGAGGCGCGTCCGCTTTGGCGCGCAAGCGCTTCGTCCGTCGTGACGGCCTTCGCGACCTCCCGGGCATCGGCTTGCGAGGTCCTGCTCTGCGCATGCCGGCCGCGCATGAGATCGCGCCGGAGGGCGCGCGCTTCATCCAACGCAGCTTCAGCAATGCGGCCGGGCACAGGTCCTACAAGCTGCTGATCCCGAGCAGGACGCACGGACATCCGTTGCCGCTGATCGTCATGCTGCATGGCTGCACGCAATCCCCCGACGATTTCGCCGCGGGCACGCGGATGAATTTTGCGGCCGAGGCGCAGGGCTGCTTCGTGGTCTATCCCGAGCAGCCGAGCGGCGCCAATCCGTCGAGATGCTGGAACTGGTTTCGTACCGGCGATCAGCAGCGCGACGGCGGCGAGCCGTCGCTGATCGCGGGCATCACGCGCCAGGTGATGCAGGACCACGCGATCGATCCCAAGCGCGTCTACGTCGCCGGCCTGTCGGCTGGAGGCGCTGCGGCTGCCATCATGGCCGCGACCTATCCCGACCTTTATGCAGCCGCCGGCATCCATTCGGGCCTCGCATGCGGCGCCGCGCGCGATCTGCCCTCGGCGCTGATGGCCATGCGTCAGGGCGGCGCCGCGCCGGCGGCCGCGCGCAGCGCGGTCGTGCCGACCATCGTCTTTCATGGCGACCGCGACACCACCGTGCATCCGGCCAATGGCGACCAGATCGCGCAATCCACCAATGGGCGCGGGACGGCGTCGGTCGCGCGCGGCCGCGTGCCCGGCGGCCATGCCTACACGCGCACGGTTCTGACCGACCGCGGACAGGTGACGTCGGAGCACTGGATCATCCATGGCGCCGCTCATGCCTGGTCCGGCGGCAGCCCGGCCGGCTCCTACACCGATCCGAACGGCCCGGACGCCACGCGCGAGATGCTCCGCTTCTTCCTCGCGCATGCGCGAGGCTGATGAAATCAGGGGCGCATGACGGTGATGCCGTACTGAATTGCGCCCGCCGCCAAGCAGCTCATTCACATCGAACGCCTGTGGTGCGATGCGCCGATTGCTGGATTGGTTGTTCCGAAATCGCCAGACCGGCGAGATCACGATCGCACAGATGCCGAACCCCGCGCTGTGGATCGTGCTGGTGGGAAGCGTCGTCAGCTGGGTCTGGCATCCGCCAGGGCGGATGGGTCTCAATCTGGACGGCCTGGTCAAGGCCAGCCTTGTCGTGTGGGCCGTCGACGAACTCTGTCGCGGCGTCAACCCGTGGCGACGCTGCCTCGGCGCGGCCTTGCTGGTCTATGTGATCGCAACCGTCGAATGGACATAGGGAGGCGTGAGTTCAAGCCTCGGCGCCGGGAATGCCGACCGCTTGACCTGCATCAACGGACATTGGCGCCTGCTGGCCGATGCTTGGTGATGTTGTCCGGTGTCACGGGAACATGCATGGGACGTTCGACGCGTGCCTTGCGGCAGGAACCACAGTTTGATGAGTCCCTCGATCATCAACGACATGAACGCTGCCGCGCGCTTCGAGGGGCCGGGCGTCTCGCCGGTGTTTCGCGCCCGCAAGCTCTCCAAGACCTACCGCATGGGCGAGGTCGAGGTGCATGCGTTGCGCGACGTTGATCTCGACATCATCGAGGGCGAATTCGTGGTGCTGCTCGGGCCCTCTGGTTCAGGCAAGTCGACGCTGCTGAACATCCTCGGTGGGCTCGACAGTCCGACGTCGGGCGACGCGCAATGGCGGGATCATCAGCTGGTCGGCGCCGGCGATGCCGAGCTGACGCGCTACCGGCGCGAGCATGTCGGCTTCGTGTTCCAGTTCTACAACCTGATCCCCAGCCTGACCGTGCTCGAAAATGTCCAGCTGGTCACCGAGATCGCCGACAGGCCGCTCGATCCGCTGGAGGTGTTGAAGCTCGTCGGCCTCGAGCGGCGGATCGACCATTTTCCCTCGCAACTGTCCGGCGGCGAGCAGCAACGGGTCGCGGTAGCCCGCGCCATCGTGAAGTCGCCTGACGTGCTGCTGTGTGACGAGCCGACCGGTGCGCTCGACTACGAGACCGGCAAAGTGGTGCTGGCCGCGATCGCGCGCGCCAACGAGCAACTCGGCACCACCACCATCGTCATCACCCACAATGCGGCGATCGCCGGGATGGCCGACCGCGTGCTGCGGCTCGGCGGCGGCCGCATCGTCGGCGAGACGCGCAATCCGCGGCGGCTCTCGGCCGAGGAGGTGACGTGGTGAGCCTGCTCAACCGCAAGCTCTGGCGCGATATCGGCGCCATGCGCGGGCAGGTGATCACCATCGCGCTGCTGGTTGCGGCGGGTGTCGCCGTGTTCGTCGGCTCGGTCTCCACCTATCAATCGCTGCGCGCCGGCTGCGAGCTGTTCTATGCAGAGGCGCGGTTTCCGCAGGTCTTCGTCACCTTGAAGCGCGCGCCGCTGACGCTGGTCGCCCGCCTCAACGCTGTCGCCGGCGTCCTGGCGGCTGAGCCGCGGATCGTGCGCGAGGTCATCGTTGACGCGCCCGCCGCGGCGCAGCCGGTGTCGGCGCGCCTCGTCTCGCTCAGCCGCGCCGGTGATGAGCCGCTGGCGCGGTTGCATCTGCGCCGCGGCACGGCGCCCGCGCCTGGCGACGCGCGCAGCGCCGCGGTCAACGAGGCCTTTGCGGATGCCAATGGCGTCAAGCCGGGCGACGAGATCCGCGTGCTGCTCAACGGCCGGCTGCAGGCGTTCCGGGTTTCCGGCATCGTGCTGTCGCCGGAATATGTCTATGCGGTGCGTCCGGGATTGCCGATCCCGGACGATCGCCTCTATGCGATCCTGTGGGTCGACCGCAGCGCGGCCGAGGCCGCCTTCGACATGAAGGGCGCGTTCAACGACGCGGTGGTCGCGCTGGCACCGGGGGCCGATGCACAGCCCGTCATCGAGGAGCTCGACCGGCTGCTCGAGCCCTATGGATCGATCGGCGCGATCGCGCGGCGCGACCAGCCGTCGAACCGGTTTCTCGAGGACGAGCTGAACCAGCAGAAGGTGATGTCGATCACCATTCCGATCATTTTCTTCGGCGTCGCCGCCTTCCTGCTCAACAGCGCGCTCGGGCGGCTGGTCGCCGCGCAGCGCGAGCAGATCGCAGCCCTGAAAGCGCTCGGCTTTCCGACCTCGGCCTTGACCCTGCATTACCTCGCGCTGATGCTGGTCATCGTGCTGATCGGATCGGCGCTCGGCATCGTCGGCGGCCTCGGCTTCGGCCAGGCCATGATCACGAGCTACCACGGCTTCTTTCGCCTGCCGGAGCTGCCGTTCCGGCTTGCGCCGTGGTCGATCCTTGCTGGCGTTGCGATCAGCACGGCGGCCGGGTCGCTCGGTGTCATCACGGCGCTGCAGGCGGTCGTCGGACTTGCGCCTGCGGAAGCGATGCGGCCGGCCGTCCCGATGGGGTTTCGCCGCTCCTGGATCGAGCGGATCATGCCCGGCGTGGCGCGCCGCGCACGGCGGATGATGATGCTGCGCAACGTCGCGGGGCGTCCGTTCCGCTCGCTGTTCACCGTCGTCGGTATCGCCTTCGCGGTGCCGATGATGGTGCTCGGAATCTTCTGGCGCGATGCGATCGGCGAGATGATCGAACTGCAGTTCAACCTGGTCGAGCGCGGCAACGCCTCCATCACCTTCCCGCATCCGGTGGATCGCGCGGTGTTGCGCGACCTGGCGCGACAGCCGGGCGTGCTCCTGGCCGAAGGTCAGCGTATCGTGCCGGTGCGGCTGCGCGCCGGCCAGCGCAGCTACCTGACCTCGGTGATCGGGTTGGCGGCGGCGGACGAGCTGCGCCGTCCGCATGATGCCGCGCGCCGCCCGATCGTGGCGGCGCCCGACGGCATCACGCTGACGCGGCGGCTCGCCGAGCGGCTGGCCTTGAGCGCGGGCGATCTCGTCACCGTGGAGGCGATGGAGGGCCGCCGGCGCCGCCGCGATGTGCCGGTGAGCGCCATCGTCGACGAGGCGATCGGGATGGCGTCCTACATGGACATCGACACGCTGAACCGCTTCACCGGTGAAGGCAAGGTCATCTCGGCCGCCAGCCTGCATGTCGATCCGGCGGCGCTGCCCGCGCTCGGCGCGCGGTTCAAGAATCTGCCGATGATCGAATCCGTCTCGATGAAGGCCTATGCCGTTGCATCCTTCATCGACAAGATCGCGGGCCTCGTCTTCGTCACCGCGGGAATCCTCACCGGCTTCGCTGCGATCATCACCGTCGGCGTGGTCTACAACAGCGCCCGCATCAGCCTGCAGGAGCGCGCCTGGGAGCTCGCCAGCCTGCGCGTGCTCGGCTTCACCCGCGGCGAGGTCGCCGGCATCCTGTTCGGTGAATTCGCGCTCGAGATCGCGCTGGGGATTCCGCTCGGCCTGTTGCTGTCACGCGGCATCATCGCGCTGATCGCGCGGCTGCATTCGAGCGAGAGCTTCCAGATTCCCGGCGTGATCGCGCCGCGGACGTACCTGATCGCGACAGCGGTGGTCTTGGCCAGCGCCGCGATCAGCGCCATCATCGTGCGCAGGAGGGTCGATCGGCTCGATCTGGTCGCCGCCCTCAAGACCAGGGAATGAGCATGCGTCCTGTGTTGCGCCGTGTCGTCATCGCGTCGATCGCTCTGGCGGTCGCTGCCGCCGTCGGCTGGATGGCGATGCCTGGTCCCATTCCGGTGGAGACGGCTGTGGTGACCAAAGGGCGGTTCGTCGCGACCGTGGAGGACGACGGCAAGACGCGGGTGCGCCAACGCTATGTCGTGGCCGCGCCGCTCGCCGGACGGCTGGGCCGTCTCCGCTTCAAGGCCGGCGATCAGGTCAAGGCCGACGACGTGGTCGCCACCATCACGCCGGCGCCGGCACCCTTGCTCGATCCGCGCGCCCGCCGCGAGGTCGAAGAGCGGCTCGGCGCGGCCGAGGCCAATGTCGAACGCGCCAAGGCGGTGGTGGCACGGGCGCAGGCGCAGAGCGCGCAGGCGGCGGCCGATCTCGCGCGCACCATGGCCCTGGCCGCAAGCGGGGCTGGGACGATTCAGGCGAAGGAGCGCGCCGAGCTCACGATGCGCGTCGCCGAACGCGACCTGCGCGCCGCCGAATATGTCGACCACGCCGCCCAGCACGAACTCGGACAGCTCCGGGCGATGCTGGCGCGTTACGGCAGCAACACCGATGCGGACGTGCCGGCGGACAGCTGGAACGTGACGGCGCCGGTCGGCGGGCTGGTGCTGAAGGTGACCCAGGAAAGCGAGACCATGGTGCAGCCGGGCACGGCGCTGCTCGATCTCGGCGATCCCCATGATCTCGAAGTGGTCGTCGACGTGCTGAGCACCGATGCAGTCGAGATCGCTCCCGGCGCTGACGTCACGATCGACCGTTGGGGCGGCGCGGGCCGCCTGTCGGGGCGGGTTCGCCGCGTCGAGCCGGCGGCCTTCACCAAGATCTCCACGCTCGGCGTCGAGGAGCAGCGCGTCAACGTGCTGATCGACATCGTCTCGCCGGCCGACCAATGGCAGCGGCTGGGCGATGCCTATCAGCTCGATGCGCAGATCGCCGTCTTCACCCAGGACGATGCGACCATCGTGCCGACCGGCGCGCTGTTCAAGCGTGGCGACGACTGGTCGGTGTTCGTGCTCGAGGACGGCCGCGCCGCGTTGCGCAAGTTGCGGATCATCCGCCGCTCGGGCCGGTTCGCGGCGGTGGCCGAGGGCGTGTCCAGCGGCGACGTCGTGATCATCTATCCCGGCGACCGGGTGGCGGATGGCGTCAAGGTCGCGCCGCGTTGACGTGACGCGCGCAGAAGCGTCCTCAGCGCTGTGACGCCAGCTGCCTCAGCCGCGCATGCCGCGCCAATGCGTGCGCGATCAGGGCGTCCATCAGCGCCGGCTGGGGCAGGCCGGTGGCCTCCCACATCTTTGGATACATGCTGATATTGGTGAAGCCGGGCAGGGTGTTCACCTCGTTGACGTAGACCTCCTCGCCGTGGACGAAGAAGTCGACGCGCGCGAGGCTCTCGCAGCAGAGCACGCCGAACACCTCGGTCGCCATCTTGCGGATGCGCTGCGCCAGGCCAGGCTCGACCTGCGCCGGGACGTGCAGCGAGGCCCCCGATGCATCGGTGTACTTCGCCGCGTAGGAATAGAAGCCGTGGCTGCTCGCGGGCACGATCTCGCCGAGCTCGGAGGCTTTGACCTCGCCATCGGCATGCTCCAGCACGGCGCATTCGATCTCGCGCACCGGGGAGATGCAACGTTCGATCAGGATCTTGCCGTCGAAGCGCAATGCGAGATCGCAGGCGGCGGCGAACTCCTGCGGGGTGCGCGCCTTGGAGATGCCGACCGATGAGCCGAGATTGGCCGGCTTGATGAACAGCTCAGAGCAGCCCACGGCATGGACGGCGTCCTCGTAGCTCACCGGTGCCGCTGCCGTCATCGTGACGAAGGGCACGATCGGCAGGCCGGCATCGCGCAGCAGGCGCTTGGCGACGTCCTTGTCCATCGCCGCCGCCGATCCCATCACCCGCGCGCCGACATAGGCGACATCGGCGAGTTCCAGCGCCCCCTGCATGGTGCCGTCCTCGCCGTTGGGACCATGCAGCACCGGGAAGATGACATCGAAGGTGAGTTCGCGCGGTGCGGCCGCGCCGTCGCCGAGCACCAGCGCGCGGCCCTGGCCGGCCGGCAGCAGCACGATCTGCGGACCGTCCGGCGGCACGGTCAAAGCCTGGGCTGTCCTGGCGTTGACGGCGTCGGCCAGCACCCAGCGCCCCTCCGGCGTGATGCCGATCAAGGTGACGGCGTATCGGCTCGCATCGAGCGACCGGAAGATGTTGGCGGCCGAGGCGCGGGACACGTCATGCTCGGCCGAGCGCCCGCCGAACAGGATCGCCACGCGCGTCGTGTTGTGTGCCATGACGTCAATCCATCCCACCAGCTTCAGCCTCTGCGCCGCAGCGTATCGCGGCTGACCCGAACGTGGCAATCACCGCGACGAGATCCGCGCTCGCAATGACGGATGATGCAGAGTTCGCTCTGATGGCGACGTCTCGCCCGCACTCATCGCCAGCCGGTCGCGCCTTCGGAGCAGACGGACCGCGTGCCGGCGGCGTGCATGCAGCTGCGATAGAGTGACGGCTCGACGAAGCGGCCGGACCACACGCCGCGCCCGGCACGGCGGGCTGCGACCTGATCGGCCGCGTAATGACCGTGGGAATATTGCGGCTCCTCCAATGCAAGCCCGCGCGACACCATGAACTGGCCGAGATCGACACCGCCGGCCGCGCAGCGCGCGACGACGCGGCCATAACGGTCGCCATCCACGGGCATGCAGCGGATGGTCTTGCCGCGGGTGAACGCGTCGAGCGTGTTGGCGGCGAGCGCGCCGCAGCGATATGGCTTGCGGTCGCGGCCGCGGCACAATTGCGCGCTCTCCGGCGCGTCGATGCCCCACAGACGAATGCGCTGATCGTGAAGATCCAGCGTATCGCCATCGACGATGCTGCCGCGGCCAACAAGGTCGCGCGCGACGGCAGAAGGCGCGGCAGCCAGCAGCAGAGCCCCGCAGACGAAGAGAAGTGAATATCGCAAGATCGGCACCGTGCACTGGGGCGTCAATTCGCCGAGCGGCGAATCAGATGCTGCCCGTGAGGTCTTATAGCGAATAGCTAAGCCGAGCAGCGCGATCCTATGGCTGCCGAGCGAGATCACGCCAAGATGCGCCACATCGCGCGCGTTCGCGGTGCGGACGTCATGGGGGGAGGCGACATGCGGCCGTGATGCCACATCGCCGTTGGGATCAGCTCGCCGGGGGGATCAACTCGCCGGCCTGCTGCTCCGCGCCGCATGCTCCACGTCGGCGGCCAGCGCGCTCAGATGCGCGGCGAGGCGCGCGAACAGCTCGCGCTTGTCGCGGTCGGTGGCGAGGTCACGAATGATGGCGCATTCTGCCGCGTCGGCCCGCAGCTTGTCGGGCTCGGTCATCAACTCTGACATAATTCGCTTCCCTGCCGCGCTGGCGAAATGTCGAAACGACGAGCAGGCGAGATTGTTCCGGGGCGCCGAGAAAGAATTTCGGGCCTCACTCGTTGTCGGATCTGAATACCGTCGCACGGCTATCGCTCTCCGGGCCACCATGTCGAGGCGGGATGGGCGGCCGAGATCTTGGTCTCGCGCAACGCCACCAACGCGCTGCGCTTGTAGGGATGACCGCGCAGCCGCGAGCAATCCTGGCACCGCATGTAGCGCTCCAGCTCGTGGATCGGCGTCGTCTTGGGCCGTCTGATGATGTCGAGCGCGACGGTCTGGTTGGTGTCGCAGCCGAGGCAGCGCACTTCGAGATAGAAGTAGCCGGCATTGAGGGCATCGCCGAGCAGCGGCGAGGGTTGCGCCGGCCCCTTGTAGCCGAGCATCCGCTTGTTCCAGGCCGCGCAGGCGAGGCGGTCCGCTTCCTTGCGCGCGCGGGCGGCCTGTTCCTGCGCGATCCTGATGCCGGCGCCGTAGAGTCTCTCGCGCGATCTGGTGGTCATGAGCGCCATGATCGATCCCGCGGCGTCGCGCAGCAAGCCGCTAGGTTTGGGGCTGCAGGAACCGTGGGACTACAAGCTCATCCACAGGGGAGCGTCATGATACCGCATTCATTGCCGCCACGCGTCGGATCGCGCGCGGGCTGCGCGTGAAGGCAGGTGACATTCTTAATGATCGGCGGTCACGATCGTCACTGCCGGCCGCACGCGGCGTCTTATTCTGCAACATGAGCGGTCGGTGAGATGCCTTGCGCGCGGCTGCAGGCCGCGGCCCGCAAGTTCCATGGCGCGCCTCGTAACGCAACTACTTAGGAAAAGTTCCAAAGTTTTTCTCGCGCATCGGCAGTTCCTTCAGCTTGTTCCCCTCGGCGCGGGACGATAGACGTGAATGCGGTGTCGAACGTGCGCGCGGGTCGGAGTTTGTCAGATTGGGTGTTGAGACGCAGGCCGTGGTCAGCGACCACGTTTCTGCTGACACTTCTTGCTGTCGCCCTATCGAGCGCCGCGCGCGTTGCGTTGGATCTGCTCGGTGCGAGCCTGCCTTACGCCACCTTCTACCCCGCGGTCGTGTTTTCGGCGTTGTTCGGTGGCATCCCCTCGGCGATTTTTGCCACGTGGTTGTCGGCGACGGTGGTGCTGGTCGCTTTCACCGACCGGCCGGGACATGGTGAAGCCGTCAATCTCGTCGCATTCCTCGGCACGGCTGCGCTGGTCATCTGGCTGGCCAATCTCTGCCGGAACGCGCTGCTCGAGCTCAAGCGTAGCGAGCATGCGCGCGAATTGCTGCTTGGCGAGCTCCGCCATCGCGTGAACAACCAGCTCGCGGTGTTTCAGTCGATCGTCCGGTCGAGCCTGTCGGGCGAGGATCATGACAAGGGCGAGGCGATCTCGCTCAGGCTCGAGGCTGTGGCGCGTGCCAACACGCTCGCCTGGTCCGACCACCGCATCATGACGCTGCGCATGCTGATCGAGATGGAGCTGCAGCCCTATCGGGTGCCGGGCGTGATCGCGGTGGAGGGAGCCGATGTGCAATTGGGGCCGGACGCGGTGCGCAATCTTGCGCTGGTGTTCCACGAACTCGCGACCAACGCCGTCAAATATGGTGCGCTGCGCGGCGATGGCGGCCGGCTCGAGGTGCAGCTGGCGCAAGACGGCGGTCGCACGGTCGTGACCTGGCGCGAGCTGTGTGCGCATGCGGTCGAGCCGCCGATGCGCGAGGGATTTGGCATGCGCATGATCCGGGCAAGCCTTGCCGCGATCGGCGGCAGTGTCGAGCAGGATTTTCGCGCCGACGGACTGCTCTGCCGGATCAGGTTCGAAGCGGGCGCGTGAGGCGCGGGCTGCGATCAGCTGCGACGGACGTGGCGGATTGAATGCGAGCAGCGATGTCGCCCGCGGATCATCCGGTAAGCCGATCGAGAGCCGCAGGCGCGGGTTCCAATGGTTGACGCCGCGAATCGATGCGGCCGGCCTGAAACGGCCGCAGCGCTGCCGCGTAGTTCTTCAATGAATCGACGCGACATGTTGCTCTTGGCCGCGCTGCTGCTGATCTCGCTGATCGTGACCTGGCTGGGCACGGACTATGTGCTCAACCATGTGGTGATCCCGCTGATCGAGGATCGGCAGCCTGGCCCTGACCTGCCCGCATCGTGACGAGTCGATGCGCGATCGACCGCCATTGCGCACTGCGCTTGCCGCATGTTTGTCCGCCGCGCGGAACGCGGCGCGGCTTGATCGCCGGAGCGAAACGCTCCACCATCCCGCGACGAAGCGCGAAACGCGCCGCGGGCAGGAGACGTCGGATGAAATGCTATGAGCTGCAGGGACCGGGCGGCATCGAGGCGCTGGCACTGGTCGACAAGCCCGTGCCCGCGCCGGGCCAAGGCGAGGTGCTGGTGCGGCTATCTGCCGCCAGCATCAACTATCGCGACCTGCTGACGGTGAAGGGGGGCTATGGCGCGCGGCAGAAATTTCCGCTGGTGCCGCTGTCCGACGGCGCCGGCGTGGTCGAGGCGGTCGGCGACGGCGTGGTGGGGGTCGCGCCCGGCGAGCGCGTGATCGGCAGCTTCTTCGAGAGCTGGAGTGCTGGTGAGCCGAGTGAAGCGAAGATGCGGGCCGCGCTCGGCGGCGCGGTCGACGGCACCTTGAGCGAATATCGGATCTTTCCCGCGCATGCGCTGGTGAGGACACCGGCGCATCTCGGCGATATCGAGGCGGCGACCTTGCCCTGCGCCGGCGTCACGGCCTGGAGCGCGGTGGTCAAGCTCGGCGGCATCCGGCCGGGCCAGACGGTGCTGACGCAAGGGACGGGCGGCGTTTCCATCTTCGCGCTGCAGATCGCCAAGATGGCCGGCGCGCGAGTGATCGCGACGTCCTCGAACGAGGCCAAGATCGCGCGGCTGCAGGCGCTCGGGGCCGACGTCACGCTGAACTACAAGGCGTCGCCGGATTGGGGCAAGAAGGCGCGGGAGATCACCGGGCAGGGCGTCGATCTCGTGGTCGAGGTCGGCGGTGTCGGCACGCTCAACGAATCGATCCGGGCCACCCGTATCGGCGGCACCATCGCCTTCATCGGCGTGCTCGCCGGCGCGCCGGCCGCCGAGCTGCGCCTGCCTTTGATGGTGATGCAGCAGCAGCGGCTGCAGGGTGTCACGGTCGGCTCGGTCGAGGATCTGCAGGCGCTGGCCAATGCGCTGGCGCTGCACCAGGTCAAGCCGGTGGTCGATCGTGTGTTTCCGTTCAGCGAGGCGCGCGCGGCGTTCCACTACATGTCGAGCGGCGCGCATCTCGGCAAGGTGGCGATCGCGATCGGGTGAGACTTGTTCGGTCGGCTCGCGTCGCCCGGGCGAGCGAGACGACCCCGGGGAGACCATCTCCGCACGTCGCTGCGCTTGTGCGCTCGACGTGCTTTCCGTCGCATCAGGCTAGCGGCGCGGTGGTGGCCGGTGCTGCTTGGGCAGCTTGAGTTGCCAGGCGCCGTTGACCCGTTCGATCGAGGCGGGGAAGGGCTTCATCTCTGCGCCGACCTTGAAGGTTGCGACGAGCTTGACCCGGTCGTCACCGTCCCAACCGGCGAACTCATAAAGCGTGTAATCGTCGTCGGGAACGAGATAGTTCCAGCCATGCATCTTGAGATCGAACGGCGCGGCGACGATGTCCATGCCGTTGCCGCAGCCGGACGGGCCGTCGCTGGAGCAGACCGAAAACAGCCAGCGATGGCTGGGCGAATAATGCGGCGGTGAATGGATCTTGGTCTCCGTGCCGCGGTCGAGCCGTAGCAGCATCCATTCGACGCCTTCCCAATAGCCGATCTCGATCAGCAGCAGTCCATGCTCCGGAAAATAGCCGACGAGCTTGTACTCGACCGAGTTGCCCTCGTGGCCCGGCAGATCGTCCGGCAGCCGTGTCACGTAGCTGCGGGTGAAGCCGTCTCTGAACGTGACCTCCAGCGCCTTGCCGTGGCGCCTGACGATATCCTTGAGCTGATCGAGGCACGCCTGCTCATCACGATCGAGATCAGCCTTGCCGGGATCGCCTTTGCAGCGCCCATCCTGCGATGGATGCTCCGACATCGCGTAGGGAATATCGGCCGATGCGGCAGCAGGAACGATCGCGGCCGCCAGCGCGACGAGAGCCATGACGAAGATGCATTGCATAGAGCGATCCAGCATTACCGTCCGATTCTAAGTGGCGCAGACGTCCGCGGTCAACCTTGGCTGGCTCGTTCCTCGCCGCCTTGCGCGCCGGCAGCGCCATCGCGACCACGCCGATGACGATGCAGGCGAGGCCGATCCAGGCGGTTGTCGCGAGGTGCTCGCCAAGGGCGGTCACGGCGACCGCCACGCCGATCGGCACGCGCAGATAGGATTGCGCGGTCGCGCCGATCGAGCCGAGGGTCTGCACCAGGCGGAAATAGATCACCATCGCGGCGGCGGTCGAGACGGTCGCCAGCGCGACCAGCGCCAGCACCGAGCGCAGCGACGGCGTCAGCGTCCAGGGATGGTCGATGACGAGCGCGAGTGGGATCAGGACCACGGCGCCCAACAGCAGCGATCCTGCAGCCGGTAGCATCGGGTCAAGCCCCTTGAAGCCTTTTCCGACGATCGCAGCACCGGCATAGCAGATCGTCGCGGCGACGATCGCAAGCTGCGCCAACCATTCGCGGCCGAGCCCGTGCAGTGCCTCGACGCCCACGATGAGGCAGGTGCCGGCGAGGCCGGTGGCGATGCCGCCGAGCTTGCGCCGCGTGACCGGCTCGTGGCGCGTGACCAGCGTCGTCAGCAGGAAGGCGAAGATCGGTGAGGTCGCGTTCAGGATCGTGGCGAGTCCGGCCTCGACGGTGCGCTCGGCCCAGGCGATCAGCGTGAACGGCACGACGCTGTTGAGGCCGGCCTGAATCAGAAAGCGGCGCCAGGTCGCGCGCTCGCGCGGCCAGCCGAGGCCGCGGCTGCGGATAATCGCGGCGAGCAGCAGTCCTGCGATCAAGGTCCGTGCAGCGATCAGGGTCAGCGGCGGGATGGTCTCCACGCCGATCTTGATGAAGGTGTAGGAGGCGCCCCACAAGGTGGACAGCACGAGCAGGAGGGCGAGCTCGCGGGTGAGATCGGAGCGGGTCTGCATGTGGCCTCGCGGGCGGGAGAAGGATCACCTTCTCCTAGCCGTGCGGCCGCGCTCGACGTTTCGATAGGGAACGAACCGTTCTGGCCATGCCGGTTCGTGCACTGGGCCCCTGGACCGCTTCGCTGACGCTCGCGATGACGGAGCTTGTGGGGCTTCCGGTGCCCGCCACGGCCGCCATTGCGAGCGCAGCGAAGCCATCCAGGCTGTCGATCGGATGACGATCCTGGATGGCTTCGTCGCCTGCGGCTCCTCGCAATGACGCTGCGGGGAACTGATGGGATTGCCCCCGATCAGTTCGCCGGCATGCTCTTCTCGACCAGCTTCACCCAATAAGAGGCGCCGGCGCTGAGGATGTTGTCGTTGAAGCGGTAGGCCGGGTGGTGACATTCATTGCCCGGACCCATGCCGATGAACACGAACGCGCCGGGGCGCGCTTCCAGCATGAAGGCGAAATCCTCGCCGCCCATCAAGGGCGTGGCGCGGTCATTCACGCGCTCATTGCCGGCGACGTCGCGGGCCACGTCGGCAGCGAAGGCGGCCTGCGCGGCATGGTTCATCGTCACGGGATATTTGCGCTCATAGATCGCCTCGGCCGAGCCGCCATAGGCCCGGGCAGTGGCCTCGGTGACCTCGATGATACGCTTCTCGACGAGGTCGCGGATGTCCGGATCGAGGGTGCGCACGGTGCCGAGCATCTCGACCGTCTCGGGGATGACGTTGAAGGTGGTGCCGCCATGGATCGAGCAGATCGAGATCACCGCCGATTTCAGCGGGTCGACATTGCGGGCGACGATCGACTGCAGCGCGTTGACGATCTGCGAGGCGATCAGGATGCTGTCGACCGCCCGGTGCGGACCGGCGCCGCCGTGGCCGCCCTTGCCGGTGACCTTGATGTGGATCGCGTCCGCCGACGCCAGCATCGCGCCGGGTGAAATCTCGAAATGGCCTTCGGGAATGCCGGGCATGTTGTGCATGCCATAGACCTCCTGGATGCCCCAGCGCGTCATCAGCCCGTCATCGACCATCGCCTTGCCGCCGGCGCCGCCTTCTTCCGCAGGCTGGAAGATGACGACCGCGGTGCCGTCGAAATTGCGCGTCTCGGCGAGATATTTTGCAGCGCCGAGCAGCATCGCGGTATGGCCGTCATGACCGCAGGCATGCATCAGGCCGGGCGTCTTCGAGGCGTAGGGAACGCCCGACGTCTCCTCGATCGGCAGCGCGTCCATGTCGGCGCGCAGGCCGATGGTCTTGCCGGAGGCCGATTTGCGGCCCCGGATCACGCCGACCACGCCGGTGCGGCCGATCCCGGTCACGACCTCGTCGCAGCCGAATTCGCGCAGGCGGTCCGCGACGATGCCGGCGGTGCGGTGCACCTCATAGAGCAGTTCGGGATGCTCGTGAAAATCGTGCCGCCAAGCGGCCATTTCATCTGACAATGCGGCGATGCTGTTGAGGATGGGCATGAGGAAGGAACTGCTCGCGATGTGGAATTTGGACGCTGCGGTCCACGCGGCCAGGGACGGCCGCGCGGGGCTCTCCGCACGATCGGACGACTATGACGTGGTCCAAAAATCCCGGCAAGCTGCTGCCCGCCATGGCGCCATGCAGAGATGCGCGGCAACGGGGCCACGTCGCATTGCGCGTTCCGGATTCCGGAACGAAGCTGTCAGGCGAAGCAGGACGGGGTCGGCACGCGCGGATATTTGTGCTCGGGCGGCACCACGAGCCGGAAGGCGCGCAGGCTCGGCTCCTCCCACGCGACCAGCAGCGTTCCACAAACGCCGCAATCGGCCTGGCCGGGGCTGCCCAGGGCGGATGTCGATTCGGCGATCTCGTAGGCCGCATGGCAATGCGGGCAGGTCACGCTGGATATCTTCATAAGTTCACACTGACACACATCGCGATCATGCGTCTTGAAGCAGATCAATGCGATCACAATGATGACTATGCCGGCGGCCCTGGCGCTACGCCTCCTCGGAGCCCCAGGGAGTCGGCGCTTTCGCGAATGCACGCCACGCCTCGCGTAGCGGTTGCTCGACGCCGGCCATCGCATGGGCGTGCCAGCCGGTGATTGCGGCCGCGGCGATCGCCGCATCGGTCGAGGTCGTGCCGAGATCGGCGATGACGCCGGCGGTCACCGCCATGTCGTTGTAATAGCCGAGCTGCTCCTGCAGGTCGGCGAGGGTCCTGGCATATTTCCTGGCCGGCTTGCTTGCGCCGTAGAGCGGCAGCAGGAAGTCGATGCTGTAGCGCAGCTTCTTCAGCGCCAGCCGCACCCGATGGCGGCGCTCGGCCGGCAGCTTCTTGAAACGTCGGCCGCGCTTGAGCACCGTCTGATGCCGCTCGGCCAGCACGTGTCCGGCAAAATCGAGCGCCGGCCCCGCGAGCCGCCCAAGCTCGTCTGGAGAGACGTCGTTGCGCCAGCCACGCGTCGCGATCAACGCGCCGAGACCGAGCACGAAGGCGGCGCAGCGGCGGTCGGCGACCGCCATGCGCAGCTTGCGATAAGCAAGCGCGCGCTGCCGCTCGGCCAGGCTCTGCAGCGTGTCGAAGCCGGCGACCGTCGGACAGGCTTCGGCGATCTCAGGCAATGTCTCGGTCAGGAAGACGTCGAGATCGCGCGCCGTGGACAGATTCTGTGCGAGCCAGCGTGCATCGGTCTCGAGGCTCTCCAGCGTCGCCGAAACCCCGAGCGGCCGCATCAGATGCAGCGCCGCGCGGAGCCGCCGCAGCGCCACCCGCATCTGATGAACGCCTTCCGGATCGCGGCCATCCTCGGCTGCCGGCAGCGCCTGCAGCAGATGATGGAAGCTGCCGCGCAGGATCACCGCGAAGGCCTCGTCCAGCGAGACCGCGGGATCCAGATGAAGCTTCTGCGGTTTCTCGGCGCCTGGCGCTACGCTTGCGGCGAGATCGAAACCGCGTGCCGACTTGCTGCGGATCGAGGGCCGCACCGGACCGTGCTCGGCGAGCCGCAGCGCCGCCTCGTAGATCGTCGCGGGGTTGCCGCTCTTGAGTTCCAGCTCAATCTCGCTGACCGTCTCGCTGTGCTCACCCGCCTTGATCACGCCGCTGTCGAAGGCGACCTCGAGGGTTGCGTTGGGCAGATCGAGCAGCCGCGCATGACGATGCACGTCTGCCGTGAACACCGGCTCGAGCGGCGAGTCGGTCACGGCTGCGCGCAGTTCCTCGGGCAGCAGTGCCGCCGCCAATGCCGTGTCCGGCGCGAGCGAGGTGACGCTCGCTTCCCATTCGCCGCGCTTCAGCGGGTCGTCGCTCTGCTGGGACTTGACGGTCTGCACGAAACGCGAGCCGCTCTGGCGCACCCGCAGCGTGAAGCCGTTCTTCCAGAGCTGTCGTCGCGGCGTATCGTAATAGACGGATGTGAGATGCTTGCGCGTGCCCTTGTTGCGCGCATGCGCTACGACGATCGGCGCATTGTTGAAATCGGCGAGCTGCTCGGGGACGACGAGCAGCTTCAGCTCGATCTCTTCGCCGGAGATTGCGGGATCGGGCAATGCGGGTCGCGCGGGATCGAGAGGCGCCGCGCCCGCATCTGCAGCTGCCGGATCCGCAGCCTCCGAATCCGCAGCCAAAGAGACCGGCTGGCCAGCAGTGTCGATCCGACGGGAAGGTGCAATCCCACTTGGAGGGTCCGCCGTGCAGTCTGCGTTGCTGCTCGTCGCATCTTGTACGCTTGATCCAGGCATAACGCGATCGCTGCCTTGGATCGACGCGGCGTTCGAATCCGGCATGTGTTGGTTCATTGACGGTTTGATGACTGTTGCCCCGAAACATAACCGAAATTAGCAGGATGAGACAGCAGGAATTGTTCAGCGTGATGACGGGCATTGGCATGCCATATGACATCAAGCTGATTTTCCCTCATTCCATCAATGCCAACGCCCTGCGGCCGGGCCGCGAGGCGCCTCACGAAAAAATGTTTGCGGCGCGAGAACCCCTGTGGCGGGACGTCGCGTCTGGCGGGGGACCGCTCAAATCCAGGCCGTCAGCATCAGGCGCGTGGCGATCAAGATCGCCGCCGCCCCCGTGGCGATGGTCGCGGCCGCGACCAGGCCTCGCCCGCGCCGCGCCATCGCGCGCGAGCGCTCCCGCGGGTCCTCCGTCGGATCGAACAGGCCGCGTCGGCCGCGCCGGTGACGCGCCGCCTGAACCCAGAAGGCCAGCGCGGTGAGCCCGGCCGCGATTGCGCACCCGGTCGCAACGCCGGCAGCGAGGCCGAGATCGACGCCCAGACTCTGCATCATGCTGCGCAGATGAAAGCCCAGATGCGCCAGCAGCGTGGCCGCGTAGTCGGCTGCGGCCGCGCCGGTGTAGAGCAGCACCGCCGTCCACACCACGGCGGCCATCGCGATCAGCATCGACACCAGCACGGCCAGGCCGTCGCCGGCCATGAAGCCGATCGAGGCGGCGATCAGCGCCAGAGCCGGCATTACATTGCCCATCGGGATGGGAAGAATGATCGTGACCGCCATCAACAGCAGCGGTAGCGCCAGGACCATGCGCGCGGTGCGGCCGGTCAGCCAGACCAGGCGGTCCTCGCGCAGGGCGCGCTCGGCAAAGCCGGCCCAGTCGAGCCCGGCCCGGATGACCTTGCGCAGCAGCCGCTGCGGGACTGGCCGGCGCCGCACCGTCTCCGGCAACCACAGTCGCTCGGCGCCGAACAGGATCTGCAGCGCTACCAGCGCGACGAAGGTGCCGAACACCATGCCGAACGGGCCGGGCAGCGGGATCAGCGCCGGGATCGTCAGCAGCAGCAAAGTGAGGCCGAGCCCTTCCGACTCCAGGCGGTCGAACAACTCGCCGACCGACGGCTCCTCCGATCGCACCGTGCGCGCGATCGCGAGCAGCCGCCGGCTGATCGGGCCATTGTGCCGGCGTGGCGCCGCCGAGACCTCATCATTGGATGCGCCATCGTTCATCGCCACGCCGTGACCTCGTGTCCTCTGCGCGTCCTTACTTCACCTGCTCGGCCGCGGGCCGCGTCTTCCACAATGAATAGCCGATGCCGGCGCCGAGCAGGCCGAAGGTGATGCCGAGCGACAGCGCCGGCGGAAACTTCTCCAGCCCGAGCAGGTCGGCGAGGAAGATCTTCGAGCCGATGAAGATCAGCACGGCCGCAAGCGCCAGCTTGAGATACTGGAAGCGATCGACCATCGCGGCCAGCGCGAAATAGAGCGCACGCAGACCCAGGATCGCGAAGATGTTCGAGGTGTAGACCACGAACGGGTCGGTCGAGATCGCGAAGATCGCGGGCACCGAGTCGACGGCGAAGATGACGTCGGCGAACTCGATCAGGATCAGCGCCAGGAACAGCGGCGTCATGAACCAGGTCATCTTGCCGCTGGCGTTGGGCTGACGCACGAAGAAGTGCTCGTCATGCAGCCGGTCGGTGACGTCGAAGCGGCGCCGCATCCAGGCCAGCGCCGGGTTGGAGCCGACGTCATGCGGCTTGTCCTTGAACACCAGCATCTTGACGCCGGTCGCGACCAGGAAGAGCGCGAACACGTAGAGCACCCAGCTCGCCTGGGCGACGATCGCGGCGCCAAGACCGATCATGATCGCGCGCAGCACGATGACGCCGACGATGCCCCAGAACAGCACGCGATGCTGATAGGCGCGGGGGATCGCGAAATAGCTGAAGATCATCGCGATGACGAAGACATTGTCCATCGCCAGCGCCTTCTCGATCGTGAACGCGGTCAGATAGGCCGTGCCGGCCTCGCCGCCGAGCTGCCACCACACCCAGCCGCCGAAGCCGAGGCCGAGCATGATGTAGATCGCGCTCATCACGAGGCTCTCGCGCACCGATATTTCGCGCGTCTTGCGATGCACGATGCCGAGGTCGAAAACGAGCAGGGCGAGCACGATTGCGAGAAAGGCAAGCCACATCCAGACAGGCTTGCCGGCAAACGCGATGAACAGGAAATCCACGACGGGTCCTCTTTGAGCCAGTGTGATTGATGTCGTCAGGTCCGACATCGTGAAAGCACCGGCAGCTTCACCAGAGGGGCCCGGACCAGGGTTACCACACCATGTATTCGCCTGCCGCGCGATTTCAAGGGGACGCGAGGCCGCGCCGCTGAATGTGACGCCACCGAATGCGACCTCACCGAATGCGACAGAGTGTCATGCGTCTTGCGGCGCTGAAAACCCGAACTAGGTGTGATGAACCGGAGATCCGGGCCCCTCTGATAGTCTGCACGGCTATGATGTCGGACTCTCTTTCGTAACAAATACCAATGACGGTATTTCGCTCTTCGGAGCGCAAATGGGAGTTTGATGAGATGCGGCCACACGTGTCGCTTGTGACCATGGACCTTTGCTGCTCTTGCTCTCCGTATGCTTCGACCAACGCATCTTGTAACGTCGCACGACCGTCGCCGGATCGGGGCACCAAGGCCGATCGTGATGGAACCCGAACGGCTGCTCGCCGCTTTGTGAGGCAATCGCGCCTGGATACCCGGGCGTGCTGGTATGTGGTGTACGGGAGCAGGTCGTGACGGCGGGGGATGAGAAGGTATTGGTTGCGACGGCGCCACCGTCCCGACCGCCGGTCGCAACGCGCCGACTGCTGGTGATCATCAACCGCGGCAGCCGCTCCGGCGGCACGGCGGCCGGAGTGGCCGTGTCGCGGCTGAGCGGGGCGGGCTACGATCTCGTGATCTCGGCGCCGCATAGTCCGCGCGAGGTCGCGCCGTGGATCGAAGCCCATGCCGACGGTGCGCACGCCGTCGTCATCGCCGGCGGTGATGGCAGCCTCAACGCCGCCGCACCCGCGCTGGTGAAGACCGGGCTGCCGCTCGGCATCATTCCCGCCGGCACCGCCAATGATCTCGCGCGCACGCTCGGCCTGCCCGAGGACATGGAAGCGGCGGCCGACGTGATCGCGGCCGGCCATCGCCGCAATATCGATCTCGGCGACGTCAACGGGCACCCGTTCTTCAACGTCGCGAGCCTCGGCCTCAGCGCCGATCTCGCGCGCCAGCTGACCAAGGAGACCAAGCGCCGGTTCGGACGGCTCGGCTACGCGATCACGGCGCTCAAGGTGCTCACCAATGCGCGGCCGTTTCGCGCCATGATCGTGTCCTCGGATGGCGCGGTGCGCGTGAAGACATTGCAGATCGCGGTCGGCAACGGCCGTTATTATGGCGGCGGCATGGCCGTCGAGCACAGTGCGGAGATCGACGATTCTCATCTCGATCTCTATTCGCTGGAGATCGGCCGCGTCTGGAAGCTGCTGGCCATGGCCTATGACTTCCGCAAGGGCCGCCACGGGCTGTGGCAGGAGGTGCGGGCCTCGCGTGACACCGCGTTCGAGATCCGCACCCGGCGGCCGCGTCCGATCAACGCCGATGGCGAACTCGTCACCTTCACTCCGGCACGCTTCAACGTGCTGCCGCGCGCGGTCACCGTGTTCGTGCCCGAGACGCCATCCCACGACCGCAACTGACCGCCGGCCAATCCGCAGCCTGCGGTCACGCGTTACTTATTCGTTCACTCCGTTGAGAGACCCATGACCAAGCAGACCCGCTTCAATCTCTGGTATGCGATCATTGCGATCTTCGTCGCGATGATGATCCACAATGCGTGGACGAGCTATCGCCAGGTCGCCGTGATTCCCTACAGCCAGTTCCAGGACCTCCTGGCCGCCGGCAAGGTGAAGGAGGTCGGCGTTTCCGAGAACTATCTCGAAGGGACGTTAAAGGAGCCGCTGCCCAGCGGGCAGACGCGCTTTGCGACAACGCGCGTGGACCAAGAGTTCGCCAAGGAGCTTGCCAAGGCCAACGTCACCTTCACCGGCCGGGTCGAGAGCAACATTCTCGGCGACATTCTCTCGCTGGTGATGCCGATCGCGCTGTTCTTCGGCGTCTGGTACTGGCTGTCGCGGCGGATGATGGGCGGCGCAGGTGGGCTCGGCGGCGGCCTGATGCAGATCGGCAAGAGCAAGGCCAAGGTCTATGTCGAGGCCAATACCGGTGTGCGCTTCGAGGACGTCGCCGGCGTCGACGAGGCCAAGGACGAGCTGCGCGAGATTGTCGCCTTCCTGAAGGATCCGAAATCCTATGGCCGTCTCGGCGGCCGCATGCCGAAGGGCGTGCTGCTGGTCGGCCCGCCCGGCACCGGCAAGACCTTGCTCGCCAAGGCGGTCGCGGGCGAGGCCGGTGTGCCGTTCTTCTCGATCTCGGGCTCGGAGTTCGTCGAGATGTTCGTCGGCGTCGGTGCGGCGCGCGTGCGCGACCTGTTCGAGCAGGCGCGCGCCAAGGCGCCCGCGATCATCTTCATCGACGAGCTCGATGCGTTGGGGCGCGCCCGCGGCATGGGCCCGTTCGCCGGCGGCCATGACGAGAAGGAGCAGACCCTGAACCAGCTGCTGGTCGAGCTCGACGGCTTCGACTCCTCGGTCGGCCTTGTGCTGCTGGCGGCGACCAACCGCCCTGAGATTCTCGATCCGGCGCTGCTGCGCGCCGGCCGCTTCGACCGCCAGGTGCTGGTCGATCGTCCGGACAAGCCGGGCCGCATCCAGATCCTCAACGTGCATCTGAAAAAGGCCAAGCTCGCCGCCGACGTCGATCCGGAGAAGGTGGCGGCGCTGACGCCGGGCTTCACCGGCGCCGATCTCGCCAATCTCGTCAACGAGGCGACCTTGCTGGCGACGCGGCGCGGCGCCGATGAGGTCACGCTCGACGACTTCAACAATGCGATCGAGCGCATCGTGGCCGGCCTGGAGAAGCGCAACCGGCTGCTCAATCCGAAGGAGCGCGAGATCGTCGCCTATCACGAGATGGGCCATGCCATCGTCGCGATGAGCTTGCCGGGCACCGATCCCGTGCACAAGGTCTCGATCATTCCGCGCGGCGTCGGCGCGCTCGGCTACACGATCCAGCGGCCGACCGAGGATCGCTTCCTGATGACGCGGGAGGAGTTGGAGAACAAGATGGCGGTGCTGCTCGGCGGCCGCGCCGCGGAGCTCGTGGTCTATGGCCATCTGTCGACGGGGGCGGCCGACGATCTGCGCCGCGTCACCGACATCGCGCGCTCGATGGTGACGCGCTACGGCATGTCGGAGCAACTCGGCTCGGTGGCCTATGAGCGCGACAACCAGTCGTTCCTGGCGCCCGGCACCTCGCGCAGCGCCGACTATGGCGAGGCCGCCGGCGACGCGATCGACGCCGAGGTGCGCGCGATCGTGACATCGGCGCTGGAGCGCACCCGCAAGCTGCTGCAGGACAAGCGCGACGTGCTCGAGCGCGCCGCCCGCCGCCTGCTGGTCAAGGAGACGCTCGACGAAAGCGAGCTCGCCGCGCTCCTGAAGCAGGACCAGCGCGCCGGCGACCTCGTCGCGGCGGCGCAGCCGGTGTAGGTTCGTCGTCTGCATGAGCGATAGCCGACGCCCGGAGGGCGTCGGCGACAGCGACATGCAGGGTCTCACGCGGTGCTGCGATGACCCCCGGATGTCGCTGCGCTCATCCGGGCTACAGCACCTCCTTTCACCGCCGCGGCCACATCCGGGCCAGTGTCTCGTCCTTGACGATGAACGCGTGCCAGAGCGTCGCCGCAATGTGCAGGCCGACCACGAGATAGACCAGATAGGCCAACGTATCATGCGCGATCTCGCCGGCATGGGCGATCGCCTTGTCGCCGGCGAACATGCGCGGCCAGCTGAAGGTCCAGAAATAGCGCAGCGAGTAGCCGCCGGCCGACGAGAACATGTAGCCGGTCACCGGCATGATCAGCAGCAGCGCATAGAGCGCCCAATGATTGAGCTGTGAGAGCGCCCGGACGAGCGGACCGAATGTGGCAGGCGCTGGCGGTGCCGTGGTTCTCGACCTCACGACCACGCGAAGCAGCGCCAGCAGAAACAGCGTGATGCCGAGCGATTTGTGGATCTCCAGCAATTCGCGGCGCGGCGACGTTCCTGCGGGCTGCAGGCCGCAATACAGCCCGATCAGCATGGCCATGATGAACAGCACGGCTGTGACCCAATGGATCCATCGTAGCAGGGGATCATAGGCTTTATTCGTTTCAGTCACGATTGCATCTCGCCTGGACAAAGCAGGCGCCTGGATAGAGCGACGCGTCCACGTTGTCGAAGGACCAGAGGTCGACGGCGCGCGGCGCGGCAACTGGATGAGGAGGTCTTGCGATCATTTTTGGGTGATGCGCCTGGCATGGGTCGTCTCGGCAGAGGGCTCGCATGATCCGCCCTTGCGGCGGGCGCGATTGGGAGGCGCGCCGGCGGTGGCCGCTCATGACGGTGTCGCCCCTCGCTCAATGATTGTGACTTGCTTTTCCTGCAATTGGGGACCAAGCTCGACACGACATTCTGGTCGGGGGGCCTCATGTCCAACGCTGCGCCGAGAAATATCGTGCTGCTGTCGGATGGGACCGGCAACAGCGCCAAGGCTGTGTTCAAGACCAATGTCTGGCGGCTGTTCCAGCTCCTGGACCTGCGTGATCCGGGCCGGCAGATTGCATTCTATGATGACGGCGTCGGTACGTCGTCGTTCAAGCTGTTCGCGGCGCTTGGCGGCATCTTCGGCTTCGGCCTGAAGCGCAACGTGATCGCGCTCTACAGCTTCTGCTGCCGCAACTACCGTCCCGGCGATCGCATCTACTGCTTCGGCTTCAGCCGCGGCGCCTTCACCATCCGCATCGTGGCGGCGATGATCGCGGGGCAGGGGCTTGTCGACTACAACAACAACGAGGCCGATCTGGCGCGCTTCGCCGGCGATGCCTATCGCCGCTACCGCCAACGCTACAACAGCGGCATCCTGAAATATCTCGGCAAGATCGGACTCGATCTGCGCGGCATTCGAGACTGGGGCATCCGGGAGCTCCGCAGCTGGCGCGGTCTGTTGCCCGAGCCGCCGCCGATCGAGGTGGAGAGCGTGCACTTCGTCGGCATCTGGGACACGGTCGATGCCTATGGCGGACCGATCGAGGAAATGATCCGGGCGATCGACTACTGGGTCTGGCCGCTCTCGATGCCCGACCGGTTCATGAGCGCCAAGATCCATCGGGCCTGCCATGCGCTCGCATTGGAGGAGGAGCGTGACGCGTTCCGGCCGGTGATCTGGGACGAGCGCTATGTGCGCGCCCGGGCCGTCGTTGACGGCAGGCCCGACAAGACCGACTGGCTGTTCGACATCGACCATGATCCGCGCAGCGCGGCGGCGAAGCTTGCCGAGCCGGCGCCGCGGCTGCGCACCGATTTGCCGCCGCGCGACCGCGAGCGCATCAGCCAGGTCTGGTTCACCGGCGTGCATTCCGACATCGGCGGCGGCTATCCGCAGGATGGGCTGTCCTATGTGACGCTCGACTGGATGCTCGACCGCGCCAAGGCGTATGGCCTGATCTATCTCGACGAACGACGCCGGGTGCTCTACGACCCCGAGATTGACGCCAACGACAAGCTCAACAATTCGCGCGAGGGGCTCGCGGCCTATTACCGCTATAAGCCGCGCAATCTTCTGGAGATCTATGCGGCGCCGCCGTACAAATTGTCGTTTCGTGCCGACGTCAAGCGCGTCTGGCGCCTGATCAGGAAACAGCCCGATCCGCAGGTCGAGATTCTCGCCGATCTGCATCCCAGCATGTCGCAGACGGTGCTGCCGCCGCCAAAGCCGACGATCCATCGCACCGTGTTCGAACGCATCGCAACGGGCACCGATCGCTACGTTCCGGTGGTGGTGCCGAAGACCTACCGCGTCACCGACGCGACCGACACGCCGGTCGATACATTGCACCCGGCGGACCCGGGCGCCGCGCGATCGAAGGTGCAGGACGACGTCTGGAACTGGGTCTGGCTGCGGCGCGTGGTCTATTTCTCGACGATGTTCGCGCTGCTGTTCGTAGCGGCGATTCCCCTGTTCGTGATCTATGCGCCACGCTTCGGCCACGACACCTTCGGTCCCTATGTGAATCCGATCGTCAATGCCGCGGCGTCGTTCCTGCCGAAGCTGCTTGATCCCTGGTTCGTGGCGTTCCGCGACGGCCCGGGGTTCGTTCTGATCGGTGTCATCGTGCTCGCCGTGCTGAGCCTGTGGGGCACGAGGCTGCAGCAATCGCTGCGCGACGTCGCGCGCATCGCCTGGCATGAGCCTCACACTTTTCCGGCGCTCAGCGGCTGGCACAGCGCGGTCTATCGCCTGCGACGGCTTGGCATCTACAAGGCGTTCTTCTACGTGCTCACGCATTGGATCTTTCCAACCGCGATCATGTGGTGGCTGTTCTGGTGGCTCGCATTCGGCACCGCCAACACGCTCGGCCTGTTCTGCAAGGGGACGGGCGAAGGCATTGAGGTCGGTGATACGCCGATCGAGGCCAGGAAGAGCGTGCGCTACAAGAATGGCTTCGAGACCAGCCAGCTCTGCTACGCGACCGGACTGAGCGTTGCCCAGGACGAGACTTATGTGATCACGCTGGATGTCGCGACGCCGTGGTCGGATGCCGAGATTCCGGCGTCACCCACCGGCTTCGGATACGGGACGCTGGCCCAGGTGCCGGGCATCCCGTTCAAGCGGCTGATCTGGTCGAACTGGTTCGCGCCGATCGTCCGGGTCGGCGGCACCGGGCTGGAGGAGCATCTGCCGGAATTCAAGCAGGATCCGGCGAACGCCAGTCGCTGGACCGCCGAGTTCATCGCCCGCAGCAACGGCGAGGTGTTCGTCTATGTCAACGACACCTCGATCTTCCTGCCGTGGTTCTGGCACGCGTTCTACGACAACAACCACGGCAGCGCTACGGTGTCGCTGCGCCGGAAGGCGACCGAGCAATAGGCTCTTCAGCCTTCGCCGAACACGCGGCGGAAGATCGTGTCGACGTGCTTGAGGTGGTAGCCGAGGTCGAACTGCTCGTCGATCTCGGCGTCCGTGAGATATTTCTTCACGTCGGCATCGGCCTTCAGCAAGGTCTTGAAGTCACCTTCGCCGCGCCACACCGGCATCGCGTTGCGCTGGACCAGCTTGTAGGAGTCCTCGCGGCTGGCGCCCTTTTGCGTCAGCGCGATCAAGAGGCGCTGCGAGTGGACCAGGCCGCCGAGCCTGTCGAGGTTCTTTGCCATGTTGGCGGGATAGACCAGGAGCTTCTCGACCAGGCCGGCGAGGCGCACCAGCGCGAAATCGAGCGTCACCGTGGCGTCGGGGCCGATCATGCGCTCGACCGAGGAATGCGAGATGTCGCGCTCGTGCCAGAGCACGACGTTCTCCATCGCCGGCGTCACATAGGCGCGCACCATGCGGGCGAGGCCGGTGAGATTCTCCGACAGCACCGGGTTGCGCTTGTGCGGCATCGCGGAGGAGCCCTTCTGCCCCTCGGAGAAGAACTCCTCGGCTTCCAGCACTTCCGTGCGCTGCAGGTGGCGGACCTCGGTGGCGAAGCGTTCGACCGAGGAGGCGATCACGCCGAGCGTGGCGAAGAACATCGCGTGGCGGTCGCGCGGGATGACCTGCGTCGAGATCGGCTCGGGGCTGAGGCCCATCGCCTTGGCGACGTGCTCCTCGACGCGCGGGTCAATCTGGGCGAAGGTGCCGACGGCGCCGGAAATGGCGCAGGTCGCGACCTCCTTGCGGGCCGCGACCAGGCGCTCGCGGGCGCGGCTGAACTCGGCATAGGCATAAGCGAGCTTGAGGCCGAAGGTGACCGGCTCGGCATGGATGCCGTGCGAGCGGCCGATGGTCGGCGTCATCTTGTGCTCGAAGGCGCGCGTCTTGAGCGCGGCCAGCACGCGGTCGAGATCGGCCAGCAGCAGGTCGGCGGCGCGCGTCAGCTGCACGTTCAGGCAGGTGTCGAGCACGTCCGACGACGTCATGCCCTGGTGCACGAAGCGCGCCTCAGGGCCGACGATCTCGGCGAGATGGGTGAGGAAGGCGATGACGTCGTGCTTGGTCTCGCGCTCGATCTCGTCGATGCGGGCGACGTCGAAAGTGGCGTCCTTGGCCTTGGCCCAGATCGTCTTGGCGGCGTCCTTCGGGATCACGCCGAACTCGGCCAGCGCGTCCGCCGCATGCGCCTCGATCTCGAACCAGATCTTGAACCGGGTCTGCGGCTCCCAGATCGAGGCCATTTCGGGGCGGGTATAGCGGGGGATCATCGATGGCGCTCCAGGCGGGAGGGAAGGCGGGCCGGAAGCGGCCAAAGCGGCCCCGGCAGCGTTTTACGCCGTGCCTTAGCAGAGGGATGTTCGCGACACAAACGGTGGGTGACGGCGGGGTGGGGTGGCTGAAAACGGGATTGTGATACCAATTTTTGAGAATCTCGCTGACAGATATTGAAATCTGTCAGCGAGACGGTGTATGTTGATCTCAGCGAAGGATTACTGTCTGACCATGGGTTCAGCGGTTTGAACTGCGAAGGACCGCTTCGATGAAGATTGAAAAGCGACTATTGCACACCCAATTCCAGGACTGGTTGAATCAGCAGATCGCCCGTCATCTGGAGGCCCAGGCGGCCCGGTTGGGGGCTGATCCGGCCACCGCGACGGCTAAGCCGATCCAGATCAAAGCGCATCCGGCGGATGCCGATATGGTGCACGCATGAATGAGGCCGTGGTTCTGACATCCGAGCGCATCCTCGAAGTCACCGAGGACGTGTTGCGCCGTTACGGGCTCGCCAAAGCGACGGTCGTCGACGTCGCAAGGGCGCTCGATGTCAGCCACGGCTCCGTCTACCGTCATTTTCCGAGCAAGGCGTCGCTGCGTGAGGCAGTGGCGAAACGCTGGCTCGAGCGCGTCAGCAAGCCGCTGGCGCAGATCGCCGCCGAGCCGGGGCCGGCCCCGGCCAAGCTGGAGCGCTGGCTGCGCGAGCTGTTCGGCGCCAAGCACAAGCGGGTCTGCGAAGACCCCGAGATGTTCGCCACCTATCTGACCCTGGCGCGCGAGGCGTGTTCGGTGGTCAAGGCGCACAAGCAGGATCTGATCGCCCAGGTCGAGGGCATCATTGCCGAAGGCGTCGCCCAGGGCGCGTTCGAGGTCGCCGATCCGAAAACTGCGGCCGCTGCGATCTTCGACGCGACCAGGAGCTTCCATCATCCGGCTCACGCCGACGAGTGGGGCGAATGCACCTGCTCGGCCCGGGTCGATGCCGTTCTGACCCTGTTGTTGCGCGGATTGCAGGCGCGATAGCCGACGGGCACGAGACCTGTCGGTGAGCGCTCGCTGCAGGCGTCCGATGTCCGTGTGGCGACACTCTCCTTACAACGTCATTGCGCGCGCAGCGACGCAATCCAAGGGGTGTCCAAGGGGTGGGCGTGACTCTCGATTGCTTGGCTGCGCCGCTGCGCTCGCAATGACGGGTTGAGAAACGTCGCCTGCCAACGACCGGCGTGCTAGGATGAACTCCGCTACAGATCCGTCAGGCCGCTGGTCACCGCCAGCCGCACGAGTTGCGCGTCGGTCTGCAGCCCGGTCTTGGCCTTCACCAGATAATGATAGTTCTGCACCGTCTTGACGCTGAGGTGCAGATTGGTGGCGATCTGTTCGGTGGTCAGCCCCGAGGCGAGCTGGCGCAGGATCTCGATCTCGCGCTCACCCAAGCGGTCGAGCACCGTCTGCATCGGATCGAGGCTGTCGGCTGCCAGGACATGAGCGACGTCGTCGCTGAGCGCGCGCTCGCCGCTGATCACCATGCGGATGGCGCGGACCAGGGCGGAGGGTTCGCTGCTCTTGGTCACGAAGCCGCTCGCGCCGGCCGCAAACGCCGCCTTCACCAGCGGCGCCTCGCCATGCATCGAGAACACCAGGATGCAGGCGCGGTTGTCGCGGGCGCGGATGTTGCGGATCGCCTCCAGCCCGCTGGCGCCCTTCATCGAGATGTCGAGCACGACCACGTCAGGCGCATGGACCTTGAACGCGGCATAGGCTGCGGCGGCGCTGTCGGCCTCGGCGATCACGCGAAAACCGTCCTGGCTTTCCAGCACACGGCGATAGCCCTGGCGCACCACCGGATGGTCGTCGACCAGCAGAATTGAAATTGCTGTCGGCTCGGCCATTCAGTGACCTCAGGCCGCGAGCGGGATGGTCGCCGACACGCTGAGCCCGCGGGCGGCCGGCGCGATCGACAGCGAGCCGCCGACGGCGGCGATACGCTCGCGAATGCCGGTGAGGCCGAAGCCGGAGGATTGCGCCAGCTGCGTGGCGTCGCCGCCGCCATCATCCTCGATCGAGATCAGCAGCGCGCTGTCAGGGCCGGGGCGCCGCTCGACCCGCAGCGACACCTCGCTGGCATCGGTGTGACGCAAGGCGTTGGTCAGGCATTCCTGCGCCATGCGATAGGCGGTCACCGCGACCGGACCCTGGATGTCGGCGAGATCGCCGTGCAGGTCGAGCCGGATCGCGGGGCGTGCCGCGTGCTGGTAGTTCTGCGTCAGCGCCACCAGGCCGGCTTCGAGGCCGAGCTCCTCGGCGAGCGGCCGGCGCAGCCGGCTCAAGGTGCCGCGCAGGCAGGCCATCAGATGGGTGACGGACTGCGTGATCATGCGCGCATCCTGCGCCATCTGGTCGTTGCGGTCCTTGCCGGCGCTTTCGATCGTCGAGGCGAAAGCGAGGATGGCGGTGAGGTTCTGGCCGAACTCGTCATGCAGCTCGCGGGCGAGCGCGCGCCGCTCCTCGTCGCGGATGTCGAGCAGGCGCTCGGTCAACGCCGCGCGCTGCTCATTGGCCTGCGCCAGCCGGTCGCCGAGCTCGCAGACCGCGCGGCCGATCATCGCGAGCTCCATCGAGCGGAAGCGCGGCAGCGCCGGGCGGTGCTCGCCCTCGGCCAGACGCCGCAACGCCTGCACGATGCTGCGCGCGGGCGCCAGCGCATGGGCGATCGCCAGCGACGCGAGCACACCGATGGCAACCGCCATCGCCAGCGCCACGCCGAAACTGTCCTGGATGCGCAGCCAGGCGAGCTGGATCGCGGCATCAGGATCGGCCACGGCCGACACGGTTCCCGCCGTCGTCGCCCGTGCGCTGATTGCTTGCGCCACCGCCGCGTGATCGCCGAGGATCGTCTCGACCAGCCCTGAGAACCAGCGCGGCGGCACCGCGCCGAGGCCCTTGCTCTGGCCACACAGCGGCTTTTCGAAGGCGGCTTCCGGCTTGAACTGCACGCAGATGCCGGGCGCGATCAGCTTCATCGTCTCGGTCGTGCGCCAGTCCGGCACCGGCAGCAGATGGTCGCGCGTCCGGTTGCTGCGCAGCAGCAGCTCGCGCCAATACAGCGCCTCCAGCGCCTGTGAGACGCGTTCGGCGGAGGCCGTGGTGGCGCGATCGACGCTGCGATAGGCGTCGACGGTGACCCAGATGGCTGCGGCCGCCAGGCAGAGCAGAACGATCAGCGCCAGGCGGGCGATGAGCTGGAGCACGAGACGCATGCGATCTCTCCACGGCTTCGGCCGCAGCGTAACAACGTGCCGCTGCGCCGCCAAGCAAATGCACTGCAGCAAGCGCAAGCTTGGGAAATTTTCCCAAGGGCAGCGAGGCAGATGTCTTTGGACGCTGTTCCGCCGCTCTGCTTAACTTCGCTGTCAAGGCGCCGGCCGTCACGGCGTGTCACCGGGGAGTTCATGCATGAGCGTGGTCAGCAGTGCCGACAGAGTGGAACCTGCGCGGGACGCAGCCGAGCGCGGTCCGCTGCTGCTCTGGATGATCTTTACCGGGCTCACCGTGTTCGCCGCCGTGGTGCTGGCGCGCTACGGCTATTTCCATCTGATGGTCGCCTCCGACCGTACCTACATCTCCAGCGTCGTCGCCGTGCTCTATCTCGTGACCTGCTGTCACTGCTTCTGGCGGACGAGGGCGATCGCGCGCGAGGCGGATGCGGCGCGGCGCTGCCGTGCGGTCTTGATCGGGGCCGATGCCGAGCGCGCGCTCGAACCCGATGCGCAATTGCTGCCCAAAGGGCTCGTCACCAACCACATTTACAGCCTCGTCACCAAGGCGCGGACGCAAGGGGCAGGGCGGCTCGACCAGACACTGCTGTTGCGCACGCTGGCCGACCGGCTGCGCGGCTCCAACGGCTTCGGCGGCTTCGCCTCGGATACTTTGATGAAGCTCGGCCTGCTCGGCACCATCATCGGCTTCATCATCATGCTGGCGCCGATCGCCGGCCTCGACGTCAACGACAAGCTGGCGATGAAATCGTCGATGGGGCTGATGAGCGACGGCATGGCGGTGGCGATGTACACGACGCTGGCCGGCCTCGTCGGCTCGATCCTGGTGCGTATCCAGTACTACATGCTGGACGCGGCGACGGGGCGCGTGTTCTCCGATGCCGTGATGCTGACGGAAACGCGGGTGACGCCGCGGCTCGAGCGCGCGATGGACCGCGCCGCGGAGCAGGGCGCATGATGGACGATTTCGGACTCTTTCCGCGCGAGGAGCAGTTCGACCCGTTCAGCGTGATGCTGTTCAAGGCGCTGCAGATCGTCGCGTTCTTCTTCTTCATCGCGGTGCTCGCGATCTCGCCCGACGCCAAGGACGGCAAGGTCGACTCGAAGGCCGAGTTCCTGATCACGATGGACTGGCCGGACAACCACCCCGACGATCTCGACCTGTTCGTGCAGGACCCTGTCGGCAACATCGCCTGGTACAGGCATCGCGAGGCCGGCTTTCTCACCCTCGACCGCGATGATCGCGGCGGCGCCAACGACTTCATCCTGGTCAACGGCCTCAAGATCCCGTCGCCGATCCGCGAGGAGATCGTGACGATCCGCGGCATCGTCGCCGGCGAATACACCGTCAACATCTCGCATTTCCAGAATGTCAGCGGCGCGCCGGTCGAGGCCAAGGTGAAGGTGCAGAAGCTCAACCCGACCGCGCAGGTGATCTTCGACGACAAGGTCGTGCTCGATCATTCCGGCGATGAGAAGACGGCGCTGCGCTTCAAGCTCGACGCGACCGGCAAGGTGATCGACGTGCAGCGCCGGCCGAAATCGCTCTTGGAGACGTTCCGCAATGTCCGCGCCAACGGCGCCGATATCGATCCCAAGACCGGCGTCAGGATGATCAGCCGATGATGAGCCATTTGCAGACCGTCATCGTCACGCTCTCCGTGTGCTATGCGCTGATCGGCGCGCTGCTGCTGCTGGTCTTGGTCTATGCGCGGCTGCCCTGGCAGGCCAAGGCGGCTGCGGTGATCGTCACCAGCGCGTTCTATGTCGGCAGCTTCGTCGGCGCCCGCGGCCTGCTCGGCTGGGCCAGCATCGACCGGCTGCCGAAGACCTTCAAGGTGCTGCAGGTGCGCATCGTCGATCCGCACACACTCGATGGCGATCCCGGCGCGGTCTATCTGTGGGTCGAGGCGCTCGACGCCGACAACCGGCCAAGCGGCGTGCCGCGCGCCTACAGGATTCCCTACAGCGATGCGCTCGCGGAGAAGGCCCAGCACGCCGCCGACCAGATCGCCGCCGGCCATCCGCAAGGCGGCCGTGCCGCCGATTTCGGCACCGGCGACGGCGGGGTCATCGATGCCGCGCGCGAATACATCCTGCCCAAGACCATCATCGAGACGGCCGGCGGCGATCCCTCGACCGGCGAGTTCAAGGCCGCGCTGAAGGCCGGCGACGGCGTCTCCTTCACGCCATTGCTGCCGCCGCGCATGCCGCCGAAGGATGAGCAGTGATGCGGCCGGCGCGGTGGTCTCCCGCGTTTGCGCGCGTCACTCCGTTCGGCGCGAACGACGCCAAGCCGCTATTGCAACATCAACGTGCGCTTTTGGGCCATTGGCTGAGCGCGATCGCCGCGACGCGGCGCAGCTCCGCGTGGCTGGCGCCGCCGACGGACTGCACCGCCATGCCGTAGATCACCACCGAGAGATAGCGCGCAAGATCTGACGGACTTGCATTGGGCGGCAGGTCGCCCTCGGCCTTGGCCCGCGTCAGACGCCGGCGGATGGCCGCCTCCCCGGCGATGCGATGCGCGCTCATGTCGCGGCGGATCATGGCGGCCTCGTCGCTGCAGGCCAGCGCGCCGTGCACGCCGAGGCAACCGACCGGATTTGCCTTGTCGCCGTGGAGCTCCGCTGCGCCTTCCAGGAGTTGCCGCGCGACCTCAAGGGCCGTCGGCGCCTTGAGCGCCTTGGTGCGGTAGGCGCCTGCCTTCGCCTCGTAGCGTTGCAGTACCAGGCGGAACAAGGCTTCCTTGTTGCCGAAGGCGGCGTAGAGGCTCGGCCGCGTGATGCCCAGCGTCTCGGTCAGATCGGAGAGCGATGTTCCTTCGTAGCCCTTTTGCCAGAACAGCGAGGTCGCCAGTTCAAGGGCCCTTTCAGTGTCGAATTCGCGCGGCCGTCCGGTCGGCATGGAGAAGGTTCCTCATCGATATTCAGCTTGACTTCGCCCGTCCACTGCGGAGACTAATATACCGATCGATATAGAACGATGCGAGGGTCGAACATGAGCTGTATTAGCATATCCGGGACCCGCAAGTGGGCCACGGAATTGGCGTATGTCCTGCTGACGTCCCTCGCGGCGATGCTCGGCGCGTCGCCGGCGTTTGCCATCGAGCCGTTTCCAGCGGAGTTCAAGACCCAGAGCATCGCGGTGAACGGCGCCACACTGCATGTCCGCGTCGGCGGCAAGGGCCCCGCCGTGGTGCTGCTGCACGGCTTCGCCGACACCGGCGATATGTGGGCGCCGCTCGCCAGGGCGCTCGACAAGGACCACACCGTCATCGTTCCCGACCTGCGCGGGATGGGTCTGTCGTCGCAGCCGGCCGGCGGCTACGACAAGAAGACGCAAGGCGTCGACATCGCCATGGTGATGGACAAGCTCAACGTCCAGAAGGCCGATCTGGTGACGCACGACATCGGCAACATGGTCGGCTACGCGCTCGCTGCGCAATATCCCGATCGTATCACCAAATGGGTGGTGATCGATGCGCCACTGCCCGGTATCGGTCCGTGGGACGAGATCCTGAAGAGCCCGTTGCTGTGGCATTTCAATTTCCGCGGGCCCGATGTCGACCGGCTCGTCAAAGGCCGTGAGCGGATCTATCTCGATCGCTTCTACAATGAGCTGTCGGCGGACCCGAAGAAGATCGACGAGGCGACGCGCAGGCATTATGCAAAGCTCTATGCGCGGCCGGGCAACATGCATTATGCCTTCGAGCAGTTCGCCGCGTTCGGTCAGGATGCCAAGGACAACAAGGTCTTTGCCGAGAAGAAGCTGCCGATGCCGATCCTGGCCCTCGGCGCCGAGAAATCGTTCGGCGATCAGGAGGCGGCGGTCATTCGCAACGTCGGCAGCAACGTCCAGGGCGGCATCATCACCGGCTCAGGGCATTGGATCATGGAAGAACAACCGGCGCAGACCGTGGAGAAGGTGCGCGCCTTTCTCGAGGGCAAATGAGCGGCCGTCGCCAGGACGCCGATCCATGAGGATCATACGTCGACGCCCGGTTGCGGCTGTTCCGTGGAGTTGTCAATTATCCCAGAACGCCGTCACCCAGCGGGAGACATCGCCTCCGGCTATGCGGACTGGCAATGGCGCGCCACCGCGCTGAATGCGGCCGACCGGTGAGCGATCGGCAGGCGAGGGCGCGGCGCGGCATGTGACCCGGTGACCACGTTCAGCCTCTCGTACGGCGAAATTGCCAAGTGCCCCCGTTCGCGTTAGCCTGCGGATCATTTGCTGATTGCATGAAATTCGTTGTTCGTTTGATTGGATAGTGAGGGAGCGTTGCGATGCGCAGGCTGACGATCGCATTGGCCGCTGCGTTGCTGTGGCCGGCCGGACAGGCGCTCGCCTGGTGGGACGAAGGCCATATGCAGATTGCCTATGTGGCCTACAAGAAGCTGACACCCGCGGCGCGGGACAGGGCGGATGCGCTGCTCAAGCTCAACCCCGACTATTCCAGCTGGATCGCTGGCGCGCCGGCGGGCCAGGAGAAGCTGTACGCCTTCGTCCACGCGGCGACCTGGCCCGACGACATCAAGATGAAGACGGACTATTATGACGATCAGGTGACGGATTCGACGGCCAGGCAGCTGGTTCCCTATGGCCACCTCAAGCACGCTTATTGGCACTACAAGGATACGCTGTTGTCGGCGGACGAGACGCCGCTGCCGCGCCCGGATCCGGTCGACGCGGTGTCGCAGCTCAAGCTGATGATCGCCAAGCTGCCCGCGAACAGCGACGCCTCCGATGCCCTGCGCTCATATAGTCTGAGCTGGATGATCCACCTGGTCGGGGATCTGCACCAGCCGCTGCACGCCATCGCCCGCTATTCGGCCGCCTTGCCGGACAAGGGCGGCGACCGCGGCGGCAACGAAGTGCAGGTCGTCGCCGCCAACGGCGAGAAGCTACCGCTACACTTTTATTGGGACAGGATCTTTGGCGGCTATTCCTCCGTGTTCGGCGCGATCCGTGACGCCGACCAGGACAGCGGCCTGTCCGCGGTCGCGCCGGATGCCGGAAAGGCCCAGATCGTCGATCCCGCGACATGGGCGCAGGAGAGTTTTGAGCTCGCCAAGACCGTCGCCTACGCCCCGCCTGTGCGCGCCGACAAGCAGCCGGCCGAGCTGACCCGCGAGTACGAGACCAACGCCCGCGAGACGGCGCGCAAGCAGGCCGCGCTCGCCGCCGCACGGCTTGCCAATCTGCTCGAGGCGTTGCTGCGGTAGGCGGGCGAGGGGGCCGAAGAGAAGTATGACGGCTTGAGGAGATCTGTTCGTCTCCGTCCGTCGGCAGCGTGACCGGCTGATGCCGTCGGCTTGGCGCCTAGTCTGATCTGCCGGGCGGCGCTCCGATCAATGTGATCGCCAGTCCGCACGACCGCATGCGATCGATGCTCATCGAATTCACCCAACAACGCTCGATTTGATCCGCGCGTCTCGTGACAAACAAACCAAATCGATGCCGTGGTGTTGTTATTCGATTTCGGTGACAGTGCGTTCCACTTCAAACGCCGAGCAGGTGGCTGCCACACGGGTCAATTGCACGATCACCGAAATCCTGAATCCGGCTGCTGCGGCGTGTCCGCGCGCAGCCAAGGCGAGGGCCGGGTTAGTTCGGACGCTTTGATCGCCTGGCTTCGGCGACCTTGACCTGGAACTTGTTGCCGGCCGAGAGGCTGCTGCAGATCCAGTAGGCTCGGTTGCTGTACTCGCCCAGGAACACCTTGGTCTCGACGCAATCCACGTAGGATTTGTAGGTGAGGCTGTCCCGGCACGTCGGCGAGAACGGTGCATTTGTCTGTCCGCCGCCGGACTCGCTGCAGCCGACCCAGGGATCCTTGCCGTGTGGCATGCTGGATTCGCAGCCGCCGTTGCAATTGCTCGCGACTTTCTCGTACTTCGCAATCCTGCCCAACACGGTGTCTGGCGCCGGCGACGCTGTCCGCGCGGCTGACGACGACATGCGCGTGGTCGACGACGTCCGGCGGGACGTCCGTGTGTCTGTGCCACGCTCCACCCGGTGTGGCCTTGCCGCCGGCTTCGGTGCATCGACCGTGACCGGGGGCAGCGTGGCAGCGGAGCCTGTTGGAACTTGCGATACGGCTGGGCTGCTGAGCAACACGGCAGACACGACAACGATGGCGGACGACGCGACAAAGCTCGACGACAATCTCATGCGCCGTGTCCTCCCAAGGCCGGAACGGTGGTCCCGGCCGATGAACGATAACAGACATCCATGGACGAACAACCTTCGATTGCGGCAGTGCCCGGCGCATGACACGTCGTCGTCGAGCTGTCAGCTCAGCGATGTACGAGCTGTCGTCACGACATATGGGGCGGGTTGATGGACCAAGCGCAGCCGTGACAGCCTTCATTGTCGTCGTCTAACATGTGGCGATGATCCAGCAGGCGATACGAACCGCCACGACGAGTGCCGAACATGTTCGCCGCTTCGCCAAGGGGCGCACTCATCAAGCCTTGCGATCATTGCCTTGTAGACCCCTCCTGATTATTGAAAGAGTTCCGGGGGAACGAGGATTGGGGGGGCGTGATGTTCAGGCTTTGGGCGGGGCTGTGTTTGACCGCAGTGCTGTTATCAGGATGCGCGACCGACAAGGTCGTGACGGATGTTGCGGCCACGATGCAGCGAGTTGGACAGCCGGCGGCGGGAAAATCCCGTGTCGTCGTGCTAGCCGCACAGAAAAGGGGCCTTCTTTTCCAGGGGACCGTCTGTGATGTGACGCTTGATGGGGCGCCGCTTGGGGAGCTCAAGATCGGCACTTATATGCACATTGATGTTCCCGCCGGACGTCATCAACTCGGAGCGACGCAGACCCTGTTTGCGGGGCAGACTCAGACCGACCTGACAACCCAGGCTGGTCGAGCCTATTACTTCCGTGTCCAGCCCAGCCAGCGCTCCAAGGCCATTTCGGCAGGCGCGATGGTTGGTGGTGTTGCCGGTGCGCTGGTCACCTCGGCGGCCTCATCCGGAAGCGACAACCCCGGACCCGTCGATTTTGTGCCGCTGGACGAAGCGGCGGCCCGGGCCATGATCGAAGAATTCCAATTGGTGGATGCAGAAGGCAGGGGCGGGTGAGCCAGAGGCGGGCTGCCCCGTCGGGCCCCGCTTGAGTCACGGGTCTCGCCTATTCGCGCGTGAACGATCAAACGCCCGCGACAGGGCGAATAGCGTCGCGCCTGCTTCTTCCCCCGCAGCACCCAAGCAGCCTGTCCGGCGATACGGCCTGCAGGCGCTGGTGTACGGCGCGCACGGGCAAAGGCGGTCGACGCTGACGGGACGCTTCACGTCGGCTCTTTCACTCCTCGTCGTGCCTGCCCGCAAAAACCGCTTGCTCCGGCGCGTCCGGTTTGATGTTGCTCAAATTCCGTGCGAAGCCGGCTTGTACGGTGCAACCGGGAGGACAGGGTGCTGCTGGCGATATTCACCGACATCCATGCCAACCGGCAGGCCTTTGCGGCCTGCCTGGAGGCGGCGCGCGCCCGGGGCGCCGACCGCCTGATCTGCCTCGGGGATATCGTCGGCTATGGCGCCGATCCGGAATGGTCTGTCGACACCGTGATGGAGATGGTCGCCGCTGGCGGGCTCGCCGTGCGCGGCAACCATGACAACGCCGTCTCCACCGCGAGCGAGACCATGAATGCCGAGGCACAGGCGGCGATGGAGTGGACGCGCGGCCGGCTCAGCGCGGAGCAGCGGCGCTTTCTCGCCGAGCTGCCGATGAGCATCGGTGACGACGACCGGCTGTTCGTGCACGCGGAGGCGTCGAGCCCGCCGCGCTGGCGCTATGTGCAGAGCTCGGCCGATGCCGCGCGCAGCATGATCGCGACCGAGGCGCAGGTGACGTTCTGCGGCCACATCCACCGTCCTGCGCTGTACTCGATGTCTGCCACCGCCAAGATGACGAGCTTCACGCCGACGGCCAACATGCCGATCCAGCTCTTGCGCGGCCGGCAATGGCTGGCCGTGGTCGGTTCGGTCGGCCAGCCGCGCGACGGCGATCCGGCGGCGTCCTTCGTGACGTTCGACACGAAAAGCCGCGAGCTGACCTATTGCCGCGTGCCCTATGACGTCGAGGCGGCGGCGCAGCGCATCCGCGACAACGGCCTGCCGCCCTGGCTGGCGCAGCGGCTGTCGATGGGGCGCTAGCGCATGCCGAGATCAAAGCTCCAGCCGGGCGTTGTCATCGACGGTTTCACGGTCGGCGAATGCGTCCATTCCGGCGGCATGGCGACGTTGTGGAGCGTCACCCGGCCGGACATCGACCGCCCCGTCCTGATGAAGGTGCCGCGCGTCTCCGAGGGCGAGGATCCCGCGGCGATCGTCAGCTTCGAGATGGAGCAGATGATCCTGCCAAAACTGTCCGGCCCGCATGTGCCGGCCTGTTTCGGCACCGGCGATTTCGCCACGCAAGCCTATGTCGTGATCGAGCAGATTCCGGGCGAGACGCTGTACAAGCGGCTGCCCGAGCTGCCGCTGGGTTATGAGGAGGCGCGGGGGCTGGTCGCGAAGATCGCCACCGCGCTCGCCGACATTCACCGGCAGCATGTCATCCATCACGACATCAAGCCGTCGAGCATCATGTTCCGTCCCACGGGCGAGGCGGTGCTGATCGACTACGGCCTGTCCTGCCACAAGCATCTGCCGGACCTGCTGCAGGAGGAGTTCCGCCTGCCTTATGGCACCGCGCCCTATATGGCGCCGGAGCGCATGATGGGCACGCGCAGCGATCCGCGCAGCGATCTGTTTTCACTCGGCGTGCTCTTGTACTTCTTCACGACCGGGGTGCGGCCGTTCGGCGAGACCGAAACCCTGCGCGGCATGCGCCGGCGTCTCTGGCGCGATCCTTATCCGCCGCGCCAGTTGAAGCCGGACTATCCACCATGGCTGCAGGAGATCGTGCTGCGTTGCCTGGAGATCGAGCCGGTCTGGCGCTATCCGACCGCGGCGCAACTCGCCTTCGATCTCGGCCATCCCGACCAGGTCAAGCTCACCGCGCGCGCCGAGAAGGTCAATCGTGATCCGATCACGACCGTCTGGCGCCGCCGCTTCAATCGTGGCCTGGTACAGCCGGAGCAGAAGACATCGGACGTCGCGCTGCAGATCGCCTCGAGCCCGATCGTGGCGGTGGCGATCGACACCTCGGAAGGCGGTGAGGAGCTCAACGGCGCGCTGCGTCTGACCGCCCAGCGTATTCTCGCCACGCTCCCCGCGGCCCGGCTCGCCTGCGTCAACGTGCTGAAGCTCGGCCGCCTGACCATCGACCGGACCCTGGACGAGGAGGGCAACAACAAGCATATCGACCGCATGGTGGCGCTGAAGCACTGGGCGACGCCGCTCAAGCTCGACGCCGGCCGGCTGACGGTGCACGTGCTCGAAGCCGTCGATCCGGCCGCCGCCATCATCGAATTCGCCGAGGTCAACCAGATCGATCACATCATCATCGGCGCCCGCCGCGACTCGGTGCTGCGCTCGCTGCTCGGCAGCGTGTCGGCGAAGGTGGCCGCCGAAGCCGGCTGCACGGTGACCGTGGTGCGCACGCGCCACGCGGCGCGCGAGGCGGAAGACGACGATGATGACGTGCCGGCGAAGGTCGTGTCGGGCGAATGAAGGAGACGACTTGTCCTCTCCATGAGGGGCAAAAGCCGAGGCACTGCTCACCTCGTGGTTTGTATGCAGCGCCAGTTGGCGCACGCGACTCATGGTGAGGAGCGCCGCTGGCACGTCTCGAACCATCAGGCCGATCCTGGCCGCGCCTTCCGAGACGCCCGCCTTCATCGGATCGATTCTTTCACCTTTCAACCATGACGTCCGAAGCGGCATCTCCCGCATGAATTTGAGGCGCAGCTGCGATTGCCTTTCCCAAGTTCCGCCGCCACAGTGACATTGTGACGCGCGTCGGGCGCGCCGTTTCTGTTTGACGAGGGGGAGATCGATGGCGGCAACGGATGTGAGCATGGCGGGGACAGCTGCGCCGAAGCGAGGCCTGTTCGGCTCGCTGTTCTTCCAGGTCGTGGCTGCGCTTGTGCTCGGCATCCTGATCGGCGTCTTGGCACCCGAGACTGCACAGAGTCTCAGATTCTTCAGCGACGCGTTCCTGCGCCTGATCGCCATGGTGGTGGCGCCGATCGTGTTCTGCGTCGTCGTGCACGGCATTGCGAGCGCCGGCGATCTCAGGAAAGTCGGCCGCGTCGGCGTCAAGTCGCTGGTCTATTTCGAGGGCATGACCACGATCGCGCTGGCCTTCGGCCTGGTGCTGGCGCTGGTCTTCGGCCCCGGCCACGGCATGGACATCGACGTCGCCAAGCTCGACGCCAAGCAGCTCGCGAGCTTCGCCGACAACGCCCACAAGCTGCAGGGCGGCGGCTTCGGCGGCTTCATCCTCAACATCATTCCGCCGACGGCGTTCGACGCCTTCGCCCGCAACGACGTGCTGCAGGTGCTGTTCTTCGCGGTGATCTTCGGCGTCAGCCTGGCGCTGGTCGGCGAGCCCGGCAAGCCCGTGGTCGACCTGATCGAGTCCATCGCCAAGGTGCTGTTCAAGGCGATGGGGCTGATCGTGCGCGTGGCGCCGCTCGGCGTGCTCGGCGCCATCGGCTTCACTGTCGGCAAATACGGCGTCGGCTCGCTCAAGCAGCTTCTGGCGCTGGTCGTGCTGTTCTACGTCGCGGTGGCGCTGTTCGTGGTCATCGCGCTCGGCCTCGTGATGCGCATGGCCGGGCTCAGCCTGTTCAAGTTCCTGCGCTACTTGAAGGAGGAGCTGCTGATCGTGCTGGCGACGGCGTCGTCCGACTCCGTGCTGCCGCAGATCATGCGCAAGCTCGAGGCGATGGGCGTCAAGCAGGAGGTCGTCGGCCTGGTCATCCCGACCGGCTATTCCTTCAACCTCGATGCGTTCTCGATCTACCTGACGCTCGCCGTCGTCTTCATCGCCCAGGCGACCAACACGCCGCTGTCGGTCAGCGACCTCTTGCTGGTGCTCGGCGTGTCGCTGGTCACGTCGAAGGGCGCGCATGGCGTGCCGGGCTCGGCCATCGTCATCCTCGCCGCGACCCTCGGCGCGGTGCCGGCGATCCCCGCCATCGGTCTCGTGCTGGTGCTGTCGGTCGACTGGTTCGTCGGCATCGCGCGCGCTGTCGGCAATCTGATCGGCAATTGCGTCGCCACCGTCGTGGTGGCCGCGTGGGAGGACGATCTCGACCTCGCCAAGGCCAAGGTCGTGCTCGACCGCGGCACGGCGGAAGAGGTGGAGTATCAGGGAGCGTGATTGCTCCACGCGTCATTGCGAGCGAAGCGGAAGCAATCCAGAGCTACGCCAGACGACTCTGGATTGCTTCGTCGCTACGCTTCTCGCAATGACGGAGCAACAGGACCGCCCCGCTTCTCATCTCACCGGAACGGCCGCAGCTTCATGTGGCGGTTGGAGTCCTTGTAGAGCAGGTAGCGGAAGCGGCCGGGGCCGCCGGCGTAGCAGGCCTGCGGGCAGAAGGCGCGCAGCCACATGAAGTCGCCGGCCTCCACCTCGACCCAGTCGCGGTTGAGCTTGTAGACCGCCTTGCCTTCGAGCACGTAGAGGCCGTGCTCCATCACATGGGTCTCCAGGAACGGGATGACAGCACCCGGCTCGAAGGTGACGATGTTGACATGCATGTCGTGGCGGACGTCGAGCGGATCGACGAAGCGGGTGGTGGCCCAGCGGCCATCGGTGCCCGGCATCCCGACAGGCGCGATCGCCGCCTCGTTGGTGACGAAGGCGTCCGGCGCGGGGATGCCGGGGATGGCTTCATAGGCCTTGCGGATCCAGTGGAAGGTCGCGGGCGCCGCGCCGTCGTTCGTCAGCGTCCATTTGCAGCCCGGCGGCAGGAAGGCGTAGCCGCCTTTGCCAAGGCGATGCGCGGTGCCGGCGATGGTCAGCGCGATCTCGCCTGACACCACGAACAGCACGCCTTCGGCCTCCGGATCGGGCTCGGGCTCGGTGCTGCCGCCGCCGGGCGAGACCTCGACGATGTATTGCGAGAACGTCTCGGCGAAGCCCGATAGGGGACGCGCGATCACCCAGGTCCGGGTCTTGTCCCAGAACGGCAGCACCGACGTCACGATGTCGCGCATCACGCCCTTGGGAATGACGGCATAGGCCTCGGTGAACACGGCGCGCCCGGTGAGCAGATCGGTCTGCGGCGGATGGCCGCCCTGCGGCACGAAGTAGTTCGGCTTGTCCATCATCGTCTCTCCAAAACGCGCGCGAATCGTTCCATCGGGCGCGCCGTCAGTCGTCAGGGAATGCTCAAGACCAGCGGTCGCTCGAGCCACACTTCCTCAAGATTGTCGGAGGTCATGCGATCGACGACCATGAAGCGCGAGGCCTCGTCGAACACCAGCAGCGGATGGTGCCAGACGTTGCGGGCGTAGTTCACGCCCTGTCGCCCGGTGGCCGTGAAAGCCTGATAGCTCGCGGCATCGCGCGGATCGTGGCAGACGAGCACCAGCCAGGGCCGGTCCTGCAGCGGCATGAACAGCTGGCTGCCGAGCGGGTGCCGCTCCATCAGCTTGATCTCGATCGGCAGCGGGCGGGGCTTCGCCTCGAATAGGCTGATGTTCACAGCGGCGCCGCCCGAGGTCACGTCGATATTGGCGAGGCCGTTGCAGCGGCGGGCAAAACCCTGGTTGATCTCGATCGGCGCGGCGCCGTCGGTTTCGACAACGTCGCCGAAGGCAGCGAAGGCTGCCTTCGTCAGCGGTTGCGGCGTGAGGGAGGGCATCCGTCGTCGCGCGTCTCAGATCGCTTCGCCGCGCGCCGACGCCGCGGCGCTGCGGATGGCGGAAATGTTGCCGCGATAGGCCTCCATCGTGCCACCCTTGAACACGGCGGAGCCGGCGACGAAGGCATTGGCGCCAGCCGCGGCGAGCGCGCCGGCATTGTCGCGGCCGACGCCGCCATCGACCTCGATATCGATCGGCCGGCCCGCGGTCATCGCGCGCAGATCCTGGATCTTGCCGATTGCCGAGGGGATGAAGGCCTGGCCGCCGAAGCCGGGGTTGACCGACATGATCAGCACGAGGTCGACCAGGTCGAGCACATACTCGATCACGTTGAGCGGGGTCGACGGGTTGAGCGACACGCCGGCCTTCTTGCCGAGCGCGCGGATCGCCTGCAGCGAGCGATGCAGATGCGGGCCGGCCTCGGCATGCACCGTGATGTGGTCGCAGCCGGCCTTGGCGAAGGCTTCGAGGTAGGGATCGCACGGCGTGATCATCAGATGTGCGTCGAAGATCTTCGTGGTGTGCGGGCGCAGCGCCTTGATCACATCGGGGCCGTAGGAAATGTTCGGCACGAAATGGCCGTCCATCACATCGAGATGGATCCAGTCGGCGCCGGCGGCATCGACGGCGCGCACCTCCTCGCCAAGCTTGGAAAAATCGGACGCCAGGATCGATGGCGCGATGACGAGCGGACGCGGCGTGAAGGACTGGGTCATGGGCAAGCTGTTCCAGTGCGATCGGGTCTGTCGCCGTATCATGCAGGGGCGGCTGCGGCAACGCGAGCGGGAAAAATCTGCCGGGCGCGGCATGAATTGCCCGGCTCTTGCGACCGCAACATCGCGAAATATCCGGACATATCAGCACGTTGGTGCTGGCACGGCGATTGCGAGCGTCGTGGGGAGAAGGTTTGCCGCGCAAGTTGCGGCATTGCAGGAGTTTCGCCATGTGGTTTGCGCTGGGGGCCGCCTCGTCGGTCCTGGATGGCCTGCAGTCGTTGGGATCGACCAAGTCGGGATCCGGCAAGTCGGGAACCGGCGGAGGCCTGTTCGGCCTGAATGCCGGCGGCTCCGGCAGCTCGGGCCAGGTCAGTCCGTGGTCGAGCTCGTCGAGCAGCGGTTCCGGACAGATTGCGCCGGAGACGATGAATGCGCTGCTCGCGGCGCAGAGCCAGTCCGGTACGTCATCCAGTGCAGGCGCGGCCGATCCGCTGCAGGACCTGTTCTCGCTGATCGACGGAGATGGTGATGGCAAGATCACCAAGTCCGAATTCGAGTCTGCCCTCGGCGCCGGCGGCACCAATCTGGCCAATGCCGACAAGGTGTTCGGAAAGCTGGACCGCGACGGCGACGGCAATGTCAGCTTCAACGAGCTGGGGTCGGCGCTGAAGGGCGGCCATCACGGCCGCCGTCACCAGGCGGGCAATGCGGGTGCGGGCACCGGCGCGAGTTCGTCCGTGGGCGGGTCCAGCAGTGCGGGCGCCGATGCGCTGATGCAAGCGCTCTCGGGCGCATCAAGCTCGTCGTCCACCAACAGCGACGGCTCGACAACCACCACCATCACCTATGCCGATGGGTCCAAGACGACGCTGATTACGCCTGCGGCAACCACCGGGTCGAATGCCGCGATCTCGTCGTACAATATGATCGAGCAGCTGATGCAGCGGCAGCCCAAGCTGCGGGGCTCCGCCACATCGACGACGTCGGTGACCGCGTAACGTTCAGCCGCCGAAGCGGTCCTGCCAGGAGGGCAGGGCGTCTGCGAACGGCAGCCGCTTGGCGTGATAGACACCGCGCGCGATCGCCCGCGCCAGCACGTTGGCCGCCACCATACCGAGTTCGCTCAGCTCGACCAGCGGCTCGATCGGCCTGGCGCAGGTCGCCGCCGCGAACACGATATCGCCGTCGAGCGGCAGATGGACCGGATAGATGGCGCGCGCCATGCCGGTCTGCGCCATCATCGCGAGCCGCTTGGCCTGAGCCTTGGTCAGGACGGCATCGGTCACGACCAGGCTGATCGTCGTATTCTCCGCGCTCGATGCGGCCGGACCGCCCTTGATGCGCATCGCCAGCATGTCCGGCGTGAACGCCGCCGGCAGGCCGCGGCCACCGAACTCGCCATCCACCTCATAGGGCGCGGCCCAGAACCACGGACCATCGCCGACGGTGACGCTGCCGACCGCATTGACCACGGCGATCGCCGCGACCTTGACGCCTTTGGTGGTCGTGGCCGATGCCGAGCCGAGGCCGCCCTGCAGGCTGGCGGTGGTGGCGCCGAGCCCGGCGCCGACGCTGCCCAGCGCGAAGCTGGGGCCGGCGGCGGCCGCCGCCCGATAGCCGAGCTCGCGATACGGCGCATAGCGGCCCCAGGCCTTGTTGCCGCCATTGAGCAGGTCGAACACGATCGCGCCGGGCACGATCGGGATCAGCGCATCGCGCACCGCAAAGCCGCGGCCCTGCTCGGCAAGCCAGGCCTGGATGCCGCTCGCGGCCTCCAGCCCGAATGCCGAGCCGCCTGACAGCGCAACGGCGTCGATCCGCTCCACCGTGTTGGCGGGATCGAGCAGGGCATCCTCGCGCACGCCCGGCCCGCCACCGCGAATGTCGATCGCGGCCACCGCGGGCTGATCGAACAGGATGGCGGTCACGCCGGAGGCAAGCGCGGCATCATCGGCGTGGCCGACGCGGACGCCTGCGATATCGGTGAGGAGGTTCTGCACGGTCGACCTCGGCAGCAGATGATGATGCCGAATGGATAGCGCGGCCGGCGCAGCGTCTCAATGCCGCGCGCACGCGATGGCCAGCCTGGTGCAGCTGTGGGGAGTGCCGCGCGAGCCTCCGCCGCCCCTGCGGCCTCACGCGTCCAGGGCGATGCGGATCATGCGGGCGAGTTCCGGCTTGCGATAGGGCTTGGCGAGCAGCAGCACGCCGGCGTCGAGGCGGCCGTGATGCACGATCGCATTCTCGGTATAGCCGGACGTGAAGAGCGTTTTCAGGCTGCGCCGCTGCTTCTGGGCCGCCTCGGCGAGCTGCCGCCCGTTCATGGCGCCGGGCATGATGACGTCCGTGAACAACAGGTCGATCTCCGGATGGCGCTCCAGCACGTCGAGCGCCTCGGCCGCGTTGCCTGCCGCCAGGGTGCGGTAGCCGAGGCTCGTGACCTGGGCGATGACGTGTTGCCGGACCAGCGGGTCATCCTCGACCACCAGGACCGTTTCGTCGCCGCCGCGATAATCCGGCGTGTCATGACGGGCAGTGGCGGCCGTTGAGGACGCGGCCGAGCGCGGCAGATAGAGCTTGATCGACGTGCCGTGGCCGACCTCGCTGTAGATCTTGATATGGCCGCCGGATTGCTTGACGAAGCCGAACACCATGCTGAGGCCGAGTCCGGTGCCCTTGCCGACGCCCTTGGTCGAGAAGAACGGATCGAACACCTTGTCGAGATAGGCCGGCGGAATGCCGCAGCCGGTGTCGCTGACCGCGATCATGACGTAGTCGCCGATCGCGACCTCGCTATTGGCATTGGCGTAATCCTGATCGAGCGCGACACTGGCGGTCTCCAGGGTGAGCTTGCCGCCTTGCGGCATCGCGTCGCGGGCATTGAGCGCAAGATTGACGATCGCCGTGGCAAGCTGGTCCGGATCGGCCAGCGCCGTGCACGGATCGTCCGCTAGGATGCGTTCGATCTCGATCTGCTCGCCGAGTGTCGGTCGCAGCAAATCGGCCGTCTCGACCAGAAGCGCATTCACGTCGATATCTGCTGGCTGCAGCGGCTGCTTGCGTGCGAAGGCCAGCAATTGCTGCGTGAGGCGGGCGCCGCGGTCGGCGGAGTCGTCGATCAGCTTCGCCAGCGACGCCAGCTCCGGGCGATCGGCGACGGACTCGGCAAGGATGCCGATACTGCCGGTGATCACGGTCAGGATGTTGTTGAAGTCGTGGGCGACGCCGCCGGTGAGTTGACCCACCGCTTCCATCTTCTGGGCCTGGCGAAACTGCGCTTCGGCGGCCCGCTTCTCCGTGAGGTCGCGCCCGATGAAGAAATGGCGTTGCACCGGCTCGGACCAGCTCGCCATCCAATTCAGGATGACCGCACGGCCTTCCTTGTGCAGGAACTGGGCCTCGAAATTGTGGATGTCGTGTCCGCCCCGACAGGCAAGCATCTGGCTGCGAAACGACTCCAGCTCGGGCGGATAGACGAAGTCGCCGGCGTCGCGACCGACCATCTCCTCGGGCCGATAGCCAAGGATGGCGTTCGCGCTCGGGCTCACCTGGATCAATGTACCCTGCGCATCGGCAATCAGGATGAGATCCTGCGACGTCTCGAAGATGCGCCGTCGTTCCTCGGTTTCGCGGCTCAGCGCGTGACGAGTCCGCTTGCTCTCGGTGATATCACGGGCAACCTTGGAGGCGCCGATCACGGTGCCCCGTGCGTCGAGAACAGGAGAGACGCTCAACGACACGTCGAGCTCGTGGCCATCCTTGTGACTGCGCATGGTCTCGTGATGCTCGATCTTCTCGCCCCGGCCAATGCGTTCGAGGAGTCGATCGACCTCGCCGCGCCGCTCGGTAGGCACGATCAGCCCGATGTCGCTGCCCAGCGCCTCGCTGCCGTCATATCCGAACAGCTGCTCCGCGGCGCGATTCCACGACGTGATCTTGCCGTGCAGGGTCAGCGTGATGATCGCGTCGTTGGACGATTCGACGACGGCGCTGAGCAGCCTTTCGCGGGCGATGAAATGCGCCCGCTCGTTCTGGCTTTGTCGGTGCTGCTGCTGCAAGAGGCGGGTGAGCTTCGACTGCAGTCCGACATTGTCGGCGAGCAGAACGCCCAGCACGAAGCTCGCTGCCAGCAGCCCATAGAGCCGGCCGGCATAATAGCCGAGATCGAACCGCGCGGCGTTGAGCAGCGAGGACAGCGCGAGATCGAACAGCCAGGCGCAGAGCACGACCATCACCCAGAGATCGAGGATGGTGTAGGGCCGTCGCTGAGCGAGCAGCAGCAGCGCGGCCAGGGTCACGCACCAGGTCGCGCCGACCACGACCTTCAAGGCAAAATTGGCGGTTCCGCCGCTGATGAGCGCGGGAAGCGCGGCCTCATAGGTGATCACGAACCAGACCAGGGTCGTCAGCGCGATCGAGACCCCGACAATCGCGAGCAGCAGCGATCTCGACACCGACGCGACTTGGAACGAGCGCTTGATCGAGTCTTGGACCGACTCGTGGATCGAGCGGTGGCTGTGCAGCGCATAGGCGGCGACGAACAAGGGAAAGCCGCCGTGCCAGATCATGTAGATCCACACCGCCGTCTGCGGTCCGGAGCCCATCAGGCCGGTCGGCGAAAACAGTCCAGGAAATGCCAGCGTGTGCAGAAACGCAGCCGGCGCGGTGAACAGATAGCCGCTGGCGAGCCAGAGAAGGGCCCGCGAGCGCAGCAGGACGAATTGAGAGAACAGCAGAAGCGCCGTGATCAGATCGTTCAGCGCCAGCGCCGATTGATAGCTCGCCACGAATGCAGGCATCGCCGCGAGCTGCACCTTGGCAAAGGGAGCGGCGGCAACGAACAGGCTTGCGGAAATCGCGACAGCGGCGAGGGCAACGAATTGGTCACGGCGCGTCGCAGGGCTTGCTGATAGAAAAATCTCCCGCGTATCTTCGACGTTCTGCATCTACAGGGCCCCGCGCGACAGGCATCAACGTGCGAGCCGTAGCTCTGACGCAGCGCTTGCGCGAAAAAAGATTATTCAAATAGAGGTTGCATAATACCCCGCATGGAACCGCGGTGGTCCGACTCGAAAACTGAAGTAACTGTACCTTTACTGCAAAAGGGATAAATATACCGGTAGTTGTAGCTGATTTCTTTTTATGTTGTAGGCTGTCCAACGAGAAAGTTTTGGAGAAGTTGATGTCGCGGATTCTGGTGGTCGACGATCAGAAGGATGTGCGGGCCATGATCAGCATGGTGCTCCGCGTCAATCAGTTCGAGGTGGTCGAGGCGGGAACCGCGACCGCTGGGTTGCAGCTGTTCCGCGACCAGGCCTTCGATGCCGTGATCGTCGACATTTACCTCGATGATTCGAATGGTCTCGATCTGGTCAGCGGGATGCGGGCCCTGGTTCCCGATGTGCCGGTCGTGGCCGTCTCCGGCATGAGTGCATTCGATGGGGCGGCAATGTCGGAGGAACTGACCCGTGTGGTCTATCTGCAGAAGCCATTCCGGCCGAACGAACTGATGCGCGCTGTCGAGACGGCGCGCAAAGCGGTGCGGGACAGGCCTGCAGCGACGCTCGCTGCCTGCGCGGGCTGATCACGCTGGCGCCAAGCAGGCGATCGCGATCCAACTCATCTCAGCAGAACGCCCCGGTCGATGACCGGGGCGTTTGCATTTGCGTGGGTGACCGGGCAACAATCAGGGATCAGGAGCCCTTGCTGCCGAGCTCGGCGTAGCCGCCCTTGGCGTCCCACTTGTAGACGACGTAGTCGATCTGCTTGATGTCGCCCTTGGCGTCGAAGCCGAGCTTGCCGAGCACCGTGTCCCACTCGCCGGCCTTGATGGTGTCCATCACCTTCTTGGCGTCGGTGGTGTTGGCCTTCTTCACGGCCTGCGACCAGACCTGGATGGCGGCGTAGGTGTAGAGCGTGTAGCCCTCGGGGTCGATGTTCTTGGCCTTGAACTTGTCGACGATCGCCTTCGCGGTCGGCTTGTTGCGCGGTTCGGGGCCGAAGGTGAACAGCGTGCCTTCGGCGGCCGGGCCGGTGATCGACGCGAATTCCTTGTCGTTCATCGCATCGCCCGCCATCAGGATGGTCTTGAGGCCCTGATCGCGCATCTGGCGCAGGATCAAGCCGGCTTCCTGATGATAGCCGCCGACATAGACGAGGTCGATGTTCTCACGCTTCAGGCGCGACACGATCGCGTTGAAGTCCTTGTCGCCCTTGTTGTACGACTCGAACATCTTCTCGGTGACGCCGGCCTTGTTGAGCGCCTTCTTGGTCTCGTCGGCGAGACCCTTGCCGTAGGTGGTCTTGTCGTTGAGGATCGCGATGTTCTTGCCCTTGAAGTTCTTCGCGATGTAGTTGGCGGCGACGAGGCCCTGCTGATCGTCACGGCCGCAGACGCGCGCCACGTTCCACAGCTTGCGCTCGGTGAACAGCGGGTTGGTCGAAGCCGGGGTGATCTGCAGCACGTTGCTGTCGGCATAGGCCTCGGAGGCCGGGATCGACGACGACGAGCAGAAATGGCCGGCGACGAACGGAATGCCGGAGCCGGCGAGCTTCTCGGCGACCGAGCGGGCCTGCTTCGGATCGCAGGCGTCGTCACCCACCTGCAAAGCGAGCTTCTTGCCGAGCACGCCGCCTGCAGCATTGAGATCGGCGATCGCCATCTCGGCGCCGTTCTGCATCTGGCGGCCGAAGGCCGACTCGCCGCCGGTCATCGGGCCGGCCACGGCGATGGTGATGTCTTCGGCGTAGGCGGCGGTCGAGAGCGCAAGCGACGCGCCCAGCGCCAGACCAATGAGTTTGAGTGGTTTCATGAGAAATCCTCGCGGGGGTAGGTCGACACGGAACGGCCCGAACGGCGGGCCGCAGACCGCGCGCATTGTGGCTGATTTTCCGCCGAAGTCACCGGCATTTTTCGGGCAGATCGACGAAGGGCTAAGGCCATTTCGGCCGGAATGCGAGGGCCCGCCTCAGTGGCGGCCGCCCTCGAGATAGGCGGCGCGGATCTCCGGGCGCTGCAGCAGCTCGGCGCCGCTGCCCGACAGCGTGATCAGTCCGTTGACCAGCACATAGCCGCGATGGGCGAGCTTCAGCGCGTGATTGGCGTTCTGCTCGACGATCAGCACCGTCAATCCATCCTGCCGATTGAGCGTCCGAATGGCGTCAAAAATCTGTCGCGCGATCAGCGGCGCGAGCCCGAGCGAGGGCTCGTCGAGCAGCAGGAGCCGCGGCCGGCTCATCAGGGCCCGCCCGATCGCCAGCATCTGCTGCTCGCCGCCGGACAGCGTGCCGCCGCGCTGCTCGAAACGCTCCTTCAACCGCGGGAACAGCGCGAACACGCGCTCCAGCGTCTCGGCGCGCTGCGCTTCGGTGGTGGCGCCGGCGTCCGCGCCCATCTGCAGATTTTCCGCAACGCTCATGCGCGGGAAGATGCGGCGGCCCTCCGGCGATTGCGCGATCCTGAGCCGGGCGATCTGATGCGTCGGCACCTGCGTGATGTCGCTGCCATCATAGACGATGTGTCCGGAGCTGGCGCGCGGCCGGCCGAAGATCGACATCATCAAGGTCGATTTGCCGGCGCCGTTGGCGCCGATCAGCGCGACGATTTCCCCGGCCTTGATGTCGAGATCAACGCCCTTGAGCGCTTCGATCTTGCCGTAGGAGGCGCGCAGATTGCGAATCTGGAGCAGGGACGCGCTCACGCCTCGGCCTCCAGGACGGCTGCGGCCTCTTCCTCGTCGGTGCCGAGATAGGCGGCAATGACCTTGGGATCATCACGGATGTCGCGCGGCGTGCCTTCGGCGATCTTGACGCCGTAATCCATCACCACGATGCGGTCGGAGATTTCCATCACGACGCTCATGTCATGCTCGATCAGGAGGATCGACGTGCCGTGATCGCTGCGGATCGACAGCAGCAGCTCGCTCAGCGCGGCGCTCTCGCGCGCGTTCAGGCCGGCGGCGGGCTCGTCGAGGCAGAGCAGGGCGGGTCCGGTGCACATCGCGCGTGCGATCTCCAGCCGCCGCTGATCGCCGTAAGCAAGATTGCCGGCGGCATCGTCGGCGCGGTCGAGCAGGCCGACGCGCTTCAGCCAGAACACAGCATTGTCGATCGCGCTCTGCTCGGCCGTGCGCCACGAGGGGACGCCGAGCAGTCCGAGCAGCGTCAGGCCGGAAGCGCGCATCAGCGCGTTGTGCTGCGCCACCATCAGGTTCTCCAGCGCCGTCATGCCGGGAAACAGCCGGATGTTCTGGAAGGTGCGCGCCACCTTGGCCTGCTTGGAGATGTTGAAGTCCTTCAGCTTCTGCATCTCGTATTGCGTGCCGTCATCGTGCGTCAGGCGGATCACACCCGACGTCGGCTTGTAGAAGCCGGTGATGCAGTTGAATACGGTGGTCTTGCCGGCGCCGTTGGGGCCGATCAGCGCCGTGATCTGCTTGCGCTGGGCGGAAAACGACAGCGCATTGACGGCGACGATGCCGCCGAAGCGCATGGTGAGGTTCTCGAGCGCGAGAATGGGAGCGGAGCTCATCCGTGGCCTTCCTTGACGAGGTCCGAAGAGATGCTCTTGGATTTTTCGAGGAACACGGTCGGCGAGCGATGGCCGACGATGCCGCGCGGACGCCAGATCATCACCAGCACCATGGCCAGACCGAACACCAGCATGCGGTAGACCTCGAGGCTTCGGAACAGTTCGAAGCCGCCGATCATGGCGAGCGCCGCCAGCGCCACGCCGAGCTGCGACCCCATGCCGCCGAGCACGACGATCGCGAGCACCAGCGCCGATTCCTGGAAGGTGAAGGACTCGGGACTGATGAAGCCCTGGCGGGTGGCGAAGAAGGCGCCGGCGAAGCCGCCGAACATGGCGCCGGTGGCGAACGCCGTCAGCTTGGTGGTGGTGATGTTGATGCCGAGCGCGCGGCAGGCAACCTCGTCCTCGCGCAGCGCTTCCCAGGCGCGGCCGATCGGCAGCCGGCGCAGCCGGATCGTGACCCAGTTGGTGAGCAGCGCCAGCGCCAGGATCAGATAGAACAGGAACACGATGCGATGCGTCGGCGAGAACGGAATGCCGAGCATCGCGGCGAGTCCATCGGGGCCGGGCGTCAGCGGAATGCCGAACAGGCTCGGGCGCGGAATGCCGGAGATGCCGTTGGGGCCGCCGGTGACGTCCTGCCAGTTGATCAGCACCAGGCGGATGATTTCGCCGAATGCGAGGGTGACGATCGCCAGATAGTCACCGCGCAGGCGCAGCACGGGGAAGCCGAGCAGCACGCCCCAGAACGCGGCGAGGATGCCGGCGAGCGGCAGGCAGATCCAGAACGACAGGCCGAACGTGGTCGAGAGCAGCCCGTAGGAATAGGCACCGACCGCGTAGAACGCGACATAACCGAGGTCGAGCAGGCCGGCGAGGCCGACCACGACATTGAGGCCCCAGCCCAGCATCACATAGGTCAGGACAAGGATGCCGAGGTCGAGAATGTAGCGCTGATTGTAGAAGATCACCGGCACTAGCAAGGTGAAGATCAGCAGCGCCGGGGCGAGGTAGCGGCCGGCGACCGACAGGCCGCTCTGCACGGAGGCGGGCACAAAACTGCCGAGGCCGCCGCGCGGGCCGAGCCACAGCCGCAGCAGCTCGACCACGATCGAGCCGACGAAGACAGCGCCGACCAGGCTCGCGAGCTCGCCGAAGCGGGTCCAATATTCGAGCTGCCCGCTCTGGCCGGCCTCGGTACGGACGCCGACCATCAGCGAGAACAGGCCGAGCGCGACGAGCGCGCTGAGGACGGCCTTTTTGAGGATGAAGCCGGCTCCGACCGGTTCGGAGCCATTCGAGGCGGGGGGCGAAGAGGCTGGAAGGGACGCGCTCACACGGGCTCCGTCGTCAGACTTTTTCGACTTCGGGACGGCCCAAGAGGCCGGTCGGCATGAAGATCAGCACCACGATGAGGATCGAGAACGCCGCCACGTCCTTGTACTCGACCGAGAAATAGGCCGACCAGAACGTCTCGATCAGGCCGATCGCGAGACCACCGAGCATCGCGCCGGGCAGCGAGCCGATGCCGCCGAGCACGGCGGCTGTGAAGGCCTTGATGCCGGCGACGAAGCCCATGAAGAAATCGACCAGGCCATAATATAACAGGTACATCATGCCGGCGACGGCGGCGAGCGCCGCACCGATCACGAAGGTCATCGAGATGGTGCGGTCGACGTCGACGCCGAGCAGTGCCGCCATCGTCTGGTCCTGCTCGCAGGCGCGCATGTCGCGGCCGAGCCGGGTGCGCGACACCAGCCAGGTGAACAGGCCGAGCAGCACGATCGTAGTGATCACCACGACGATCTGGATGTTGGACAGCTGGACGACAAAGCCGCTCTCGCCCTCGTGCAGCGTGTAGCCGCCTGTGACGATCGGCGGGACCGGCTTGACGCGCGCGCCCTGCGACACCTGCGAGAAATTCGTCAGCACGAACGACATGCCGATCGCCGACAGCATCGGCGCCAGCCGGAAGGAGTGGCGCAGCGGACGATAGGCGATGCGCTCGATGGTCCAGCCATAGAGCGCGGTGATCGCCATCGAGACCAGCAGCACGATCAGCAGAATGACCGGCACTGCGGTGAGCCCGACCGACACCAGGACCAGGAACGAGATCAGCGCGATGAAGCCGCCGATCATGAACACGTCGCCATGGGCGAAATTGATCATGCCGACGATGCCGTAAACCATGGTGTAGCCGATGGCGATCAGGCCGTAGATCGAGCCGAGGACGAGGCCGTTGATGAGCTGCTGGGCGAAATAATCCATGAACTGCCGTGACTGAGAAGAGCTGGAACGTCCGAGACTGGTTCGCAACGCGGCGGGGGCCTTCCGGTCGAGTGCTGGCTGGCCATACACCCGCGACGGGAGGCGACGCGTCTTGCAGTACTAACAGCTAGGAACCGGGTGCCGCAACAGCGTGCAGTGCCGCAATTGCGGGCTTATCCCGCCTGCTTTGATGGCGTGGTTCCATTGCCATGATTGAGGCAGACGACCGCGAGCGAATCCAGGCCGAGCGTGCGCGGCCCTGCAACACCGCACCCTGTTCCCGCATTGGTTGTGACTGCGATCACCCAGGGAGCCTCGCATGAGCAGCCTTACCGACAAGAATCAGGGTCACCAAAATCCGGGACAGAATCAGCAGGGCCAGACCCAGGGCAAGGCGATCCGCCAGGACGAGGGTCAGGCGCCTGATCCACAGCGGCACGATCCACAAGGCGGGGAGTGTGGCAGCACGTCGCGCGGTTGAGCCGCTGCCGGCGCGGGCAGGGCGCAAAGCGGCGGCGACGTCGGGGTGCATCGCGGCGGGGCATGAGACCCCGCATGTCGCGTTCGCCTTCGCCCTTTCGGGCTGCGGCTGTCGCTCATGCGGGCTGCGGGCTTCGGCTCCGGAACCACCGGCGCGTCACGGCCGCCCATTAAGGTAAACAAAGGGTTTAAATTGCCCGGTGCGTTTGCCGCGCGTTAGCTCGTCAGGAACCAGCCCGAGGGGCGGGAGCGTGACGCGGGGCGTGACATGATCAAGATCGACGCGATCAGGAACTGGCGGCTGAGCTGCGTCAACGGTGTGCTGCTGGCGCTCTATTTCATTCCGGTCTGGACCATCATTGCCTTCCACATCATGGTCGCGCCGGTCCAGGGATTGTTCGAGCGGCCCAACATCGCGGTCGCTCTGTTCATCAGCGATCACCTGCATCTATCGGCCATCGACACGGTCCGTGCCGCCTGGTTGCTGGCGCTGGCGCGGCTGACGGTCGCAGGCTTCTTCGCGATGTTCCTGGTTCTGATCCTTGTGCCGCAGGTGCGAAGGGTGGCGGGCTATGTCGAGGCGCTGTCGATCGGGCTTGGTCTGGGCAGCGCGCTGAGCTTCTTCAGCATGATCATGGCGGCACAGATCGGGGAGGCACAGGCGTTGCGCCTGCATGCCACCGAGCTCCTGATGCTGTTGGGCACGGCCATCGTCCTCTTGGTGGAGAAGCCGGTCAGTCAGTCCATGCCGGCCTCTGCAATCGTCCCCGCGAAGTCGCTGCAGCCGACCGCGGCGCATGGCACCGCCGGCGCCAAGGCCTGATCCCGGCAGCGCTCAGCGCTGCGTCAGAAAGCCCAGCACGGCGTCGTTGAACGGACCTGCCGCCTCGACATTGGAAATATGCGCGGCGTCGACGATCGTCATGCTGGCGCCGGGGATCCGACTGCGAATCGCTTCGGCCATCGCGATCGGCGTCGATTTGTCGTAGCGGCCGGCGACGACGAGCGTCGGGCTTTTGATCCCAGGCAGGTCCTCCCGCAGATCGAGCGCCCGCAACGCCTCGCAGCAGGCGAGGTAACCTTCCACCGGTGTCGCCACCAGCATCGCTTTCATGCGATCGGCAACGTCCGGATTACGGTCGCGGAACTCTTGGGTCAGCCAGCCTGCGATCACCATGTCGGCGATGCCGGCGAGCCCTGTCTCCTGAACAGCCTTGATGCGCGCACCCCAGATCGCCGGATCCGGGTAGTAGCAGGTGGTGTTGGCCAGCACGAGCTTGCCGATCCGCCCGGGGGCGTGGGCCGCGAGCCATTGCCCGACCATGCCGCCCATCGAGACGCCGCACCAATGCACCTTCTCGATGTTGAGATCGTCCAGAATGGCCAGCGCATCGCGGCCGAATCGTTCGATGGAGTAGGGGCCGGGCGGCACCTGCGATTTGCCATGGCCGCGCCGATCATAGCGGATGACGCGAAACACCTGGGTGAAGGCGCGCATCTGCGGCTCCCACATCTGCAGGGTCGAGCCGAGTGAGTTCGACAGCATCAGGGTCGGCCCGCCGTCGCGGCCCTCGACGGTGACATTCAGCAGGCAACCGTCGGCATCGATCATCGGCATGGGCGTGATCCTTCGTCGCAGGCGGCCGCGCCGCCGGAGGAATCGTGCAGATTTGAGGGCGAACTAACCACTGCCGCAGCCGTCTGCCAATCAAAACCCTGGGGCGACGGACCCGCAATGCTGCGGTGCTCCTGCGAATCTGCAACGCTTCCTGGCGCTGCTTGCCCTTCCTTTTGGGCCCCCGGTGCTTTACTTGAATGCCTCTAACCGCGCCAATCGGGGGGAGATGCACATGGCAATGACGATGACGGGCGAGGTCCAGCTGGCGGCTCCGCGAGAGTCGGTCTGGGCCAAGCTGAACGACCCGGAGGTGCTCAAGGCCTGCATTCCCGGCTGTGAGGAACTGGAAAAGACCGAAGACGGCGGCTTCCGCGCCGTCGCCAAGATGAAGGTCGGGCCGGTGTCCGCGCGCTTCAAGGGCAAGGTCACCTTGAGCGATCTCGATCCGCCGAACGGCTACAAGATCTCCGGCGAGGGCGAGGGCGGCGTGGCCGGATTCGCCAAGGGCGGCGCAGTCGTCGCGCTGGCGGAGAAGGACGGCGGCACGCTTCTGACCTACAATGTCGAGGCCCAGATCGGCGGCAAGCTCGCGCAGCTCGGCCAGCGCCTGATCAACGGCACCGCCAAAAAGCTCGCCGACGAGTTCTTTGCGAACTTCGCCAAGGCCGTCCAGGGCTGACCGCAGACCTCAGGCGCGTCCGGTGGCCAGGTTGCCGGCTGCCGGGAGCGCCCATATGATGGTTTTCGAATGATTTTGCTGGGCTGCGCTGCAGTGCAACGCTGTGGCGCGGATAATAGAGAGTCCTGAATGGCCAAGATTTCCATGATTGTGAACGGTAATCCCGTCACGGCGAATGTCGATCCGCGGACGCTGCTCGTGCAGTTCTTGCGCGAGAATCTGCGCCTCACCGGCACGCATGTCGGCTGCGACACGTCGCAATGCGGCGCCTGTGTCGTGCATCTCGACGGCAAGGCGGTGAAGTCCTGCACCACCCTCGCGGTGATGGCCGATGGTCATGAGGTCAGGACCATCGAAGGGCTGGCAGCCGACGGCGCGCCGCTGCATCCGATGCAGGAGGCCTTCCGCGAGCACCACGGCCTGCAATGCGGTTTCTGCACGCCGGGCATGATCATGACGGCAGTCGACCTCGTTCACCGCAAGGGTCACGATCTCAGCGAAGAGGTCATCCGCGAAGAGCTCGAGGGTAATCTCTGCCGCTGCACCGGGTATCAGAACATCGTGCAATCGATCGCCGCCGGCGCCAAGGCCATGGCGAAGTCGGACCTCGCCTAAGCCGCCCGCCGCGCACAGGACATCCCCATGTACGAATTCAAATATCACCGGCCGGCCACCGTGCGCCAGGCCGCCAATCTCCTGACCAAGAACGAGGATGCCAAGCTGGTCGCGGGCGGCCACACGCTGGTGCCGGTCATGAAGCAGCGGCTCGCCAGCCCGCCGCATCTGGTCGATCTGTCGCATATCGAGGGGCTCGATACGATCGAGCTGAAGGGGCGCAACCTGGTGATCGGCGCGATGGCGCGTCACGCCGATGTGGCGAACTCCGCCACGGTCGGCGAGGCGATCCCCGCGCTCGCGCATCTGGCGGGCCTGATCGGCGATCCTGCCGTGCGCCATCGCGGCACCATCGGCGGCTCGATCGCCAACAATGATCCGACGGCGGACTATCCGGCGGCCTGCCTCGCGCTCGGTGCCACCATCGTCACCAACAAGCGCAAGCTGAAAGCCGAGGAGTTCTTTCTCGGCCTGTTCACCACCGCGCTGGAGCCGGACGAGATCATCACCAAGGTCAGCTTCCCGCTGGCGAAGAAGGCGGCCTATGTGAAGTTCCGCAACCAGGCCTCGCGCTACGCGCTGGTCGGCGTATTCGTGGCGCGCCGCCCGTCGGATGTGCGCGTCGCCGTGACCGGCGCCGGCGGCAATGGCGTGTTCCGCGTCACCGCCTTCGAGGAGGCGCTGCAGAAGCGCTTCTCGCCGAAGGTGCTGGAAGGCATCCACGTCTCGCCGGAAGGTCTCAACAGCGACATCCACGGCAGCGCCGAATATCGCGCCCATCTGATCGGCGTGCTTGCGCGTCGCGCTGTCGATGCGGCCAATGCCGAAGCCAAGGCCTCGACCGGATCGGACGCCACCGAATCCGATTCGGCTGCGCCCGAGGCTCCGGCGTCGTGACGGGCGAGGGCGGTCAAGGAAGGCGGTCTCGCTCATGAGTGCTGCAGCGCTGCCGGCATCGGTCGATGCGATGCTCGAATTGTTGTCGTCGCGCGGCTATCTGGCCGAGCGATCGCTGGCGACGGTGACCTATCTGTCGCTGCGGATGGGCCGGCCGCTGTTTCTCGAAGGCGAGGCCGGCGTCGGCAAGACCGAGATCGCCAAGGTGCTGTCGGCGGCGCTTGGCCGCAAGCTGATCCGGCTGCAATGCTATGAGGGCCTCGACGTCGCCTCCGCGGTGTATGAGTGGAACTCGGCGGCGCAGATGATCGCGATCCGGCTGGCGGAAGCCGGCGGCGAGGTCGACCGCGACCAGTTGTCGTCTGACATTTTCGCCGACCGTTATCTGATCAAGCGTCCGCTGCTGCAGGCGTTGGAGCCGGATGTCGCGGGCGCCCCCGTGCTGCTGATCGACGAGCTCGACCGCGCCGATGAGGCGTTCGAGGCCTATCTGCTCGAAATTCTCTCCGACTTCCAGGTCACGATCCCCGAGTTCGGCACCGTCAAGGCGCCGCATCCGCCGATCGTCATCATCACCTCGAACCGCACCCGCGAGATTCACGACGCGCTGAAGCGGCGCTGTCTGTATCACTGGGTCGACTACCCATCGGCCGAGCGCGAGCTCGCCATCGTCAAGACGCGGCTGCCCGGCATCTCGCAGCGGCTCTCGCAGCAGATCGTGCGCTTCGTCCAGGCGCTGCGCAGCCAGGACTTCTACAAGTCGCCGGGCGTCGCCGAGACGCTCGACTGGGCCACCGCGCTGACCGAGCTCGACGCGCGCTCGCTGAATGCCGAGGTGGTCGGCGACACGCTCGGCGCATTGCTGAAGTATCAGGACGACATCGCGCGCATGCAGGGCGATGCGTTGCAGAAGGTGATCAAGGACGCGACCAGCGAAACGTAGGTCACGCTGGTGCCCATAGGGGGGCGTGTTGCCGGGGCACAGCGAGGTCGGCCCGTCTTACGCCCTAACAAAAGTCGTCATTGCGGGATGCGCCGCAGGCGCAGGCCCGGAATCCATAGCCACGATCGTGAGTATGGATTCCGGGCTCGCCCTCCGGGCACCCCGGAATGACGAACTCAATTTGAGGCGTGTGCGAAGCGACGAGGGATCAGAACGTGCCCACCAGCATCAATCACCTCGCGCCACCCACCGGCGGCATTGCCGACAACATTGCAGGCTTTGCGCGGGCGCTGCGTGCAGCAGGTCTTCCGGTCGGGCCGGGCGCTGTGATCGATGCCATGACCGCGCTCGAGGTCATCGACATCGGCAAGCGCGCGGACGTCTTCACCACGCTGGAATCGATCTTCGTCAAGCGCCATGAGCACGCGCTGATCTTCGCCCAGGCCTTCGACCTGTTCTTCCGACCCGCCGAGGAGTGGAAGTCGATGCTCGATTCCGTGCCGCTGCCGGATCACGCCAAGAAGAAGCCGCCGCCGGCGTCGCGCCGGGTGCAGGAGGCGATGGCCCAGCCGCAGATGCATGAGGAGCCGAAGGCGCAGGAGCAGGATCTGCGGCTGTCGGTGTCCGACCGCGAGGTGCTGCAGAAGAAGGATTTTGCCCAGATGAGCGCGGCCGAGATCGCCGAGGTCGCGCGTGCCATTGCCAAGATGCGGCTGCCGCAGGCCGAGCTGAAGACGCGCCGCCACACCACAGATCCCCGCGGCCACCGCATCGACATGCGCAAGACCTTGCGGCAGGCGCTGCGCACCGAGGGCGAGATCATCAACTTCCATCGCCTGGGACGGATCGAGAAACCGGCGCCGATCGTGGCGCTGCTCGATATCTCCGGCTCGATGAGCGAATACACCCGCCTGTTTCTGCATTTCCTGCACGCCATCACCGACGCCCGCAAGCGCGTGTCGGTGTTCCTGTTCGGCACCAGGCTGACCAACGTGACGCGGGCGCTGCGGCAGCGCGATCCGGACGAGGCGCTGGCGAGTTGCTCGGCCAATGTCGAGGACTGGGCCGGCGGCACCAGGATCGCCACCTCGCTGCAGACCTTCAACAAGCAATGGGCGCGGCGCGTGCTCGGGCAGGGCGCGATCGTGCTCCTGATCTCTGACGGGCTCGAGCGCGAGGCCGACAGCAAGCTCGCCTTCGAGATGGACCGCCTGCACCGCTCCTGCCGCCGCCTGATCTGGCTCAACCCGCTGCTGCGCTATTCCGGCTTCGAGGCCAAGGCGCAGGGCATCAAAACCATGCTGCCCCACGTTGACGAATTCCGCCCCGTACATAACTTGACCTCGATCGAGACGCTGATCTCGGCGCTGTCATCGCCGCTCCCGCCGCACATCAGCCGCGTGATCCGGCCCGCCGCCTGAGACCCGTCTTTCCGAAGGAGACAGCCATGCTGAACCGCGACGAAGACATCCTCAAGGCCGCCGAGGACTGGCGCACATCCGGCCATGGCGTGGCGCTCGCCACCGTGGTCGAGACCTGGGGCTCGGCGCCGCGGCCAGTCGGCTCCAATCTGGTTATCAATGACGATGGCACGTTCCTGGGCTCGGTATCTGGCGGCTGCGTCGAGGGCGCCGTCGTCACCGAGGCGCTCGACGTGATCTCCAGCGGCCAGCCGAAGATGCTGGAGTTCGGCGTCGCCGACGAGACTGCCTGGAATGTCGGACTGTCCTGCGGCGGCACCATCCGCGTGTTCGTCGAGAAGGTGGGCTGAGAGATGCAGCTTTCAACGCTCGCCGAACTCAACGCCGAGCGCGCCGCGCGCCGCCCGGCCATCCTCGTGACCGACATCGCCTCCGGCGAGCAGCGCCTGGTCAAGGCCGCCGACATCGCGGCTGATCCCCTGCGCAACGAGCTCGCCACGCATCTGCGCATGGGCAAGAGCGGCATGGTCGAGGCCCAGGGCAAGCGGCTGTTCCTGAACGTCTACGCACCGACGGCGAAGCTCGTCATCGTTGGCGCGGTCCATATCAGCCAGGCCTTGGCGCCGATCGCCAAATCGCTCGGCTATGACGTCACGGTCGTCGATCCGCGCACCGCCTTCGCCAGTCCCGAGCGCTTTCCCGATGTGCCGCTGATTGCCGAATGGCCCGACGTGGCGCTGCCGCCGCTGAATGTCGATCACTACACGGCGTTCGTGGCGCTGACGCATGATCCGAAGATCGACGATCCGGCGCTGCTGCACGCCTTCTCGCGCGACTGCTTCTATATTGGCGCGCTCGGCTCGCGGAAGACCCATGCCAAGCGCGGCGACCGGCTGCGGGCGCAGGGCGCCAGCGACGCCGACATCGCCCGCATCCATGCGCCGATCGGGCTGGCCATCGGCGCGGTGTCGCCGTCGGAGATCGCGGTGTCGATCATGGCCGAGATCACCGCCACGTTGCGGCTGCCGGCCAAGGAAAAAGAGCAGGCGGCATGAAATTCGGTCCTGCCAGTCCGGCTGAGGCGATCGGCGGGGTGACCGTGCACACCCTGCGCAAGGGATCATTGGTGCTCAAGAAGGGCACCTTGATCGGCCCCACCGAGGTCGAGGCGCTGGTCAGGGAAGGCGTCAAGGAGATCGTCGTCGTGAGGCTCGAGGCTGGCGACGTCTCAGAGGACGAGGCCGCCGCTGACGTCGCCAAGGTGGTGGCGGGCGAGGGCATTCATGTCGATCGCGCCTTCACCGGGCGCGCCAATCTGTTTGCGGCGCAGGCCGGCGTGCTGGTCGTCGACCGCGCCGCCGTCGATCGCATCAACGAGGTCGATGAGGCGATCACCTTCGCGACCCTGCCGGCGTTCAAGCCGGTGGTCGAAGGCGAGATGGTCGGCACCGTCAAGCTCATTCCATTCGGCGTCGAGGGCCGCCTGCGCGATGCCGCCGTGGCGGCGGCCGGAAAGGGTGCGCTGAGGGTCGCGCCCTATGTCGTCAAGCGCGTCGGCGTCGTGTCGACCATCTTGCCCGGGCTGGCTCCGAAGGTCATCGACAAGACGCTGCGGGTCACCGCTGAGCGTCTGGCGCCGGCGGGCGCGGCCATCATCGCCGAGCGCCGCGTGCCGCATGAGCAGGCCCCGCTGGCCGCTGCCATCAAGGACCTGCTCGGCCTTGGCGCCGAGCTCGTCATCGTGTTCGGCGCCTCGGCGATCGCCGACCGCCGCGACGTGATCCCGGCGGCCATCACCGGCATCGGGGGGGCCATCGCGCATTTCGGCATGCCGGTCGATCCCGGCAATCTGCTGCTGATTGGCAGCGCCGCTGGCGTGCCGGTGCTGGGCGCCCCCGGCTGCGCCCGCTCACCAGCCGAGAACGGCTTCGATTGGGTGCTGATGCGGCTGCTCGCCGGGATCAAGGTGACGCGGGCGGAGCTGACGGCGATGGGCGTCGGCGGCCTGCTGATGGAGATTGTGACGCGGCCGCAGCCGCGCGCCAAGCCGGAGGTCGAGGGCGAGCGCAAGGTCGCCGCCATCGTGCTCGCGGCCGGGCGCTCGACCCGAATGGGCGGACCGAACAAGCTTCTGGCCGAGCTCGACGGCAAGAAGCTGGTGCGGATCGTCACCGAGCAGGCGCTGGCCTCGAAGGCCTGCGAGGTCATCGTCGTCACCGGGCATCAGGCCGAGCTGGTCGAGCAGGCGCTGTCGGATCTCGACGTCCGCTTCGTCCGCAATCCCGATTTTGCCGGCGGTCTTGCCAGCTCGGTGAAAGCCGGCATCGCCGCGGTGCCCGATACGGTTGATGGCGCGGTGGTCTGTCTCGGCGACATGCCGATGGTGTCGTCGGGCCTGCTCGACCGCCTGATAGCCGCCTTTGCACCGGATCGCGGCAATTTGATCGTCGTGCCCGTGTCCGAGGGGCGTCGCGGCAATCCCGTATTGTGGTCGCGACGCTTCTTCGCCGAACTGATGACCCTCGATGGCGATGTCGGCGCGCGGCATCTGATCGCCAAGCACACCGAGGCCGTCGCCGAGGTGCCCGTCGACGGCGACAGCGCCTTCCTCGACATCGACACGCCGCAGGCCCTGGAAGCCGCGCGACGCGGCTGAATCGTGTAGCCCGGATGAGCCGCGGCCGGCGCCCGCTAGGGCGCAAGGCTGTGGCGAATCCGGGTTTACACGAGGAACTCGTGAGACCCCGCATGTCGCTTTCGCCGGCGCTCTGTTGAGCGCCGGCTGACGCTCATGCGGGCTACGGACCTCGTCACCGAGACTCGCGCTCGCCCCTCAACCTCTCATTCACCAAGTCTCAACGACCCCCGGCTAGATTTGCCGACATTGGGCCTCGGGGGAGGAGAGAGTGATCGTTTCGACGGCCGCGCGACGTTTCGCGCTGTTTGCATTTGGATTGACCGTGATCGTCGGTGCCGCACGCATTGTGAGCGACGCCGCCATCAGCCCGGCGCATGCCGCCGGCGCCTTTGCCATCGGCCGCTGTGCCGCCTTTGGCCAGGCCTTCGACTATCCGGCCGAGCATCTCGCCAAGGCCGCGGCGCTCAAGCAATGCAAGGGCGAATGCACCGCCGTGACGATGAAGAAGGCCTGTGCGGCGTTCGCCGTCGACCTGACCAATCCCTGCGGTCCACACGGCTATGCGGTCCGGCCGAAGATCTCGGCCTCGCTCAACGACGCGACGCGCGAATGCTACAAATATGGTGGCAAGGAATGCGTGATCCGCGCCTGGGTCTGCGACGCCAAGGGCTGATCCAGGCGCTGCCGGCCGGGGACTATCAAGTTCCACGGCCATCGCTTGCATTGTCGATGCTTCACGCCCGGAATCGCTCGGCTATTCTGGGCGTTTGCGCATATCGAACCCTTGGAAGTGACATGCAATTCGATACGAAGATCGCACTCATCATCCGCAACGACCTTGCGGCCTGGCAGAAGTTGAACGTGGCGGCGTTCCTCGCCAGCGGCATCGCCGCTGCCTTTCCCTAGTGTATCGGCGCGCCCTATGAAGATGGCTCTGCGACGAACTATCACGCGCTGATCGGACAGCCGATTCTCATCTATGGCGCGCCTGATCGCGCGGCGTTGGCGCGAGCTCTGGATCGCGCATTGGCGCGCGAGGTGAAGCCGGCGCTCTACACCGAAGACATGTTCACGACCACGCATGATGAGGCCAACCGGGCTGCCGTGAAGGCGGTGGCGCGGATGGATCTCAACCTGGTGGGACTGGCATTCCGCGCCGAGCGCAAGGTGGTGGACAAGATCGTCGACGGGCTGAAATTTCACGCCTGAGATCGCCGGCCGCACGGTGGCGCTGTCATGAGATTGTTACATGCTGCGCATCAAAGCAGCACCGTCTTTTGATACCGATCAAGACCGCGACAGGTCGGCTTGGATAGTTTGCGCCTCAACATGAGGAGCAGACAGATGCAGACCATGAAAGCCGCCGTCGTCAAAGCCTTCGGCAAGCCGCTCGTCATCGAGGACGTCCCCGTTCCTGTGCCGGGGCCGGGCGAGTTGCTGGTGAAGCTGAAAGCCTGCGGCGTGTGTCATACCGATCTTCACGCGGCCTCCGGCGATTGGCCGGTCAAGCCGGTGCCGCCGTTCATTCCTGGCCATGAGGCCGCCGGCGTGGTGGCAGCACTTGGCCCGGGCGTGACTGATTTCAAGATCGGCGACGCCGTCGGCGTGGCGTGGCTGCACGATGCCTGCCTGCGCTGCGAATATTGCGAGACCGGCTGGGAAACGCTGTGCGAGCATCAGCACAACACCGGCTACAGCGTGAATGGCGGCTTTGCGGAATATGTCATCGCCTCGGCGGCCTTCGCGGCGCGCCTGCCGGCGAATGTGAACTTCGCCAAGATCGCGCCGATCCTCTGCGCCGGCGTCACCACCTACAAGGGCCTGAAGGAGACGGATACCCGTCCGGGCGAATGGGTGGTGATTTCCGGCGTCGGCGGTCTTGGTCACGTCGCGATCCAATATGCAAAGGCGATGGGGCTGAAAGCGATCGGTCTCGACATTGCCGAGGACAAGCTGAAGCTGGCGCTGGAGGCAGGCGCCGATCACGCCGTCAACGCGCTGGACAAGGATGCCGTCGAGCGGGTCATCGCCTTCACCGGCGGCGGAGCCCATGGCGTGCTGGTGACGGCGGTGTCGACGCCCGCTTTCGCGCAGGCGCTGAAGATGGTCCGTCGCAAAGGCACGGTCAGTCTGGTGGGGCTGCCGCCGGGTGAGTTCCCGACGCCGATCTTCGATGTCGTGCTCAAGCGCATCACCGTGCGCGGCTCGATCGTCGGCACGCGACGCGATCTCGATGAGGCCGTGGCCTTCGCCGCAGAAGGCAAGGTGAAGGCCGAAATCACGACAGCGCCGCTGTCGGAGATCAACACCATCTTCGATCGCATGAAGGCCGGCAAGATCGACGGGCGCGTGGTGCTGGATTTCACCTGAGACGAGGTGCGTGGCCCGGTTGCGCCGGCGCCTGCGAAGGCGGAAGTGCATCCGGGCCACTGCCACAGCAGCGTCCTCGTTGACGGGCTCTCGCGACGCGTCATGCGAGCGCCGTGACGCAATCCAGCTATTGCCGATGTGGAATTGCCGATGGCTTCGCTGCGATCGTGACCCCGCATGGAGGCAAAGTAGCGATCGTCGTCGGCCGTGTGGGCGGCGCGCGTGCAATTGCGCTCGGAGCCAAAGCCGGACCGATCGTGGACATGCCCGATCCGAGGAGGGAGTCCCGCAGCGTTCCAAGCTTCCTTGACAATGACTGACTAGTCAGTCATATTTTTTTCATGTCGGACTCCTCACCATCAATCAAGCGGCGGGGGCGCGCTGCGGCTGGCTCCGCCGCCTCGCGCGCCGATCGCGCGGCCGAGCGACGCGCGGCGATCGTCCAGGCGGCGATGGACGAGTTCATCGCCCGCGGCTTTGCGGCGACCCGGCTCGACGACATCGCCAGGCGCGCCGGCGTCGCCAAGGGCACGATCTACCTGCACTTCAAGGACAAGGAATCGATGTTCGAGGAATTGATCCGGACCGCGATCGTGCCCTTCGTCAGCCGTCTCACCACACCGCCGGCGCCGGGCGGCTCGGTGCGCGACATGGTCGAGGCGCTGGCGAAGATGTTCCTTCAGGAGGTCGCGGGCACGCGGCGCGCCGATCTCGTCCGGCTGATCATCGCGGAGGGGCCGCGCTTCCAGGCGATTGCCGACTTCTACTATCGTGAGGTCGTCTCGCGCGGTCTCGCCGCGATGCGCGCGCTGATCCAACTCGCGATCACGCGCGGGGAAATCCGCGAGCCAAACCTCGTCGCGTATCCGCAATTGATGATCGCACCGATGATGGTCGCGGTGCTCTGGAAGAGTCTGTTCGAGCGCCATGCGCCGCTCGATGCGGAAGCGATGCTGCAGACCCATCTCGATCTGATCTTTGGCGCAAGGAGGCCGCAATGAGCCTGCTGCACTGCCTCGCCGTGCTTGTCACGGCCTTCACCTTCAACGGCTGCAAGGAGACGCGCGACCCTGGTTATCAGGGCTGGGTCGAGGCTGACATGATCTTCGTCAGTCCTGACGAGGCGGGGCGCGTGACCAGGCTGAACGTCCGCGAGGGCGACGAGGTCAAGGTCGGCGATCCCCTGTATGCGGTCGACGACGATCTGCAGCAGGCCGATCTCAACCAGACCAAGGCCACGCTCGCCAACGCGCAGCAGACCTATGATCGCGCCGCCGCCTTGAGCAAGACGGGAGCCGGCACGCAGGCCACGCTGGATTCCGCGGTCTCGGCCCTGCGCGTGGCCGAGGCTCATGTCGTGACCTCGCAGACGCGACTGGCGCGGCGCAAGGGCGTTGCGCCCGTCGCCGGGACCATCCAGCAGATCTATTTCCGCGAAGGCGAGATGGTCGCGGCGCAGCGCCCCGTGCTGTCGATCATGCCGCCCGGCAACATGAAGCTGCGCTTCTACGTGCCGGAGACGGAGCTGCCGAAATTCGCCATCGGCGACGAGGTCCGCGTCACCTGCGACAATTGCGCCGCCGATCTCACCGCGCGGGTCTATTTCCTGGCGACGACGGCGGAGTATACGCCGCCGGTCATCTACAGCCTCGATGAGCGCAACAAGCTCGTCTATCTGATCCAGGCCCGGCCATCGCGGCCGGATGCGCTGCGCGTCGGCCAGCCGGTCAGTATCTATCCCAATCCGAAGACCCCGGTGGCGGACCAGCGATGACCGAAGCGGCGGCCGAGATCGCGATCGACGTCAAGGGACTGAGCAAGTCCTTCGACGGTCGCGAGGTCGTGCATGATCTGTCGATGCAGGTGAAGCGGGGATCGATCTATGGCTTCCTCGGTCCGAACGGCTCGGGCAAGACGACAACGATCCGGATGCTGTGCGGGCTGCTGACCCCCGATAGCGGCGAGGGCACCTGTCTCGGCTTCGACATCCGCCGCGATGCCGACAAGATCAAGCGCCGCGTCGGTTACATGACGCAACGTTTCAGCCTCTACCAGGATCTCTCGGTGCGGGAGAATCTCGAATTCGTCGCGCGTCTCTACGGAATGCCGAATCCGCATCAGGTGGCGCGCGACATGGTACAGCGGCTTGGCCTCGGCGGACGCGAGCGGCAGCTCGCCGGCGAATTGTCGGGCGGCTGGAAGCAGCGGCTCGCGCTCGGCGCCTGCACCTTGCCGAATCCGCAATTGCTGTTGCTGGACGAGCCCACCGCCGGCGTCGATCCCAAGGCGCGGCGCGACTTCTGGAACGAGATCCATGCGCTGGCGGGCGAGGGGCTGACGGTGCTGGTCTCGACCCACTACATGGACGAGGCCGAACGCTGTCACGAGATCGCCTACATCGCCTATGGCCATCTGTTGGCGCATGGCACGGTCCCCGAGGTGATCGCGCAATCGGCGCTGGCGACATACACGGTCAGCGGCAATGACCTGCGCGACCTCGCGGCCGATCTCGCCGGCAAGCCGGGCATCGACATGGTGGCGCCGTTCGGCACCAGCCTGCATGTCTCCGGGCGCGACCATTCGGCGCTGGAGGCTTCGATCGCGCCCTGGCGCGAGAAGCCGGGATTGCACTGGCAGTCCGCCGCGCCCTCGCTCGAGGACGTCTTCATCGATCTGATGAACCGCTCGCGGGACAATTTCCGATGAAGGGCGCGTCCGTCCAGCATCGCTTCTCCGAGCCGCGCTTCGGCTTCTGGCGCCGGACCTATGCGATGCTGGTCAAGGAGTTCATCCAGCTCAGGCGCGACCGGGTGTCGTTCGCCATGATCGTGATGCTGCCGGTGATGCAGCTGATGCTGTTCGGCTACGCGATCAACACCACGCCGCACCATCTTCCCGCGGCAGTGCTTCTGCAGGAGGACAGCGATCTCGGCCGTTCGATCCTCAAGGCCATGGAGAACACCGCCTATTTCCGCTTCACCCGCGAGGTGCATGACGTTGCCGAGTTCGACGATCTGCTGCTCTCGGGCAAGGTGCTGTTCGGCGTCGAGATCCCGCGCGGCTTCGAGCGCGCGGTCCGCCGCGGCGATCGTCCGGCGCTGCTGGTGGCGGCCGATGCCACCGATCCCGTCGCCGCATCCTCGGCGCTGTCCTCACTCGGCATGATCGTGCAGACCGCGCTGGCGCATGATCTCTACACCGGGGACCCGGTCTCGGCGCCGTTCGAGATCCGGGCTCATGCCCGCTACAACCCAGCCGCGTCGTCGCGGCTCAACATTGTGCCGGGCCTGGTCGGCACCATCCTGACCATGACCATGCTGATCTTCACCGCGCTCTCGGTGACGCGGGAGATCGAGCGCGGCACGATGGAGAGTCTGTTGTCGATGCCGATCACGCCGGTCGAGGTGATGCTGGGTAAGATCATCCCCTACGTGCTGGTCGGCTTCCTGCAGGCCTCGATCATCATCGGCATCGGCGTGTTCCTGTTCGGCGTGCCGGTGATGGGCAGTCTGCTGCTGCTCGCGCTGCTGTCCACGCTGTTCATCGCGACCAATCTCTCGATCGGCTACACGTTCTCCACCTTGGCGCAGAACCAACTGCAGGCGATGCAACTGTCGATGATGTTCTTCCTGCCAAGCATTCTGCTGTCCGGCTTCATGTTCCCGTTTCTGGGCATGCCGCAATGGGCGCAGATCGTCGGTGAATGCCTGCCGCTGACGCACTACCTGCGGATCGTCCGCGCCATCATGCTGAAGGGCTCGACTCTGGCGAACCTGCAGCACGATACGATCGCCCTGTTCGGCCTCATGCTGTTCGCCATGACCGTGGCCGTCCTGCGCTTCCGCCGCACCCTCGATTGAGGCACTATGCCCCGGAGGAGCAGGGGGCGCCGGGGGCATGATTCGGATCCGAGGAATGGCAGAGGCCGCAGGGCCTGCGGACGCGTCGGCCGAGTTCAACGCTGCGCTGATGCGCCAGACGTTGAACACCGAGCTGTTGCGGGTGAAGGCCCTGATCGCGACGGCGCTGATCTTCCTGGCGATATCGGCCGTCACGGACGTCTTCGAGCCGCGGATCGTACAATGGATCTGGCCGAGCACCGTCGGCGTGCTCGCCGTCTACGGGATCATTGCGGCGTTCGTCGCGTTCGAGACGCTCGTCCTGTTCAGGATCAAATCCGACATCCGTCATGGCCGCGACGTGCCGATCGTCTGGCGCTATGTCAGCGTGCTGGTCGAGACGTCGCTGCCGACCTTGGTCCTGATGATGCAGATCGAGGGGATCGGACCGGACAAGGCGCTCGGATTCGGTGCGCCGCTGGTCTACTTCATCTTCATCATTCTTTCGACGCTTCGCCTGGATTTCTGGCTGTCGAGCTTCACGGGCCTGGTCGCGGCGGCGGAATTGCTGACGGTGGCGCTTTTGGACCGGCCGTCGATCGATGTCAGCCAGAATCCCGAGATCTATTATCATGGCGAGCGCAGCTTCATCATTTTCCTGGGTGGCATCCTGGCGGGAGCCGTCGGCGTGCAACTGCGGCGCCAGTTCGCGGCGAGCATCGCGGCCGCCTCGGCGCGCGACCGCGTGACCGATCTGTTTGGTCAGCACGTCTCGCCCCAGGTCGTCGAACGACTGATGAAGGAGGGGACCGCGGAAGCGCGCGACATCCGCGAGGTCGCGGTCATGTTCGTCGATTTCCGCGGCTTCACCGCGGCCTCGCGCTCGAAGACGCCGCAGGAGATCGTCGAGCGGCTCGACGGCGCCTTCGCCGTGCTGGTCGACATCCTCGAGCGCCATGGCGGCATCGTGAACAAGTTTCTCGGCGACGGGTTCCTGGCGCTGTTCGGTGCACCGTTCGAGACCCGCGATGCGGCGCCGCAGGCGGTCGCCGCTGCGCGCGAGATGGTCGAGGCGATGGATCGCGTGAACGTCACATCGTCCTGGCCGCTGCGGATCGGGATCGGCATTCATCTTGGCGAGGTGGTGGCCGGCAGCGTCGGCTCGCCGCGGCGCAAGGAATACACCGTGATCGGCGACACCGTGAACTTCGCCTCGCGGCTGGAAGCGCTCAACAAGGAGTTCGGCTCGCATCTCCTGATCTCGCGCGAGGTGCGGGACGCGGCCGGCGATGGCGCGCGCGATGCGGTCTTCCACGGCGAGGTGGCGGTGCGCGGCTACGACCGCAGGTTCGAGGTCTGGCAATTGCAATGATGAAATAGCTTTCTGGAAAAATCGGGCAACAGAACAGGCGGCCGAGCGAGCGTGAAGCGGACCAGCGGAGATCGATTCCAGCGAACCATCACGATTCCTGTCCGCGGCGCGCGGTCGATCCGGGCGGGCGCGTGTCATGCCTGTTCGCCGATTTACATCGTCGCGGCTTCGGGCTTAATTGCCGGCAACGAACAGGAAGGACAGGGGGAGACGGCATGATCCGAACTGGGGCGTGGGTGTTGGCGGGATTGAGCCTGATCGGCACTGCGACGACGGCTCGGGCCGAGGAGGGCGGCTGCAGCAAGGTGACTGCGGAAGCGCTCAACATGCCCGGCCTGACCTTGACCGGATCGAAGCTGCAGGAGGCGGGCGACGGCCTGCCGCGGCACTGCATCCTCTCCGGCAAGGTCAACGAGCGCACGGGTCTCGACGGCCATGCTTATGCGATCCAATTCGAGATCCGCCTGCCCGAAAGCTGGAACGGTCGCTTCCTGCATCAGGTCAATGGCGGCAATGACGGCGTCGTGCTGCCGGCTCTCGGCGACAAGGCGGACGGCTTGGTGAGCGGTGGCGTGACGCCGCTCGCCCGCGGCTTCGCCGTGCTATCCTCCGACAGCGGTCATTCCGGCAACGATCCCGCCAACAAGCCGCGCGGGCTCGCAGCCGGCTCGGCCTTCGGGCTCGATCCGCAGGCGCGGCGCGACTATGGCTATGCCGCCGACATGACGCTTGCCCCGATCGCCAAGGCGATCATCGCCGCGCATTACGGCAAGAAGCCCGATTATTCCTACATCGCGGGATGCTCCAATGGCGGGCGTCACACGATGGTGGCGGCCGAGCGCATGCCCGAACAATATGACGGTTTCCTGGTCGGCAATCCCGGCTTCAACCTGCCGCGTGCGGCCGTGCAGCACGCCTGGGACGTGCAGGCGCTGACCAAGGTCGATGCCGACATCCGCAAATCGATCACCCGCGAGGACGCCAAGCTGATCTCGTCCAAGATCATCGAGGCCTGCGACGGGCTCGACGGCGCCAGGGACGGGCTCACGGCAAACCTGAAGGCGTGCCAGAAGACGTTCAGTTTCGACAGCCTGCGCTGTGTGGCCGGCAGCACCGAAGCGTGCCTGCCGTCCGCCAAGGTCGATGCCTTGAAGAAGGTCTTCGCCGGGCCGCAAAATTCGAAGGGCGAGGCGCTCTATTCGGATTGGCCGGTCGATGGCGGCGTCGGCACCGGCAATTGGCGCGCCTGGAAGGTCGAGAGCCCGGTCGCGCCTTGGAACAATCTGCCGATCATCGCCACCATGGGCGGGGCCTCGCTCAACTACATCTTCTCGACGCCGCCGGTCGAGGTCGAAGGCTCGCCCGACAAGCTCGTAGAGAAGCTGCAGAGCTACGACTTCGACAAGGATGCGCCGAAGATCTTCGCGAAGGAAGGGCCGTTCACGGAGTCGGCGATGGAGTTCATGGCGCCGCCTGCGGTCGACAATCCGACCCTGCCGGCGTTCCAGGGCGGTGCGCGCAAGATGCTGATCTATCACGGCCAGGCCGATCCGGTGTTCTCGGTCAACGACACGATTCGCTGGTATGAAAAGCTGAATGCCAATGTGGCGGGCAAGGCCGACGGCTTCGCCCGCTTGTTTGCATTGCCGGGCGAGACGCATTGTGGTGGCGGCGTCACCTTGGAAAAGTTCGACGCGCTCGGCGCGTTGATGGACTGGGTCGAGAAGGGCAAGGCGCCAGAGGCGATCACGGCCTCGGTCAGTGCCGCCAACAAGGAGCTGCCTGCGGGCTGGAGCCCGCAGCGGACGCGGCCTCTGTGCCCGTGGCCGAAATTCGCCAAATATACGGGCGGTGATGTCGAGCAGGCGTCGTCCTTCACCTGCGCCATGGAGTAGGGCGGTGGCGCATCAAACCTGCGGCGCGACCAGATTCTCGACCCGGACCTGATCGCGGTCCTCGATGATCTCCGCAATCCATTGCCGGTGGCAATGGGCATGGTCGCGCTCATAGCACAGCAGGCACACCGGGCCCGCGCTCTTCACAAGCGCGGCCAGCTCGTCCATCTGCTCCCTGGCCTGTGGCGTCTTCAGATGCGCGCTGTAGATCTTGTGCAGCGTGTCGTATTGGCCGCTGCGGGCGGCCTCGCGGCCTTCCTTCGGCGTGCCGAGCCCGCGCAGATGGACATAGGCGATGCCGCGCTCGTCGAGCCCCGCGGCCAGTTGGCTCTTGGAGAAGCCCGGCCGGCGCGACGCCGCCACCGCGCGCACATCGACCAGCAGCTTGACGCCGGCCGCCTGCAACTCGTCCAGCACGGCCTTGGCGGGGGTGTGCTCATAGCCGATCGTGAAGAGAGTTTTGGCCGCGCTCTTGGTCGCCGTCCTGGTCGCAGCCTTGGCCTTGGTCATCATGGTGCACCTCAGCTGACACGTTCGATCAATTCCATCGCGCCGGCCGGCGCGCGCACCTTTCCTTCGTGAATGACATAGGCGAAGACATCGCGCGGCGTCTTCTTCGCCGGCGTGTCGTCGACCCGCGGCAGATCGTCCGGCTCGCCACCCTCGGCCCACATCTGCAGGCGCTTGGCCCAGGCGTCGAGCTGCTTCGGCGGGTAGCACGTCTTCAACTCGTCATTGCCCTTCTGCAGCCTGACATAGACGAAGTCCCCGGCGACATCCGCGATCGCGGGATATTTGCCGTGCTCGGCGAACACGACCGGCGTTGCAAACTCGCGCAACAATTTCACGAAGCCGGGCACGCAGAAACTGTCGTGCCGGACCTCGACGACATGGCGCAGCTGACGGCCGTCGAGCTCACGCGGCAGGAGCTCCAGAAACTTGCCGAAATCGGCCTCGTCGAACTTCTTGGTCGGCGCGAACTGCCACAACACCGGGCCGAGCCGGTCGCCGAGTTCGAGCACGCCGGTGTCGTAGAAGCGCTTCACGGAATCGCCGGCCTCGGCGAGCACGCGGCGGTTGGTGGCGAAGCGCGGCCCCTTGAGCGAGAAAATGAAGCCGTCGGGCACCTCGCGCGCCCATTTGCGAAAGCTCTCCGGCTTCTGCGAGCCGTAATAGGTGCCGTTGATCTCGATCGATGTCAGTTGCGACGCCGCATACTCCAGCTCCTTCGATTGCGGCAACCTGTCCGGATAGAACACGCCGCGCCAGGGCGCGAAGGTCCAGCCGCCGATGCCGATATAGATGTGGCTTTTGGGATGCGCTGCGCGTGCAGGGGCTTTGCTCACGACCGGTTCCAATGCTGATGCGAAGGGGACGACTGCGACACTAGTCAAGCCGATCGGTTCTGGCCAGTTCGACGCCGCGCGCTGGCACTCTTCCAGCCGCCGAAAGGCTCGTGTATCCAGGGAACAGGGCCGGGTGAGGAGATCAGCACATGAGAGCAGAATCGGTTGGTGGCGCGCTGGGCGCGATTGTTGCAGCCGCCGTGCTTGCGGCCGCGTTCTATTATGTTCCCGTTGGGCCGATGGCGCGCCCGGTCCAGCCCACCAGGGTCGAGGTGCCGCCGACGCAGGTGCAGACGGTTCCGGTGGCGCCGGCGCCGCGTGGACCTGTCGTCCGCGAGGTTCCGAACTAGGGCGTGGACTCATAAACCCTGGTCCAGAGGCGGGTT
>NZ_JABFDP010000018.1:0-188826 GCF_013179005.1 Bradyrhizobium denitrificans | reverse complement strand
CCACTCAGGGACTGAAGTGGCGGAGAGGGAGGGATTCGAACCCCCGATAGGCTTGCACCTATGCCGCATTTCGAGTGCGGTGCATTCAACCACTCTGCCACCTCTCCAGGCGCAAATCAGGGCGAACCCCGGTGGTCGGGCGCCGTTCTAGGGCACGGCGGCGGGGGTGACAAGGCAGCCGGCCGAATTTTTCCCTCGCTGTCCCAAAGCCGGGGCGCCGGTTGCGGTCCGCTCGTGGGGAAGCGGACCGCACGCGGCGGCTGGGCGGCTGCACCGCCCGATCGCCGCGCTCCGAAGGCCCGGACTGACGCTTGGGCCCTCGAACCTCGCGACAAGCGGCGCCGCTCAGCGGAACAGGTCGAAATGGTAGTTGAGGCCGACCCGCACGCTGTGGATCTTCGCCGCACGCCAGTCCGGCAGCGCGTCGTGCTTCAGGTCGGTGTAGAGATATTCAAGCTTGGCCGACCATTTCGGCAGGAAGGCCCATTCCGCGCCGCCGCCCGCCGTCCAACCCATCTTCACCTTGTGGACCGGGCCGTCCTTCAGCTCGCCGGCCGCGAGACCGACCGTCCCGTACAGGAACAGGCGCTGGTCGAGCATCGTGAAGCCGGCGCGGGCGCGCCCCGTGGTCAGCCAGGGCACGCTGACCGCGGGATTGACCAGATCGCCTTGGCGCGAGAGGCCGGTGAAATCGAGATCGTTCTCGATGCCGACCACGAACAACGGCGAGACCTGGTAATTATAGCCCGCTTGCATGCCGCCGATGACGCCGGAGAGCTTCCCGCCATTGCCGCCGGCGAGGTTCGTCACTGAATCATTGCCGGTGAACGCCCCACCGACATTGGCGCCGGCGTAGAAGCCGGTCCACGAGAACGGTGCCGGGGCGGAGGCATAGGCCGGCGCCTTGTAGGTTTTGGCCGGCATATCCGCCGCTCGTGCCCCCGTCATGGCCAGCGCGGTCGCCGCGACGGCGGCCGCCCAATGGCTCGCGCCTGTGATCCTCATGTCCTCAACACTCCGTTTGGCGCCGGCTCGGGCCGGCCAATCCCACCCCAATTGGGATGATCTCCTATAAAACCGACTAGACGGTTTGTAAATAGAGCAAGTCGATCACGTGGCAATCTTTGGGCGCGATTGCGCGGGCGGCGGGACGACGAAGGGAGGAGCGAAGAAAGCAAGGTGGGACCGCCGTACGCTGACACATGCCGGCGGTCCCGTGTCGCTACATCTTGGGGAAACCGACGGAAGAGACGGGGGTCAATCCGGCCGGCCTGAGCGACACAAAAGACCCTGGGCCATCCGGGCCCGCATCGCAACGCAAACCGGTCCTTAACCTAACCCATCAAGGTTACCGTGCCTCGTAGCCATCTGTTTGGCAGCACAGCGATTTTTGCCGTCTTGCCGAGCGGGCTCCACCGCGAGCCCCAGCCCGGGCGTCGATGGCGCGGCTTCGATCCTGCTCGCTCCACCCAATGGCGCTCGGCCGCCAATTCAGTCCTTCTTTTTCTTCGCGGCCTTTTTCTCGTCGGCCTTGTCGTCCTTGGCCTTGTCGTCCTTGTCCTTGCGGCCGTTCTCCTTGCGGCGGTTGGTGAAGCGGGCATTGCCGAGCCCGGTGCCGATGGTCAGCACCCCCCAACGCTCGAAATCCTGCATGAACGGCACCTCAGAAAGGCCCTGCACGACGCCGTCATTGTGCATCAGCACCGCCGTGTCGTGATCGCCGATCATCGGGATCGCCTCGACCAGGCTGGCCGGCAGATTGAACTTGCTGCTCTCCCAATTGCCCGGCAGGTTCTGCGCGCCCTTCTCGATCGAGCCGTCTTCATTGATGACGCCGGGACAGGCGATGCCGATGAACGGCGCCAGCTTGAGGCCTTCGGTGTCCGCCTCGTCGATCAGCCCTTTGAGCATCTTGGCCAGCCGTTTCACCGCACCTTCGCGCGTCGGCTCGTCATCGGCATGGCGCCACAGCTCGGACTTCCAGACCGAAGCCTTGGAGAGGTCCGGCGTCTTCTTCCAGCACGTCTCGACCACGCCGCAGCGGATATTGGTGCCGCCGATGTCGACCGCGAGGATGCTGTCATGGGCCTCGAAGATCCAGGACGGCGCCAGATGCAGCGCGCCGATCAGGCCGGCATCGTCGGGATGGTAGCGGATCGGCTCCAGCTCGACGCCGAAGCCCTCGTCCTTCAGGATGATCTCGGTGCGCGCGATGGCGAGCTCGCCGAGCCGGGAATCGCGAAAGCCGCCGCCGACCACGATGCATTCAGTTTTGGCCCAGGCCTTGGTGCGCAGGAAGCGGCGGGTGACATGGGCGAGCTCCTGGGCGAACTCCTCGATCGCCGAATGCACCACCGCCGAGGCCTCGGTGTCGTCACCGACCAGGATCGCGTCCAGCGCCTTCTTGCTGATGGTGTCGCTGTCCTCGTCGCCGAACGGATCCTTGCCGGATTTGCGTAAGGGCTTGCGCCAGCGCTCCAGGATCTTGCGAAAGGCGCCCTTGGAGGCGCGGTCGCCGAGGAAGCCGTCCTCGTCCTTGATCTCGATGTTGAAGCTGTCGATCTCGACCGACGGCAGCCGCGCGGCGCCGTGCCGGGCAATTCCCGTGGTGGTCATCACGTCGTCGGCCATGGATCCCTGCCTGTTGTGCGTTGGCCCGGACAACGGCGGAGGCGACGGTTTAGTTGCGGGCGAATGGCAAATCGGGAGGAGCGAATAGGGGCGGCTGCGGCCCTTCCCCGACTCCCTATGCGCCACTCGCCATGCGCCCTCTTCGCTTGACTCGCTGGCTCCGGCGGCTATAAGCGCCAGATCGACCGGCGCGAGCTTCTCGCGCCGATTGTCGTTGCGCGTATCGGACAGGCCTCGATGCCTGGGACACGCCGACGCTGGCCCCGGTCGGGCCAGACCCCATGAACTATAACGACTGAACAAGAAGCCGACCCGGGGCGACAGCGCTCTGAGGCCGGGATCGAACACGAAGGATGAGAACGATGTTCGCAGTCATCAAGACCGGCGGCAAGCAATACCGCGTCGCCCCGGATGATGTGCTCGAGATTGGCAAGATCGACGGTGAACCCGGCACGATCGTGCAGCTGAACGAAGTGCTGGTGGTCGGCGGCGACACTCCGGTGCTGGGCGTGCCCGCGGTCGCCGGCGCGTCGGTGGCGGTCGAGGTGCTCGACCACAAGCGCGGCCCCAAGGTCATCGCGTTCAAGAAGCGCCGCCGCAAGAATTCGCGCCGCAAGCGCGGCTACCGGGACGAGCTGACCTTGATCCGCGTCTCGGAAATCCTGACGGACAACGCCAAGCCGACCAAGGGCCCGCGCCCGAAGAAGGCCAAGGCGGAAGCCCCGGCGGCTGACGCCGCCGAGTAACATGCCGGCGCACGTGGCGCGCGGCATCGGCTGACACCTCATCACGCGCGGATTTTTTTCCGCGCGCTTCGCAAATGTGAATGATCCCTTAGCGGAATCGCGCTAATGGTGATCGCGAGATCGGAGACGAGCGATGGCTCATAAAAAGGCAGGCGGTTCATCCCGCAACGGACGCGACTCCAAAGGCAAGCGCCTCGGCATCAAGGCGTTCGGCGGCGAGCGCGTGATTCCCGGCAACATCATTGCGCGTCAGCGCGGCACGACCTGGCACCCCGGTCTCAACGTCGGCATGGGCACGGATCACACCCTGTTCGCCAAGATCGAGGGCGTCGTCGAATTCCATGCCCGCGCCAACCGCACGTTCATTTCGGTGCGTCCGGTAGCCGCCCAGGCTGCCGAATAGAATAACGGTGGAACACGTCGCGTCCGCCGGGTCCTGATGAACCGGCGGAGCGCCAGATGGCTCCAGGGGAGGCGGGACAACCGGCCTCCCCTTTTCATTTCTGCTGATCTTCAGCTGATTCCGAAGCGTCGATGGAGCCCGACATGCTGCAGGACATCACGACTCCGACTTTGCGCGAGGCGAGACCTTGCGTCCTCGAGACGCCCCGGCTGACCCTGCGTCCGCCCTTGCTCGCGGACGTGAAAGCCATCGCCCAGCTCGCCGATGATCACCGCATCGCCGAGAACACCCGCCGCCTGCCGCATCCCTATTCCGAGGTCGATGCCGCCCGCTTCGTGCGCGGGCTGGAGCAGACGGGCGAGACCGCCTTCCTGATCGAACATCTCGACGCGCCGATTGGCCTCGTCGGCATCAACCGGCCGGCGCCCGGGCGCGCCGAGCTCGGCTACTGGCTCGGCGTCGCGCATTGGGGCCGCGGCTTCGGCACCGAAGCGGCGCGTGCCGCGATCGACTATTTCTTCGACGGAAGCGATGAGACCGTGCTGATCGGGCACGCCCGCGTCAGCAATCCGGCCTCGCGCAACATCCTGGAGAAGTGCGGCTTCCAATGGACCGGCGTCGAGCTGCACCGCTTCGAGGTCATCGGCTCGTCGGCGCCCGTCGACGCCTTCCGCCTGACCCGCGGCGTCTGGGCCTCGCTGAAGGCCTGGGCCAATGCCGGGCGAAGATAGGCCGACGTCACCCTCCCCTGAAGGGGGGAGGGTGACGCTCAAGCCGGCGGGTTCACCGCACCCGTGCCCTGCCCCAGGCTGCGTTCGCGCAGGTAGATGTACAACCCGGCGCCGATGATGATGGTCGCACCGATGATGGTCGCGGGATGCGGGACATCGCCGAACACGACGAAGCCGAACAGCACAGCCCAGACGATCATCGTATATTGATAGGGCACGACCACCGAGGCCGGCGCCAGCTTGAGCGAGCGGTTGACGCAGAACAGTGCCGTCACCGAGATGATGCCGGCGGCGGCGAACAGGAGCAGGCTGCCGGGTGTCGGCGTCACCCAGCCGAACGAGGACATCGCCGCACCTAGCAGGAAGGTGCCGACGAATTGCGAGGACGCCATCACGATGTCGGGCGTCGATCGCAGCGAGCGGGTGATCAGCATCAGCACCGCGAAGGACAGGCTGCCGCCGAGCGCGATCAGCGCCGGCAGGCTGAATGTCTGCGCCGAGGGCCTGAGCGCGATCAAGACGCCGCAGAAGCCGATCAGGATCGCTGTCCAGCGCCGCCAGCCGACATGCTCGCGCAAGACCAGCGCCGACAGCGCAGTGACGAAGATCGGCCCGGCGAGATAATAGGTGATCACATCGGCGAGCGGCAGATAGACGGTGGCGAGAAAGAACGCGGCGACCTCGAGCGTCGAGAGGATCACCCGCACCAGCTGCAGCCACGGCCGCTCGAGCTGCAGGAACGCGGCGCGGTTGCGCCAGATGAACGGCGCGAGCAGCAGCAGCGCCGCGCAGGCGCGCAGCCACAGCAGTTGGCCGACGGCATAGGTCGACACCAGGAACTTGCCCAGCGCATCGCCGAACGAGAACATCGCGATCGACAGCAGCATCAAGCCGATGCCGGCCAGCCGCGCCGAGCGCTCATCGTTTGCGGTAGAGATTCGGGACAGCACGCTCATGATGGCGCTGCCTTATCAGGCCGGCCTGGACGGCTCCAGCCCTTCCGCCGGACGCGTGACGCAGCCCTGCCGCAACCCCTGCGCAACGCTTGTTCAAGCCTTGCGCAACGCTGATTGACCGCTCGAAATTAAGGCTGAGAGCCGAATTAGGCCCATTCCGCGGTTGCCGTAGGGGCCCGCCTCGCCTACGTAGAGCACATCATGAAATTTCTCGATGAAGCCAAGGTCTATGTGCGCTCCGGCGACGGCGGCAACGGTTGCGTTGCGTTCCGGCGCGAGAAGTTCATCGAGTTCGGCGGGCCGAACGGCGGCAATGGCGGCCGTGGCGGCGATGTCGTGATCGAAGCCGTCGATGGCCTCAACACCCTGATCGACTACCGCTACCAGCAGCATTTCAAGGCCCAGAGAGGCGGAAACGGGTCGGGCAAGGACTGCCACGGCGCCGGCGGCAAGTCGGTGGTGCTCAAGGTTCCCGTCGGCACCCAGATCTTCGACGAGGACCGCGAGACCCTGATCCACGACTTTACCACCGTCGGCGAGCGCTTCGTTCTGGCCCAGGGCGGCAATGGCGGCTTCGGCAACGCCCATTTCAAGTCACCGACCAACCGGGCGCCGCGCCATGCCAATCCGGGGCAGCCCGGAGAGGAGCGCTGGATCTGGCTGCGGATGAAGCTGATCGCCGATGCCGGCCTGGTCGGCCTGCCCAACGCCGGCAAGTCGACCTTCCTGTCCAAGGTCTCCGCTGCCAAGCCGAAGATCGCCGATTATCCGTTCACCACGCTGCATCCGCAGCTGGGCGTCGTGAACGCCGATGGCCGCGAGTTCGTGCTGGCGGACATTCCGGGCCTGATCGAGGGCGCCCATGAGGGCGCCGGCCTCGGCGACCGCTTCCTCGGCCATGTCGAGCGTTGCCGCGTACTGCTGCACCTCGTCGACGCCACCTGCGAGCATGCCGGCAAGGCCTACAAGACGGTGCGGCACGAACTTGAGGCCTATGGCGGCGACCTGACCGACAAGGTCGAGATCGTCGCGCTGAACAAGATCGACGCGGTCGATCCGGACGAGCTGAAGAAGCAGAAGGACCGGCTGAAGCGCGCCGCCAAGAAGACGCCGCTGCTGATCTCCGGCGCGACCGGCGAGGGCGTCAAGGAGGCTTTGCGCAAGCTCGCCGACGTGATCAGCGAGCAGCCAGTGTCCATCAAGGCCAAGAGCACCAGCGACAGCGCGGCGACCGAGGAGCCATGGGCTGCGCCTCTGCCACCGCAGGGCTGAGCTGACGCCAGCCTTGCCTCGCACGCCTCCGCTTGCGACACTCACCGCCATCCATCAACACACAGCCCCGTCAGTGCCGACCGCGCATCCGTTGCGCGCCTGTCATCACGAAGCGAGGGCCTGCACTGCTCCGGTTCAAAGCCGCCTTTTCAAAACCATGGCCAGCCCCCGTCTCGAAAATTTCCGCCGTATCGTCGTCAAGGTCGGCTCGTCGCTGCTGGTCGATTCCGAGGCCGGCGAGGTCCGCGCCTCCTGGCTTGCGGCGCTCGCCGCCGACATCGCGCGACTGCATGGTCGAGGCTGCGAGCTCCTGGTGGTGTCGTCAGGCTCGATCGCACTCGGCCGCAGCCGGCTGAAGCTGCCGCGCGGGCCGCTCAAGCTGGAGGAGAGCCAGGCAGCCGCCGCCGTCGGCCAGATCGCGTTGGCGCGGATCTGGTCGGAGGTGCTGGGTGACCACGGCATCGGCGCCGGACAGATCCTGGTCACCTTGCAGGACACCGAGGAGCGCCGCCGCTATCTCAATGCGCGCTCGACGATCGCCAAGCTGCTGGACTGGCGCGCGGTGCCGGTCATCAACGAGAACGACACCGTCGCGACGGCAGAAATCCGCTACGGCGACAATGACCGCCTCGCCGCACGCGTCGCGACCATGGCCAGTGCCGACCTGCTGGTGCTGCTGTCCGACATCGACGGACTCTACACCGCGCCGCCGGCGCAGGATCCGAACGCGCGGCTGATTCCGGTGGTCGAGAGCATCACCGCCGACATCGAGGCGATGGCCGGCAGCGCCGCGTCCGAGTTCTCGCGCGGCGGCATGCGCACCAAGATCGAGGCCGCCAAGATCGCCACGACCGGCGGTACCCACATGCTGATCGCCTCCGGCAAGATCGAGCACCCGCTGGCGGCGATCGCCAATGGCGGCCGCTGCACCTGGTTCCTGACCCCCGCCAACCCCGTCACCGCGCGCAAACGCTGGATCGCGGGCTCGCTGGAGCCGAAGGGCACGCTGACCATCGACGCCGGCGCCGTGACCGCGCTGCGCGCCGGCAAGAGCCTGCTGCCCGCCGGCGTCATCCGGGTGGACGGCCAGTTCGCCCGCGGCGATGCGGTGGTGGTGCGCGGGCCAGATACCCACGAGATCGGCCGCGGCCTGGTCGCGTATGACGCCGACGACGCCGAGCGCATCAAGGGCCGGTCCTCGCCAGATGTCGCCGTCATCCTCGGCATCTCCGGCCGCGCCGAGATGATCCATCGCGACGACCTGGTGATCGGCCCGGCGGGCGCAATGGGATAGCGGAGTCGACACAGCAGCTTGCACCGAACACAAAATTCCGTAAAATACGGAAAACGAGGTGCTTTGATGGCGCGAGCAGCAGCAACCGATTTGGCCAAGAATTTTGGCGAGTGGCACGACAAGGCCATGCGTGAGCCTGTCGTGATCACCAAGCATGGCCGCGAAAGTGCCGTGCTCCTCTCTGCCGAGACATTCCAGAAGCTCGTCGACGGCTACCGCGAAGTGATCCTGGCGACTGACTTGACTGACGCCCTCGCGGGTGCCGTCGTGAACAGCGAGATCCCCGAACAATACCGCTGGGAAGCGGACGACGACGTCACTGATGAGCGCCGGGGCGTCGGCGGTGAATGAGTGAAATCGTCACTCGCGCTACACTTCCCAAGCGTCCATTGCCCGGTCTCGTGATCTGCTATTCCTATCTCTGGCACCGAGAGGCCGAGAAGCGCCAGATCGAAGGTTTGAAGAACCGTCCCTGTGCCGTCGTGCTGACCTATGAGCGAATCCCAGCCTTCCCCGATCGCATCGTCGCCGATGTTGTCCCAATCACCCATGCCGCTTCGCGAGACGCCATTGAAATCCCCATTGCCGTCAAGCGCCGGATGGGTCTCGACCAGGATCATTCCTGGATCGTGACCAGCGAATTGAACCGGTTCTTCTGGCCGGGGCACGACATCCGGCGCGCGCGAGAAGATTGGCAACCGGGCGGGCCGATCTGGCATTGGGGGTTCCTGCCGGTCAGCCTCTTCAGCAGTGTCAAAGACGCTGTTCTCCGCCATCGCGCGGCGGCGACGCTGTCAGTGACGCCCCGCTCTTGATCGCCCGCTAAGCACGCTGGCATCGCATCAGTCCAATTTCCATGCTAGAACATCACCTTAATTCAAGGTTGAAGCACCCATGACCGCGCCCCTCAAAGCCATCGACGGCAGCGCCGATCTGCCTGCGCTGATGAACGACCTCGCCAGCCGCGCCCGCGCCGCGGCGCGCGTGCTGGCGCTGGCCCCGGCCGCGCAGAAGAACCGGGCGCTGGAGGCGATGGAGCGGCTGATCCGGGCGCGCGTCGACACGATCATCGCCGCCAATGCCGAGGACGTGGTCGAGGCCAAGGCCGCCGGCATCACTTCCTCCTTCCTCGATCGCCTGACCTTGACCCCGGCCCGCGTCGCCGCGATGGCCGACGGCATCGCCGCTGTGCGCGAGGTCGCCGATCCCATCGGCATCGTCACCGAGAGCTGGCAGCGGCCGAACGGCATGACCATCGAGCGCGTGCGGGTGCCGCTCGGCGTGATCGGCGTGATCTTCGAGAGCCGCCCCAACGTGGCGGCCGATGCCGGCGTGCTGTGCCTGAAGTCCGGCAATGCGGTGATCCTGCGCGGCGGCTCGGACTCGTTCCGCTCCTGCCGCGCCATTCACGAATGCCTGGTCGAAGGCCTGCGCGAGGCGGGCCTGCCGGACGCGGCGATCACGCTGGTGCCGACGCGCGACCGTGCCGCCGTGGGCCTGCTGCTGTCCGGCCTGAACGGCGGCGTCGACGTCATCGTGCCGCGCGGCGGCAAGAACCTTGTCGCTCGCGTCGAGGCCGAGGCGCGGGTGCCGGTGTTCGCGCATCTCGAAGGCGTCAACCACGTCTATGTCGACGGCGCCGCCGACCTCGAGATGGCGAAGTCGATCGTGCTGAACGCCAAGATGCGCCGCACCGGCGTGTGCGGCGCGGCCGAGACGCTGCTGATCGATCGCGCGTCACAGGACAAGATCAAGCCGTTGGTCGACACGCTGATCAACGCCGGCTGCGAGGTGCGGGGTGATGACGCCGTGCGTGCGGCGGATGCGCGGGTGAAGCCCGCCAGCAACGAGGACTGGGACACCGAATATCTCGACGCGGTCATCGCCGCGAAGGTCGTCGACGGTGTGGAAGGCGCGATCGCGCACATCCAAGCGCATGGCTCGCACCACACCGACGCAATCGTCACCGCGGACGTTGCCGCCGCCGACAAGTTCCTCAACGAGGTCGATTCGGCGATCGTGCTGCACAATGCCTCGACGCAATTCGCCGATGGCGGCGAGTTCGGCTTCGGCGCGGAAATCGGGATCGCCACGGGCAAGTTTCACGCCCGCGGACCGGTGGGCGTGGAGCAGCTGACGAGTTTCAAATACCGCATTCACGGCACCGGGCAGACCCGGCCATGACCGCCGCATCCTGTGGTTGAGCTTCCTGAGCAGGCCGAGGCTGGGCCGACCGCCGCCGCAGCCATGCGCCTTGCGATCCGTCAGGCGCTGCCGCCTCACAGCGACGGCATGCGCATCGGCCTGCTCGGCGGCTCGTTCAACCCGCCGCACCAGGCGCATCGCGCGATCAGCCTGTTCGCGCTGAAGCGGCTGCAGCTCGACCGCGTGTGGTGGCTGGTCACGCCCGGCAATCCGCTCAAGGACAATGGCGGACTGCACGCGCTCGCCGAGCGCGCCGCGGCGGCGCGCAAGGTGGCTGCGGATCCGCGCATCGAAATCAGCTGTCTCGAATCCGTCATCGGCACCCGCTACACTGCCGACACGATTGATTACCTGCGCCGGCGCGCCTCGCGTCTTCGCTTCGTGTGGATCATGGGCGCCGACAATCTCGCGCAGTTCCATCGCTGGCAAAAATGGCAGCACATCGCGGCCCAGGTTCCGATGGCCGTGGTCGATCGCCCGCCCCGCAGCTTCCGCGCTCTGAACGCACCCGCCGCCCGCGCATTGGCGCGCTATCGCCTGCCCGAGGCCGATGCCGGCCGCCTGGCTGACCGCGCCGCGCCGGCCTGGGTTTACCTCACCGGGCTGAAGCTGAGCCTCTCGTCGACCGGGTTGAGGAACCCGGACGGCAGCTGGAAGTCTATCTGACCTGTGCCGCCACCCGCGCGGCATCGGATGTGCATAGTGTGTCGCAGTCCGCCGCTGCCCGAGGCGGGCTGATGGTTAAAAAGTCGGGCCGGAGTGCCGGAATCCGGGGGACTGGATTATTGAAACAGTTAACCCCACATGGCTAGTATGGTCAGCAGGCCGGATGGATTCGGCCTGCGATACAGTGAAAGGAATGGTCCCTGACCACATCTGTATTGTCCCAGTCGGCCTTACCCAAGACCAAGGCAACGACCTCCAAGTCGGCGACTGCCAAGGCGCGTAAGACTCCGACCCACGATGCGGCCTTGCAGGCGCAACCCGACGCCGACAAGACTCTGCGCACGATCCTCTCCCGCCTCGAGGACATGAAGGCGGAAGAGACGGTCACCATCGATCTTCACGGCAAATCGGCGTATTCCGACTACATGGTCATCACGACAGGCCGCTCCAACCGGCATGTCGGCTCGATCGCGGAAAACGTCGCCAAAGGCCTCAAGGAGGCCGGGGCCAAGAAGGTCCATATCGAGGGCTTGCCCAATTGCGACTGGGTGCTGATCGATTCCGGTGACGTGATCGTGCACGTGTTCCGGCCTGAGGTCCGCGAGTTCTACAACCTCGAGCGGCTGTGGACACAGGGGCCGAACCCGGCAAAGACGCTGTAGATCACGATCATTCCGGAAAGCCGGTTGCCGCTTTCCGGATCATGCTCTACGGCCGCCCGGCGGTACGAATCGGCCTGTGCACGTGGTAGAGCGTGCGCATGCGCATCGTGGTGATCGCCGTTGGCCGATTGAAACAGGGTCCGGAGCGGGAGCTCGCGGAGCGTTACCGCGAACGCTTCGACGATCTCGGCCGCAAGCTGGGCTTCCGCGGCCTCGACCTTCATGAACTCCCGGAGAGCCGCGCACGCGACGCGGCCACGCGGATCAGCGAGGAAGCGGCGGCCATTGCGGCGCTGATTCCGGATAGATCCGTGCTTGTCTGCCTCGACGAACGCGGCCAGAACATCGACAGCGCGAGTTTGGCGGCACAGATCGGACGCTGGCGCGACGAAGGCGTTCCGGCGGCTGTGTTCGTCATCGGCGGCGCCGACGGACTTTCGCCCGAATTACGGCGCAGAGCCAAGCTCGGGGTCGCGTTCGGGGCTGCGACCTGGCCCCATCAGATCGTTCGCGTTCTGCTGTTCGAGCAGATTTACCGTACTGCTACGATCCTGGCGGGTCACCCCTACCACCGCGCTTGAATCAGTTAAGATCGGAGCACATTAAGGACGTCGATGTTCGCTGCGCGGCCCCCCACTCGCTCATCTGCCACCGTCCGCAGCGGCCGGACGTTCAGCGCGTGGATGACCGCCGCGGTGAGCCTAGCAGCCTTGGCCCTCGCTCTGCTGGGCCTCACACCGCTGACCAGCACGCCCGCGGCAGCCCAGACCGGCCTTCGCCCGTCGATCGCCGGTACGCCCTCACCGACACCGCCGACCCCGGAACAACTGAAGCAGCGCGCGCAGGAACTCGAGGCCGCGCGTGCCGCGCAAAAAGCGGCTGCCGAGGCGCAGGAGCGGTTGAAGGCGGAGATCGCGACACTCGGGGAGGACCGCGGCAAGCTCAACCAGCAGCTGATCGACGTCGCCTCGCAGGTGCGGAGCGTCGAGGTCAGAGTCGGCGAAGCCGAGACCCGGCTGCGCGGCCTCGATGGTCGCGAGCAGGATCTTCGCAACTCTTTGGAGGCGCGGCGCACCGAGATCATCGAGGTATTGGCCGCCTTGCAGCGCGCTGGCCGCCGCACGCCACCGGCGCTGCTCGTCCGGCCCGAGGATGCGCTGCAATCGCTGCGCACCGCCATGCTGCTCGGCTCGGTGGTTCCGGAGATGCGCGGCCGGGCCGAAAAGCTCTCGACCGATCTCGGCGAACTGGTCGCCCTACGCAAGACCATCGCCACCGAGCGCGACAAGCTCGCCGCCGATCGCGACAAGCTCCGCACCGATCAAACCCGGCTCGCTGCGCTGGTCGAGGAGCGGCAGCGCAAGCAGGCAACGGCCGAGAAGGACATGGAGGCCGAGAGCCTCCGCGCGGTGGCGCTCGCCCAGCAGATCGACACGCTGCAGGGTCTGATCTCGACCATGGAGCTCGACATCAAGAGCGCCGCCAAGGCGGCCTCGACCGCGAGCCTGCAGGGCGTTCCGGTCAACAGCAAGCCCGATGCGAACGCCTTGCGCAATCCGGGCCGCAAAACGCCGGCGATCGCCTTCGCGTCGACCAAGGGCATGCTGACCTACCCCGTCAACGGCACCAAGCTTCGGGAATTCGGTGCATCCGACGGCGCGGGCGGCGTCGATAAAGGCATTTCCTTGGCAGCCCGTCCGGGGGCTCAAGTCACAACCCCGTGTGATGGCTGGGTTGTGTATGCCGGCCCCTTCCGCAGCTACGGACAACTCTTGATCCTTAACGCCGGTGGCGGGTATCATGTCTTGATCGCCGGGATGGAGCGCATTTCCGTCAACATCGGGCAGTTTGTTCAGACGGGAGAGCCGGTCGCGACCATGGGTACGACGTCCCAGGTCGCCTCCATTCTCGCTACCAATGCGAGTCAACCAGTGCTCTATGTCGAGTTCCGTAAGGACGGCACTCCAATCGATCCAGGCCCATGGTGGGCCGCAAATGAAGGCGAAAAGGTACGCGGATGATGCGTAAGACTTCGGTAATTCTCCTGAGCGCGGCCACCGGTGCGGCATTGACCTTGTTCGTGACTCAACCACGCGCGGTGTTGATGGGATCGACCGCGCGCGCCGCAACTGCCGACACCTATCGCCAGCTCAACCTGTTCGGCGACGTGTTCGAACGGGTGCGCAGCGACTATGTCGAGAAGCCGGACGACTCGAAACTGGTCGAATCCGCCATCAGCGGCATGCTGTCCGGCCTCGATCCTCATTCGAGCTACATGGATGCGAAGAGCTTCCGCGACATGCAGGTGCAGACCCGCGGCGAGTTCGGCGGTCTCGGCATCGAAGTCACGATGGAAGATGGCCTGATCAAGGTGGTGTCGCCGATCGACGACACGCCGGCCTCGAAGGCCGGCATCCAGGCCAACGACATCATCACCAATCTCGACGAAGAAGCGGTGCAGGGCCTCACCCTCAACCAGGCGGTCGAGAAGATGCGCGGCCCGGTCGGCACCAAGATCAAGCTGAAAGTGGTGCGCAAAGGCGCCGACAATCCGCTCGATATTACGCTGACCCGCGACAATATCCGCGTCCGCTCGGTGCGCTCGCGCATCGAATCCGACGATATCGCTTATATCCGCATCACCACCTTCAACGAGCAGACCACCGAAGGCCTCAAGAAGAGCATCGCCGATCTGCAGACCCAGATCGGAGACAAGCTGAAGGGCTACGTCATCGATCTGCGCAACAATCCGGGCGGCCTGCTCGAAGAGGCTGTCACGGTGTCCGACGCGTTCCTGGAGCGCGGCGAGATCGTCTCCACCCGCGGCCGCAACGCCGAGGAGACGCAGCGCCGCTCCGCGCATGCCGGCGACCTTACCAAGGGCAAGCCGGTCATCGTGCTGATCAATGGCGGCTCGGCCTCGGCCTCCGAGATCGTAGCTGGCGCGCTGCAGGACCACAAGCGCGCGACGCTCGTCGGCACGCGCTCGTTCGGAAAGGGCTCGGTGCAGACCATCATCCCGCTCGGCGCCGGCAACGGCGCACTGCGTCTGACGACGGCGCGCTACTACACGCCGTCGGGCAAATCGATCCAGGCCAAGGGCATCGTGCCGGACATCGAAGTGCTGCAGGATGTGCCGGACGAGCTGAAGTCGCGCACCGACACCAAGGGCGAGGCTTCGCTGCGCGGCCATCTGAAGAATGATGGCGACGAGAAGACCGGCTCGCAGTCCTACGTGCCGCCGGATGCCAAGGACGACAAGGCGCTCAAGCTCGCCGCCGACCTGCTGCACGGCATCAAGAACAGCGCCAACACGCCGGCGCCCACCACCGACAAGGCGGCAGCCGACAAGCCGGCGACCAAAGCGGCGAACTAAGCCGACCCTGCCAGCAACGACATCGACTTCGAAAGGCGGCCGCAGGGCCGCCTTTTTCGTTGGAAGGAGCTCTCTCCACCGTGCCCGGGTTCCGCGGATCTACGGGCTCCGGACACGAAGCCTGTGCCTGAATCGTCGCCGTGGTATCGTAGGCTTGATTGATTCGGGAATTTTGATGACAGAGACGGCCGACGAGCTGAGCGCCCCGCTCGGACAGACGGAGAAGCGTCGCAGGCGCCGCATTCGGCTTCCCTTCACGCTCCTGCAGGCTCTCGCCGTGCTGCTCGGCCTGTTCCTGGTGGTGTTCGCCGGCTTCGCTCTGTTCGGCGACAATCCGCTCGGCGGCGAGCCGATTGCCCGGATCGCGATCAACGCGGGCGCCAAGCCGGACGACAAATCGGGCGCTGCAAAACCGGACGCCAAGCATGGGGCGACGGCCGAGCACGGCGCTGCCGCGCCGGCCAAGCAGGACGGCGGCGACCGCAAGACGGTCACCATCATCGATGGATCCAGCGGCGCGCGCCAGGAGGTGGCGATCGGCGGCGGTGGCAGCGAGACAGCCGAACCCGGCGCGGCTGCGCCGGCGGCGAGCCAGATGCCGGGCGTCGATCCGCGGCTGCTGGAGAAATCGCGCTACGGCATGATCCCGGTAATGGCCGATGGCGTGAAGCCGTTCACCGCCTATGCGGCCGAGGCCGACCGGGCCAAGGCCGCCCGGATGCCGGCCGTCGCCATCGTGATCGGCGGTCTCGGCGTCGGCGCGGCCAAGACGGTCGAGGCCATCATGAAGCTGCCACCGGCCGTGACCCTGGCCTTCACCCCGTATGGCGCCGACCCGACCAAGCTGGCCGAGCGGGCGCGGGCGCAGCGCCATGAGATCCTGCTGCAGGTGCCGATGGAGCCCTACGACTATCCGGACAATGATCCGGGACCGCAGACGCTGCTCGCCACGCTTGGGCCGGACCAGAACATCGACCGCCTGTTCTGGCACATGAGCCGGCTGCAGGGCTATGTCGGTATCGGCAATTTCATGGGCGCGCGTTTCGTCGCCACCGAAGCGGCGATGCAGCCGATCGTGAACGAGGCTGCCAAGCGCGGGCTTGCACTGTTCGATGACGGCGCCGCGCCACGCAGCGTGGCCGCCTCGCTGGCCGCCGGGCGCGCCATGCCGTTCGCCAAGGGCGATGTGGCCATCGACGCGGTGCCGACGCCGGTCGAAATCGACAATGCACTCGCCAAGCTGGAAAGCCTCGCCAAGGAGCGCGGCATCGCGATCGGCACCGCCTCAGCTTTGCCGGTCTCGATCGATCGCATCGGGGCCTGGATCAAGGGGCTCGATCGCAAGGGCATTCTGCTGGTGCCATTGACAACTGCGATGCTGAAATCAAAATCGAACTGAACGGACGTACGCTGCGGCGACGTCGGAGCGGAGCCTGAGCGACGACGCCCGGAGCAACGCAGGAAGGCCGAGACGGAATGACGCGCTACGAGGACCTGCCTTACCGCACCTGCGTCGGCATCGCGCTGATCAACTCGGAAGGGCTGGTGTTCATCGGTCGCCGCGCTGGCGGCATCGAGCATGTCGACGACGCCCATGTCTGGCAGATGCCGCAAGGCGGCGTCGATCCCGGTGAAGACGCCTGGGAGGCGGCCAAGCGCGAGCTTTATGAGGAGACCAGCGTCCGTTCCGTCGAGAAGCTGGCCGAGATCGACGACTGGCTGACCTACGATATTCCCCGCACCGTGGCCGGCCGGGCCTGGAAAGGACGCTATCGCGGCCAGCGGCAGAAGTGGTTTGCCCTGCGCTTCACGGGAACGGATACCGAGATCGACGTCGAGCGTCCGGGCGGCGGCGTCCACAAGGCCGAATTCATCAGCTGGCGCTGGGAGCCGATGCAGAACCTGCCGACGCTGATCGTGCCGTTCAAGCGGCCGGTCTATGAGCGCGTGGTCAAGGAATTCGCCGCCCTCGCCGGCAAGTGACCTCTTCGGCCACGCCTTGACGCTTTGAGCGGTCTCGCCTTGAGGCGGTGGCGTCGTGCTGCACATGGTCTGCAAACAATCTCTGCAGCTCGGCCGCGACAACGCCGTCACGATGCGTTGCTATCCGGCGCAAAATCCCATGGATGAGAGCATGACGGAAACCAGACCCTACCGGCCGAATGTCGGCATCGCCCTGTTCAATGCTGACGGCCTCGTTTTTCTCGGACGTCGCTTTCGCGACGATGGACCGGAGATCATCCTGCCTGGCCTCGAATGGCAGATGCCGCAAGGCGGCGTCGATCCCGGCGAGGACCTGCAGGCGGCCGCCCGGCGCGAGCTGTGGGAGGAGACCGGCATTCGCGACGCCGAGATTCTCGGCGAATCCGACTGGCTGACCTACGAGTTTCCGCCGTTCAAGGATCCCAACCACCGCCTCGCCGGCTTTCGCGGCCAGCGCCAGAAATGGTTTGCCATGCGCTTCACGGGACGCGAGGCGGACATCGACCCGGTGACGCCGCGCAATGGCCAGCCGGCGGAGTTCGATGCCTGGCGCTGGGAGCAGCTGGCCCGCGTCCCCGATCTGGTGGTGCCGTTCCGCCGCGAGGTCTACCGCGCCGTGGCGCAGGCATTTTCGGGAATCGCAAGGAGCGGCGGCTACTAATTCGGCTCGACCGTGAACGGGCCGATCGCGATGACACGGCAGTCGCTGTCCTGCGTGGAGCAATCCGCCAGCGCGCCGCCGATCGCGGTCTCCTCGCGGTCGCCGTTCAGGCCGAAGCCGGGATGACCCGCGGTGCCCACCGCCACCGCATTCCAGCCGGACGGCGAGGCCGCGAGGCGACGCACCACCTCGTCGCGGGAGTCGGCCGCGATCGCAGGGTCGCTCGTCGCATGGAAGAAGCCGGTGGCTTTCAGCACGGTCGGCACCGGCACGACGAAGGCGTCATCGAGCGCCACGATCATGCAGGGTGTGCCGGCCTGTGCGCCGCAGGATTCGAGATTGCGCCTGACGGCGTCTTCGACCAGGTCGGCGCCGACGCTGAAGACGAAATGTCCCTTGGGTCCAAGCGCGATCGCCTTGGAGCGGCGCCCGGGAGCGTAATTTGCCTCGAGCCTGGCGCGTCCGCTGTCGTTCACCAGCGGCATCTCGGCGGCGCTGAAGGCGCGCTCCGTCGTGGGGTCGTGCCGGACCCATGGCAGCGGCGGCAGCGGCGGCTTGCTGTGCGGAAAGACCACGCTGTCGCCGACCGCATAGAGCTCGCATTTGCGCGATCCGTTGGACGTCTCGGCACGCTGGCGACACTGTTCGAGCGCGGCCGCCTTGGCGGCCTCTTCGCTTGACTGCCCTGTGACGTAGGCGCTGACGCCATTGATGGTGGTCGCGAACGCCTTGTGAGCTGGAGCGGGGACATAGTCGCGGGCCAATGCGATGCGGGTGCGCTCGCTGACGAAGGGCACCGCATCAGCGGCGAACCTCTCGGCGGCGATGACGGGCGAGGCTTGCGGCGACGATTGCGGCTCAGGGGTGGACGGGGGCTGCGCGCCGGGCGACGCCGGCGGCTTGGACGATGACGAAACGGGCGGCGCTGGAGTCGCCGAGAGCCGCGCCAGCGCCTCGGCCGCGGCCTTGGCGGCATCGCGTTGCGCCGGCGGCGGATCACGATAATCCAGATAGAGAGCGGTCCCGACGCCGATCGCGGCCAGCGTGACCGCGGTGAGCGCGAGCCATCCCAACAGGCGCAGCGCGCGAGCCTTCTTGGTGACCGTTGCGGCGAAGGTGCCGTCCTCGCACCGCATCGCAACCCGAAAGGCGTGCACCGGGGTCGGGATGTTCTTCACCTCCCGCGCGCCCATGTCGGCGAACTGGACCGACAGCTTGTTGGCGACCTGCTCATGCACAGCGCGCGAGATGCAGATGCCGCCGACATCGGCGAGGCCCTCCAGCCTGGCCGCGATATTGACTCCATCACCGAGCAGATCGCCGTCGCGCTCGACGACATCGCCGATGGTGATGCCGATGCGGTAGCTCATCTGCCGGTTCGGCGGAAAATCCCTGTTCCGGGTTCGCAGGCTCTCCTGGATGTCGATCGCGCAGCGCACGGCCTCGACGGCGCTCGGAAACTCCGCGAGCACCGCATCTCCGGCGGTATTGAAGATGCGGCCGCCGGCGCGAGCGATGAAGTCGTCCACGACCTCACGATAGGCTGCCAGACGCCGCAGCGTCTCTTCTTCATCCTCGGCGACCAGACGTGAATAGCCGGCAATGTCAGCGGCAAGAATCGCCGCGATCTTGCGCTTCAAGACGATCTGGCCTGCCATCTCACCACGCCTGTTCGACCGGCCGGGAGCATGCCGCCGGATCGGCAACCGCGCAACCAGCTTCCCTGAAGTCGTCGCCCGGCCGCGCCGCGCGTTCAAGCCGGAATGAAAAATGGCCGGGCGGAGCCCGGCCACGATTGCTTGTCAACCTGCGGCACCGAAACTCAGTGCAGCGCCGTCGTGTTGAGCTGCTGCTGAATCGTCTTGAAGTGGTCGAGCCGCTCGATCGCGCGATCGAGCTCGTTGCCCTGCTTCTCGTTCAGCTTGGCTTCCATGCCCGAAATCTCGGCCGCGAAGGCGGTCTGGTCCAGCTCCTTCAGCGACGTCGCGACGTCGGCGAGGATGGTCAGCCCCGTCTCCGAGATCTCGGCGAGGCCGCCGAGCACGATGATCTTCTGCTGCGTTCCGCCGGCCGTGACGGTCAGGATGCCGGGCCGCAAAGTGGCGACGAACGGCGCATGACCGGCGAGCACGCCGAAATCACCCTCCTGGCCGGGAACGTCGACCTGGTCGACCTCGCCCGAGAAGGCGATCTTTTCCGGCGAGACGAGATCGAAGTGGAAAGTTGCCATGGGGGAACCTGCGAGTAGCGAATAGCAAATGGCGAGTAGTGAAGCAGGAAGCAGCGAACAGATTGTTCTATTCGCTACTCCCTATTCGCTATTCGCGTCTCAGGCAGCTTCCGCCGCCAGCTTCTTGCCCTTCTCGACCGCCTCTTCGATGGTGCCGACCATGTAGAAGGCAGCCTCCGGCAGGTGGTCGTACTTGCCTTCCACCAGGCCCTTGAAGCCCTTGATGGTGTCGGCGAGCTCGACGAACTTGCCCGGCGAGCCGGTGAAGATCTCGGCGACGTGGAACGGCTGCGACATGAAGCGCTCGACCTTGCGGGCGCGCGCCACCGTCAGCTTGTCTTCTTCCGAGAGCTCGTCCATGCCCAGGATGGCGATGATGTCCTGCAGCGCCTTGTAGCGCTGCAGCACCTGCTGCACCTGACGGGCGACCGCATAGTGCTCCTCGCCGACGACCAGCGGGGACAGCATGCGCGAGGTGGAGTCGAGCGGGTCGACCGCCGGATAGATGCCCTTTTCAGCGATCGAGCGCGACAGCGTCGTGGTCGCGTCCAAGTGCGCGAACGAGGTCGCCGGCGCCGGGTCGGTCAAGTCGTCGGCCGGCACGTAGATCGCCTGCACCGAGGTGATCGAACCCTTGGTCGTGGTGGTGATGCGCTCCTGCAGCGCGCCCATGTCGGTGGCCAGCGTCGGCTGATAGCCCACCGCCGAGGGGATGCGGCCGAGCAGCGCCGACACTTCCGAGCCGGCCTGGGTGAAGCGGAAGATGTTGTCGACGAAGAACAGCACGTCCTGGCCCTTGTCGCGGAAGTCTTCCGCGATGGTCAGACCGGTGAGCGCGACGCGGGCGCGGGCGCCCGGCGGCTCGTTCATCTGGCCGAACACCAGCGCGCATTTCGACTTCACCGACGGATCCGGATTGTGCGGATCGGCGTTGACCTTGGACTCGATGAACTCGTGATAGAGGTCGTTGCCCTCGCGGGTGCGCTCGCCGACGCCGGCAAACACCGAGTAGCCACCGTGCGCCTTGGCGACGTTGTTGATCAGCTCCTGGATCAGCACGGTCTTGCCGACGCCGGCGCCGCCGAACAGGCCGATCTTGCCGCCCTTCGCATAAGGAGCAAGAAGGTCGACGACCTTGATGCCGGTGACCAGGATCTCGGCCTCGGTCGACTGGTCGGTGTAGCTCGGCGCTTCCTGGTGGATGGCGCGGAGGCTGTCGGCCTTGACCGGGCCGGCTTCGTCGATCGGCTCGCCGATCACGTTGATGATGCGACCCAGCGTGCCCTCGCCGACGGGAACGCGGATCGGAGCGCCGGTGTCGGTCACTTCCTGACCGCGCACGAGACCTTCCGTGGTGTCCATCGCGATCGTGCGCACGGTGGATTCACCGAGATGCTGCGCGACCTCGAGCACGAGGCGGTTGCCGGCGTTCTTCGTTTCCAGCGAGTTGAGAATTGCGGGCAGGTGACCTTCGAACTGAACGTCGACGACAGCGCCGATCACCTGGGTGATGCGACCGATCTGGTTGGCTGCGGTAGCCATCTCATCTCTCTCCTTACGATCCGAATTTCAGGCCGCGGTCTTTGACCGCGAGAATTGAACGTGATTGCTTGCAACGGGCGCTGCGCGGTCAGACCGCCTCGGCACCCGAAATGATTTCGATCAGCTCCTTGGTGATCTGCGCCTGGCGGGTCCGATTGTAGACCAGCGTCTGCTTGCGGATCATCTCACCGGCGTTGCGCGTCGCGTTGTCCATCGCCGACATCTGCGCACCGTAGAACGAGGCGTTGTTCTCAAGCAGCGCGCGGAAGATCTGGACGCCGACATTGCGCGGCAGCAGCGCCGACAGGATCTCGTCCTCCTCCGGCTCATACTCGTAGAGCGCGACCGGCGCGGCGTTGGCGGCCGGCGCCTCGACCACCAGCGGGATGATCTGCTGCGCGGTCGGGATCTGGGCAATGACCGACTTGAAGCGCGAATAGAACAGCGTGCAGACGTCGAACTCGCCGGCGTCGAAGCGGGCGATCACCTGCTTGGCGATGTCCTCGGCATGTACGAAGCCGATCTGGCGCACCGAGCGCAGATCGACATGTGCGATGATCTGCTTCTCGAACTGGCGGCGCAGCTGCTCATAGCCCTTGCGGCCGACACAGAAGAACTTCACGTCCTTGCCCTGGTTCATCAGGGCCAGGGCCCGCTCGCGTGCCAGGCGCACGATCGACGAGTTGAACGCGCCGGACAGACCGCGCTCGCCGGTGCAGACCAGCAACAGATGGACCTGGTCGCGCCCGGTGCCGGCCAGCAGCTTCGAGCTCGCCGGCGAGCCGGCGGAGGCCGCCGCGATGTTCGAGATGACGGCGTCCATCTTCTCGGCATAGGGACGAGCCGCCTCGGCGGCGAGCTGCGCGCGGCGCAGCTTGGAGGCCGCGACCATCTGCATCGCCTTGGTGATCTTCTGCGTCGCCTTGGTCGAGGCGATGCGCACCCGCATATCTTTCAGTGACGCCATGGTTCGTTAGCTCACCCCGGCGGCCGATCCGTCAGGACCCGGCCGCTCAACCCATAAAGATCATTTGGCGCCAGGCCGTGTGCCTGGCGTGACATCTTGGTCCACGTCGTCGACGTGGGGTGGCCGGTCGACCCGGCCACGCCTCCCGATCGATCAGGAGAAGGTCTTGGCAAAGCCCTCGACCGCAGCCTTCAGCTTGGCGGCGCTGTCGTCCGACAGATCGCGGGTGTCACGGATCGTGTTCAGCAGATCGGCATGCTTGCCGCGCAGCAGCGACAGCAGGCCGTCCTCGAACGCACGGACCTTGCCCAGCGGAAGCGCGTCGAGATAGCCGTTGGTGCCGGCCCAGATCACGCAGACCTGCTCTTCCATCTTCAGCGGCGAGAATTGCGGCTGCTTCAGGAGCTCGGTCAGGCGCGAACCGCGGTTCAGCAGGCGCTGCGTCGCGGCGTCGAGATCGGAGCCGAACTGCGCGAACGCCGCCATCTCGCGGTACTGCGCCAGCTCGCCCTTGATCTTGCCGGCGACCTTCTTCATCGCCTTGGTCTGCGCCGAGGAGCCGACGCGCGACACCGACAGACCGACGTTCACGGCCGGGCGGATGCCCTGGAAGAACAGGTCGGTTTCCAGGAAGATCTGGCCATCGGTAATCGAGATGACGTTGGTCGGGATGTAGGCCGACACGTCGTTGGCCTGGGTCTCGATGACCGGCAGGGCGGTCAGCGAGCCCGCACCTTGCGTCTCGTTCAGCTTGGCGGCGCGCTCGAGCAGGCGGGAGTGCAGGTAGAACACGTCGCCCGGGTAGGCTTCGCGGCCCGGCGGACGGCGCAGCAGCAGCGACATCTGGCGGTAGGCGACGGCCTGCTTGGACAAGTCGTCATAGATGATGACGGCGTGCATGCCGTTGTCGCGGAAGTACTCGCCCATGGTGCAGCCGGTGAACGGCGCCAGATACTGCATCGGGGCCGGATCGGACGCGGTCGCGGCGACCACGATCGAATATTCCAGCGCGCCCTGCTCCTCGAGCACCTTCACGAACTGGGCGACGGTCGAACGCTTCTGACCGACGGCCACGTAGACGCAATACAGCTTGATCTTCTCGTCCGGCTGCGCGTTGAGCGGCTTCTGGTTCAGAATCGTGTCGAGCGCGATCGCGGTCTTGCCGGTCTGGCGGTCGCCGATGATCAGCTCGCGCTGACCACGGCCGATCGGGATCAGCGCGTCGATCGCCTTCAGGCCGGTGGCCATCGGCTCGTTGACCGACTTGCGCGGAATGATGCCCGGCGCCTTAACGTCCACCCGCTTGCGCTCGGTGAACTGGATCGGACCCTTGCCGTCGATCGGGTTGCCGAGCGCGTCGACGACGCGGCCGAGCAGACCCTTGCCGACGGGGGCGTCGACGATGGCGCGGGTGCGCTTGACGGTCTGGCCTTCCTTGATCTCGCGGTCGGCACCGAAGATGACGACGCCGACATTGTCGGTCTCGAGGTTCAGCGCCATGCCGCGGGTGCCGTTCTCGAACTCGACCATCTCACCGGCCTGGACGTTGTCGAGACCGTAGACGCGGGCGATACCGTCACCGACGGACAGCACCTGCCCGACTTCGGTGACTTCGGCTTCCTGCCCGAAATTCTTGATCTGGTCCTTGAGGATCGCGGAAATTTCCGCGGCGCGGATGTCCATCAGCCTGCCTCTTTCATCGCGTGCTTGATCGAGTTGAGTTTGGTGCGAAGCGAACTGTCGATCATCCGGCTGCCGAGCTTGACGACGAGCCCGCCGATGATCGCTGGATCCACCTTCACGTTGAGCGCGACGTCCTTGCCGGTCACTGTCTTCAGTGAGGCCTTCAGGGCGTCGAGATTCTTGTCGGAGAGCGGCTCGGCGACCGTGACGTCGGCCGTGGCTTCACCCTTGTACTTTGCGACCAGCGCGTTGAAGGCGCGGATCACATCGGCCACTGCGAACAGACGGCGATTGGCGGTCAGCACGCGCAGCACGTTGGCCGCAACGCCGGCGATGCCGGCTTTGTCGAGCACGGCGTTCAGCGCCTTCAGCTGCACGTCCGCGCCGAACACGGGGCTGCGAACGAGACGCTTGAGGTCGGCGCTTTCATCGAGAAGAGCATTGAACTTGTCGAGATCGGCCTTGACCGCATCGACGGACTTTTCGTCACGGGCCAGTTCAAACAGGGCCGTCGCGTAACGACCGGACACACCGGACACGGAGGGATCTTCAGCAGCCACAGGCGCGCTCTTTTTATATGTGCCCAACCCACAAGAGGGAAACCGGCGCGCCGCCGCAGCGGCAGTCCAGTTAAGCCCTTGGAATTCAAGCAGGACTTTGATTTTCGATCGCCGCGAGAGCAGCTTGATCACGAAAAGCGGCGCTTTGCTAACATAGCGTAAGCGCAGCCGCAACAAGCGGCGGCCCGCTATTCGGCACGTTGTTGCCGCGCTGCATTGGGAACCGCGGCAGCCACGCCGATCACGCCAAATGGGCCAACCACAGACCGGACAGTCATACCTCCTCAGAACCTAAGTGTTCCAGCTGTTGCTGCATGGCCGCCATGTCCCATTCCCCTTGACTCTTGTTTGGCCGACTTCCGCGCGCCTGCCGCGCTGGGAACGCATTACTTGGCGTCATCTTGGTATGGCCAACGAGAACTTAACTCGAAAGTAATACGAAGTATTCATTACTTAACGAAGCGTTAAAGGGCCGGATTACGGAATTTTCCGAGCGTGACGGAACAAGTCCAAAGATAATTGAACTGGATCGGAACAATTTCTACTGCCCCATTCGTGCCTCATTGCCCCACCAAACGGCGCGCGCCTCAACACCTGACGGGGGTCCACTGGCCGCAGAAGGCGGCAATACTGTTTCGAGGGACAGATAGATGCTCAAACTGAAGAACCTCTCGGCTGGCAAGATCGCCGGCTCGCGCACCGCGCTCGCTGTAGCCGTGACGTTGATCGTCGGCGGCAGTGCCACCGAAGCCTCGGCCCGCTCCAGGCATCATCATCATCACGCCCGCCATCACCACCACCACATGGCGCGCCAAGCCGCTCAGCCCGCGGCAGACTCCTTTTCGAACGGCTGGTCGTCCAACGGCTCGTCCTGGATGAACGCCAACGCGTCGGTCACCCCGACCTCTGGCACCGGCCGCACCTTCTCCGGCATGGCCTCGTATTACGGCAACGAGTCCGGCAGCCGCACCGCCTCCGGTCAGCGCATGAACGCCAACGCCATGACCTGCGCCCACCGCTCGCTGCCATTCGGCACCAAGCTGCGCGTGACCCATGGCGGCCAGAGCGTCATCGTCACCGTCAATGACCGTGGCCCGTTCATCCGTGGCCGGGTGCTCGACCTCTCGACCGGCGCCGCCCGCGCCATCGGCCTGACTCGCGCCGGCGTCGGCCGCGTCACCGCCGAGGTCGTGTCGTAAGGCACCTGCATCTAGCCACTCTCCACGCGTCGTTAGGAGCGCAGCGAAGCTATCCAGGGGCCTGATCGGGACGCTGGATTGCGTCGTCGCGGAGCCTGTCATCGGGCCGCGCTTTGCGCGGACCCGTTGCTCCTCGCAATGACGGCAGAGAGAGACTTACAAGAAGCTCTGGGGGTCGACGTCGACCTCGAGCTTGAGATTGCCCTTGGGCTTCTCGGCATGCGCCAGCCAGTGGCGCAGATAGTCCGACAGATCGAAATTACGGGCCGATTTGAGCAGCAGCCGGAAGCGGTAGCGGCCCTTGATGACGGCGAGCGGGGCTTCGGCCGGGCCGAGCAGCAGCACGCCCTCCTCACGCGGCGCTGACGCTACCAGCCGGCGCGCGAAGCCCTCCGCGGTCGGCCGGTCGCCCGCCGAGATGATCAGGCTCGCCAGCCGGCCGAACGGCGGATAGCCGGTGCGCTCGCGGGCCTCGATCTCGCTGGTGTAGAAGGCCTCGCGATCGCAGGCGACCAGCGCCTTCATGACGGGATGCTCGGGCTGGTGGGTCTGCAGATAGCCGCGCCCGCGGCCCTGCTCGCGGCCGGCGCGGCCGATCACCTGGTTGAGGAGCTGCCAGGTGCGCTCGGCAGCGCGCGGATCGCCATTGCCGAGGCCGAGATCGGCATCGACCACCCCGACCAGATTCAGCCGCGGAAAATTATGGCCCTTGGCGACGAGCTGGGTGCCGATAATCAGGTCGACGCGGCCTTCCGCGATCTCGGTCAGCTCCGCGCGCATGGTCTCGATCGAGGTGATCAGGTCGCTCGACAGCACCATGCTGCGCGCGTCCGGAAACAGCGCCGCCGCCTCCTCCTGCAGCCGTTCGACGCCGGGGCCGACCGCAACCAGCGATTCCTCGGCGGCGCAATGCGGACAGGTCGGCGGGCGCGGCATCGAGAAGCCGCAATGGTGGCAGACCAGCCGCTGGCGAAAGCGGTGATCCACCAGCCAGGCGTCGCAGATGGTGCAGGCGAAGCGATGCCCGCAGGCGCGGCACAGGGTCAGCGGCGCATAGCCGCGGCGGTTCAGGAACAGCAGCGCCTGCTCGCCGCGCTCGATTGCGGTCCGGATCTCGCCCGCCAGCCGCGGCGAGATGTAGCGGCCGCGTGGCGGCGGCTCACGCCGGAGATCGATGGCCTCGATATGCGGCATGTGCTGGCCGCCGAAGCGCGACGGCAGCGCGACGCGCTGGTAGCGGCCCTTGCGCGCATTGACCTCGGTCTCGACCGAGGGCGTCGCCGAGGCCAGCACCACCGGAAACTTGGCGATGTGGCCGCGCACCACCGCCATGTCGCGGGCGTGATAATGCGCGCCCTCGTCCTGCTTGTAGGCCTGGTCGTGCTCCTCATCGACGACGATCAAGCCCAGATCCGCATAGGGCAGGAACAGCGCCGAGCGCGCGCCGACCACGACCGGCGCCTCGCCGGCGGCGATCGACGCCCAATTGCGCTGGCGCGTGCGCGGGGTCAGCTCGGAATGCCATTCCAGCGGGCGGACGCCGAAGCGCCGCGAGAAGCGCTCGAGAAACTGGCCGGTCAGCGCGATCTCCGGCATCAGGATCAGCGACTGGCGGCCGCGGCGGATCGTTTCGGCCACCGCCTCGAAATACACCTCGGTCTTGCCGGAGCCGGTGACGCCGTCGAGCAGCGCCACCTGGAATGTGCCGTTCGCGGCCAGCGTCCGCATCGCCGCGACGCCGGCAAGCTGGGCATCGAAGAACTCCGGCCGGGCGAAGTCGGGATCAGGGGCAGGCGGCGGGAGCGTCCGCGGCATCGCTTCGACCGTCAGGGTGCCCTCGTCGACAAGGCCGTCGATGACGCTACCGGACACGCCGATCTCGCGGACGAGGTCAGACTTGCCATGCAGCAGGCCGTCCGAGACCGCCTCGATGACCCGCCTCCGCGCCGGCGTCAGCCGTTTCGGCGCGTCCCCGATCAGGCGGACGCCGAGCCGCACCCGCTCCGGTCCGAGATGCTCGCCCATGCGTAAGCACATCCGCAGCACCATGCCGCGCGGCGACAGTGTGTAATTGGCGACCCAGTCGACCAGCGAACGCAGCTCCGGCTTGAGCGGCGGCACGTCGAGCTTCTCGCTGACCTCCTTCAGCCGGTTGTGCAGCCGCGGATCGGGATTGGCATTCTCCGCCCACACCACGGCCAGCACTTCGCGCGCGCCGAGCGGCACGCCGACCACGTCGCCCGGTTTCAGCGCCATGCCACGCGGCACGCGGTAGGAATAAGTGTGGTCGAGCGCGACCGGAACCAGCACGTCGACCACGCCGGCCGTGCTCGGGGCACCTGGAAAGAGATCGGTCGCGCGGTCCATGACGGCGGAGTTAGCCTTGATCCGGCTGAAGCGAAAGCCGCCCGGCAAAGTTAGCGAACGGTAAAGGTCGGGGATGCGATATACTTGAACTCCCTCGATGGGATCGAGCTGTTTCCGCGAACGCCGCGACGCCCCCTCGCCCCGCAGGCGGGGGAGAGGCACGGGCCCAGCCTGCCGCGAGAGACATCGCTCCATCGGACGCCGAACTCTTCGCGGGCACGACATGGCAAAACAGACGCGACCAATCGAAAAGGACATAAGCGACGCGCCCCAAGCCCCCGATCTCCTCGGCGCCGACGAGGGCGTCATCCGCGCCATGATGCAGTGGCTGGCGCATCTGCGCAGCGAGCGGCGGCTGTCGCCAAAGACGGTCGAGGCCTATGCGCGCGACCTCAGGCAATGCCTGCAATTCCTCTGCACGCATTGGGGCGGGCCGGTGACCTTGGCGCGCTTCGCCGCGCTGGAGGCCGCCGACATCCGCGCCTTCATGGCGATGCGCCGCGCCGACGACATTGCCGGGCGCTCCTTGATGCGGACATTGGCGGGCTTGCGCTCGTTCGGCCGCTTTCTGGAGCGCGAGGGCCAAGGCAAGGTCGGCGCGCTCGCCGGGATCCGCGCGCCGAAAATCGCCAAGAGCCTGCCGAAACCGCTGCCGATGGACGCCGCCAAGCGGCTCGCCGATGCCGATGAGCGCGCTGGCGAGACGCGCGAGACCTGGGTTTTGGCGCGCGATGCCGCCGTGATGGCCCTGCTCTACGGCTCGGGCCTGCGCATCTCCGAGGCGCTCGGCCTGAAGCGGCGCGAGGTGCCGCGGCCTGGCGAAGGCGACGTGCTGGTGGTCACCGGCAAGGGCAACAAGACCCGTATGGTGCCGGTGCTGCAGAACGTGCTGCAACTGATCGACGACTACGCCCGGCTCTGTCCCTATCCGCTGCCTGCCGAGGGGCCGATGTTTCTCGGCGCCAAGGGCGGCCCGTTGAGCCCGCGCATCATCCAGCTCGCGATGGAGCGGCTGCGCGGCGCGCTCGGCCTGCCCGACAGCGCCACACCGCACGCGCTGCGGCATTCCTTCGCGACGCACCTGTTGTCGCGCGGTGGCGACCTGCGCGCGATCCAGGAGCTGCTCGGCCACGCCTCGCTGTCGACCACGCAGGTCTATACCGGCATCGATTCGGAGCGGCTGCTGCAGGTCTACGCGTCAGCGCATCCGCGGCGCTGACACCGTTCCGTCACATCGTTTCGCTTGCGCTTGCACCCCCGTTCCGGCAATCGTCCGACGCTTGATCCGGAGGGGAACAGATGAGCGCACATGAGAGCATGGAGCATGCGGAGCACGCCGAGCACGCCTCGGGCGAGAACAAGAAGATCGCGCTGCTGATCGCGGTGATCGCGCTGTTCCTGGCGTTGTCGGAGACGCTCGGCAAGGGCGCGCAGACCGAATCGATCAGCAAGAACGTCGAAGCATCCAATCTGTGGGCCTTCTTCCAGGCCAAGACGGTGCGGCGCACGGTGGTGCAGACCGCAGCCGAACAGGGCAAGCTCAACCTGCCCGCGCTGCCCGACGAAGCGACCAAGGCCGCGCTGCAGAAACAGATCGACGATTGGCAGAAGAACGCCGCGCGCTACCGGTCCGAGCCGGAGACCGGCGAAGGCAGCGAACAGCTCGCCGCGCGCGCCAAGCATGCCGAGGAGGAGCGTGACCTCGCCACGGCGAAATACCACCACTACGAGCTGGCCTCGGCCGCCTTCCAGATCGGCATCGTGCTGGCGTCAGCGACGATCATCACCGGGATGCTGGTGCTGGCCTGGGCCTCCGGCGCGCTCGCTGTCGTCGGGATCGCCATGACCGTGCTCGGACTGTTCCAGCCGCATCTGTTGCATCTGCACTAAAGCCGGTGACGGCGTGTGACTCCCTCCCAGCTTGCGGGGAGGGTTGGGGTGGGGACCACCGCAGCGGCGGTGCACGTGGAGAGAATTCCCCCACCCGCGTCACATCTGACGATGCGACGCGACCTCCCCCGCAAGCGGGGGAGGTGAAGGACAATTCAGCAAATCTGCGCGTTGTTGAGTTTCGAGCAAGTCGGATTAGCGCGCCTGCACGCTGCGGCGAAAGCGCGTGATCTGGCGAACCAGCCGGGCGGACCAGCCACGGGTATTGCCGCCGAGCACGTCGCTGACGATCTCGCGGATGCGCTGCTTGATTGGGTCGACCAGCGCCGCGGCCTTCCGGCGCAGCGTGAGCACGGCGTCATAGAGCCACGCGAACCACGGCATCTGCAGCAGCTTGCTGCGCGTCACGTCGAAGATGAAGGCGGTGATACCGACGCCGACCATCTTGCCGAATACGATCGTCCCCAGCGCGAGCTTCCATTGATGATGCATCAATAGCCACATGCCGAGCAGCTTGAGCGGAAACAGCAGGACGACTGGCACGACGAAGACCACCAGGGTCAGCGCCGGCGACAGTGTCTCGATCCGGGCCGCGAGCCAATGCTTCAGGCTGCGCAGCGGGATCGCCGCGACGATGCGCGCCACGATCGGTTCGAGATGGTCCCACAGCCAGGCTTCGATCAGGAAGATGATCGCGAGCAGGACCCAGAACGGCTGAAGCAGGCGGCGCAGCATGGCACTCCATCTCGGCCCGGCCTCGGGCTGAGGCCGCCGTGACGATACGACCTCGAACCTTGCCGTTTGGTTCAGCGTGGTCGGCAGACCTTTTTGTCGCACCCGCCGATCACACCGCAAAAGCGTCGGTCACATGTGGATGGCACGCTTGCCGACCGCAAGAGCGGCTTCCTTGACGGCCTCCGACCGCGTCGGATGGGCGTGGCAGGTGCGCGCCAGATCCTCGGCAGAGCCACCGAACTCCATCAATACGGCGGCTTCGTGGATCAGTTCACCGGCCTCGCGGCCGATGATGTGCGCGCCGAGCACGCGATCGGTCTTCGCATCTGCAAGGATCTTCACGAAACCGTCAGTGGTCTGGTTGACCTTGGAGCGGCCGTTCGCGGTAAACGGAAACTTACCGACGGTGTACGCAACACCGGCCTGCTTGAGCTCGTCTTCCGTCTTGCCGACGGAGGCCACTTCCGGCGTGGTGTAGACGACGCCCGGAATCACGTCGTAGTTCACATGACCGGCCTGGCCGGCCAGGATCTCGGCCACCGCCACGCCCTCATCCTCGGCCTTGTGCGCGAGCATCGGACCGGCGACGACATCGCCAATCGCGTAGACACCGGGCACGCTGGTCGCGAAATGGTGATCGATCTGCACGCGGCCGCGATTGTCGAGCACGACGCCAGCCTCCTGCAGGCCGAGGCCGTCGGTGTACGGCACGCGGCCGATCGCGACGAGGACCACGTCGGCCTCGATCTTCTCAGCCGCGCCGCCGGCCGCCGGCTCGATCGTCGCGGCGAGCGTTGCCCCTGACGTGTCGACACCGGTCACCTTGGCGCCGAGCTTGAACGCAAAGCCCTGCTTCTCGAGGATGCGCTGGAACTGCTTGGCGATCTCGAGGTCCATGCCGGGCAGGATACGGTCGAGGAATTCAACCACGGTGACCTTGGCGCCGAGGCGGCGCCACACCGAGCCGAGCTCGAGCCCGATCACGCCAGCACCGACGACGAGCAGGCTCGACGGAATCTTGTCCAGCGACAGCGCGCCGGTCGAGGAAACGATGCGCTTCTCGTCGATCTCGATGCCCTTGAGGCGCGCGATGTCGGAGCCGGTGGCGATCACGATGTTCTTGGTCTCGACGGTCTGCGCGGTGCCGTCATTGCCGGTCACCTGCACCTTGCCGGTGCCGAGGATCTTGCCCTTGCCCTGGAGCACGTCGATCTTGTTCTTCTTCATCAGGAACTCGACGCCCTTGACGTTGCCGTCGATGCCCTGCTGCTTGAAGTTCATCATCGCCGGCAGGTCGATCTCCGGCGCCGGCACCTTGATGCCCATCTTGGCGAAGGAATGCCCGGCCTCCTCGAACAATTCAGAGGCATGCAGCAGCGCCTTCGAGGGCATGCAGCCGACATTGAGGCAGGTGCCGCCGAGGGTGGCGTTCTTCTCGACCACGGCCACCTTCATGCCGAGCTGCGCCGCGCGGATGGCGCAAACATAACCACCGGGTCCGGTGCCGATGACGACGAGATCGTAGTTAGCCATGATCGAATGTTCCGTAAGCTTGCAAGTCAGAGATAACGACGGTCGTCAGCGTCCGCCCGACACGTCGAGAATGGCCGAAGTGACATAGGAGGCCTCGTCCGACAGCAGCCAGACGATGGCATTGGCGATTTCATCCGCGGTGCCGACGCGCTTCATCGGCACCATCGGCGCCAGACGATGAGCGCGATCGGGCTCACCGCCGGAGGCATGAATATCGGTGTCGATCAGGCCGGGGCGAATGGCGGCGACGCGAATCCCTTCGCTGGCGACCTCGTGGCCGAGGCCGACGGTGAAGGAATCGATCGCGCCCTTGGAGGCGGCATAGTCGACATAGGTGTTGGGCGAGCCGAGCTTGGCGGCGACCGACGACAGATTGATGATCACGCCGCCCTTGCCGCCATGTCGCGTCGACATTCGCTTCACGGCCTCACGTGCACACAGAATGCTGCCGGTGACATTGACCGCCATCAGGCGCTCGATGCGTTCCGCGCTCATCTCGTCGACACGCGTGGTCGGGCCGACGATGCCGGCATTGTTGATCAGCGCACCAAGGGTGCCGAACTTGTCCGCCGCCTTGAACAAAGCGAGGATGTCGTGCTCGCGGCCGACGTCGCATTTCACCGCGATCGCCTTGCCGTTGCTGGCCTCGATCGCGGCAACCGTGCTCTGCGCCGCGGCCTCGTTGGAGGCATAGCCGACCACGATCTTGAAGCCGCGCGATGCGGCGGCGAGCGCGGTGGCGCGGCCAATGCCGCGGCTGCCGCCGGTGATCACTGCAACCCTGTCGGTCATGATGGCCCCCGTGAGGTTTGAGGCGCGCTTCTCAGCGCGCCTCTCGAGCATCAGCTAATGACGATGATCAGAGATCCAGCACGAGCCGCGCCGGATCCTCCAGGCTCTCCTTGACGCGCACCAGGAAGGTCACCGCTTCCTTGCCGTCGATGACGCGGTGGTCATAGGACAGCGCCAGATACATCATCGGGCGGATTTCGATCTTGCCGCCGACCACGACCGGGCGCTCCTGGATCTTGTGCATGCCGAGGATGCCGGACTGCGGCGCGTTCAGGATCGGGGTCGACATCAGCGAGCCGTAGATGCCGCCATTGGTGATCGTGAAGGTACCACCCTGCATCTCGTCGATCTTGAGCTGGCCGTCACGGGCGCGGCGGCCGAAATCGGCGATGCCCTTCTCGATGTCGGCGATCGACTTGTGGTCGCAGTCGCGCACCACCGGCACCACCAGGCCCTTGTCGGTGCCGACGGCCACGCCGATGTGATAGTAGTTCTTGTAGATGAGATCGCTGCCGTCGATCTCGGCGTTGACCGCCGGGATGTCCTTCAGCGCCTGCACCACCGCCTTGGTGAAGAAGCCCATGAAGCCGAGCTTTGAGCCGTGCTTCTTCTCGAACACGTCCTTGTACTGGCTGCGCAGCGCCATCACGTTGGTCATGTCGACCTCGTTGAAGGTCGTCAGCATGGCCGCAGTGTTCTGCACGTCCTTGAGGCGGCGCGCGATGGTCTGGCGCAGCCGGGTCATCTTCACGCGCTCTTCGCGCGCGGCATCGTCGGCCGGCGACGGCGCGCGGACCTGCACGGCGGCGGCCGGCTGATTGACCGGGGTCGGCGCCGACGCGGCGCGCTCGATCGCGGCCAGCATGTCGCCCTTGGTGACGCGGCCGTCCTTGCCGGAGCCCGGAACGGTGGTGGCATCGACGCCGCTCTCGGCGGAGAGCTTGCGCACCGAGGGAGCCTGCGGCGTATCGGCGGGCAGCGCCTTGGCCGGGGCGGGAGCTGCAGCCGCCGGTGCTGCGGCGGGCTTCGCGGGAGCCGGGGCAGCCGCGGCGGGCTTGGCGGCCACAGCGCCATCATTGATCTGGCCGAGCAGCGCGCCGACGGCAACCGTCTCGCCGTCCTTGGCGATGATCTCGCCGAGCGTGCCGGCCGAGGGAGCCGGCACCTCGATCGTCACCTTGTCGGTTTCGAGCTCGACGAGCGGCTCGTCGACCGCCACGGCGTCGCCGGCCTTCTTGAACCAGCGGCCGATGGTGGCTTCGGTGACGGATTCCCCGAGCGTCGGAACGCGAATTTCAGTCATGGTCTCTATCCTCAATAACCCGTGCGGTCATAAAGCCCGTCCGTCATCGCCTTGCGGCGAGCAAGCGATGCGGCACGGACGATCAACGCGGTGTACTTGCGCCCCGCATGGCATGCGGGGCGCGTGAAAGGCAGGTTCAGTTCAGGGCTTCGTCGAGCAGCGCCTTCAACTGGGCGAGATGCTTCGACATCAGGCCCGTGGCGGTGGCGGCCGACGCGGCACGGCCGGCATAGCGCGGACGCTTGCTCTTGCCGCCGGTCTGGTTCAGCACCCATTCGAGATAGGGCTCGATGAAGTGCCAGGCGCCCATGTTGCGCGGCTCTTCCTGGCACCATACGACTTCGGCGTTCTTGAAGCGGCCGAGCTCGGCGACCAGCGCCTTGAGCGGCACCGGATAGAGCTGCTCGATGCGCATCAGATAGATGTCGTTCAGACCGCGCTTCTCGCGCTCGTCATAGAGGTCGTAATAGACCTTGCCCGAGCACAGCACGATGCGGCGGATCTGGTCGTCCGGCACCAGCTTGGTCTTGTCGTCCGCCTGCATCTGGGCGTCATCATACAGGATGCGGTGGAAGGTGGTGCCCTTGGCGAGTTCCTCAAGCCGCGACACCGCGCGCTTGTGACGCAGCAGCGACTTCGGCGTCATCACGATCAACGGCTTGCGGATCTCGCGGTGCAGCTGGCGGCGCAGCACATGGAAGTAGTTCGCCGGCGTGGTCGGATAGACCACCTGCATGTTGTCCTCGGCGCACATCTGCAGATAGCGCTCAAGGCGCGCCGACGAATGCTCCGGACCCTGGCCCTCATAACCGTGCGGCAGCAGGCAGACGAGGCCGGACATGCGCAACCATTTGCGTTCGCCCGACGAGATGAACTGGTCGAACAGCACCTGCGCGCCGTTGGCGAAGTCGCCGAACTGCGCTTCCCACAAGGTCAGCGCGGTCGGCTCGGCGAGCGAATAACCGTATTCGAAGCCGAGCACCGCCTCTTCCGACAGCAGCGAGTTGATGACCTCGAAATGGCCCTGCTCCGGCGCCAGATGGTTGAACGGCGTGTAGCGGCTCTCGTCCTCCTGGTCGATCAGAACCGAGTGGCGCTGCGAGAAGGTGCCGCGCTCGCTGTCCTGACCGGAGAGACGGACCTTGTGGCCTTCGAGCAAGAGCGAGCAGTACGCCAGCGCCTCGCCGGTCGCCCAATCGAGGCCGACGCCGCTATCGATCGCCTTGGCGCGGTTCTCGAGGAAGCGCTGGATCGTGCGATGCAGGCGGAAGCCGTCCGGCACCTTGGTGATCTTGCGGCCGATCTCCTTGAGACGGTCGATCTCGACGCCGGTGACGCCGCGGCGCGCCTCTTCTTCCTGGTCGGCGGACTTCAGGCCTGCCCATTTGCCGTCGAGCCAGTCGGCCTTGTTCGGGCGATAGGAGGTGCCGGCTTCGAACTCGGCGTCGAGCCGGGCGCGCCAATCGGCCTTGGCCTTCTCGACCTCGCCTTCCGTCATCACGCCTTCGGCGACGAGACGCTTGGAGTAGATCTCCAGGGTCGACGGATGACCGGCGATCTTCTTGTACATCACCGGCTGGGTGAAGGCGGGCTCGTCACCTTCATTGTGGCCATGCCTGCGGTAGCAGAACATGTCGATGACGACCGGCTTGTGGAATTTCTGCCGGAACTCGGTCGCAACCTTGGCCGCGAACACCACCGCTTCCGGATCGTCGCCGTTCACATGGAAGATCGGCGCGTCGATCATCTTGGCGACGTCGGACGGATAGGGTGACGAGCGCGAGTAGCGCGGATAGGTCGTGAAGCCGATCTGATTGTTCACGATGAAATGAATCGAGCCACCTGTCCGGTAGCCCTTCAGGTCCGACAGCGCGAAGCATTCGGCCACGACGCCCTGGCCGGCGAACGCTGCGTCACCATGCATCAACAGCGGCAGCACCGAGATGCGCATGTCCGGCGGATCGCCGTGCTGGTCCTGCTTGGCGCGGACCTTGCCGAGCACCACCGGATCGACGATCTCGAGATGCGACGGGTTGGCGGTCAGCGACAGATGGATGCGGTTGCCGTCGAACTCGCGGTCCGAGGAGGCGCCGAGATGGTACTTGACGTCACCAGAGCCTTCGACCGCATCCGGGTTGGCCGAGCCGCCCTTGAACTCGTGGAACAGCGCGCGGTGCGGCTTGCCCATCACCTGGGTCAGCACGTTGAGGCGGCCGCGATGTGGCATGCCCAGCACGATCTCCTTCACGCCGAGATTGCCGCCGCGCTTGATGATCTGCTCCAGCGCCGGGATCAGCGACTCGCCACCGTCGAGGCCGAAGCGCTTGGTGCCGGTGAACTTGACGTCGCAGAACTTCTCGAAGCCCTCGGCCTCGATCAGCTTGGTGAGAATGGCGCGGCGTCCCTCGCGGGTGAACGAGATTTCCTTGTCCGGCCCCTCGATGCGCTCCTGGATCCAGGCCTTCTGCGCGGCGTTCGAGATGTGCATGAACTCGACGCCGAGCGTCTGGCAATAGGTGCGCTCGCAGATCGCGACGATCTCGCGCAAGCTGCCATATTCGAGGCCGAGCACGTGATCGAGGAAGATCTTGCGGTCGTAATCGGCTTCAGTGAAGCCGTAGGAGCGAGGGTCGAGCTCCTCGCGGTTGCGCGGGGCCTCGATGCCGAGCGGATCGAGCTTGGCGTGAAAGTGACCACGCATGCGGTAGGCGCGGATCAGCATCAACGCACGGACAGAGTCGCGGGTGGCCTGGTTGATGTCGGCCGGCGACAATTCGACGCCCTTGGTCTGCGCCTTGGCCGCAATCTTCTCGCCGACCTTCTTCTCGACCACAGCCCAGTTGCCATCCAGCGCCGAGGTCAACTCGTCGCGCGGCGAAACCGGCCAGTTGCTGCGCTCCCAGGACGGGCCCGAGGCGTTCTTCTGAACGTCGGCCGGCGCATCCTTCAGGCTCTTGAAGAACTCCTGCCAGTCGGCATCGACCGACGACGGATCCTTCTCGTAACGCGCATAGATTTCATCGATGTAGGTGGCATTGGTGCCCTGCAGAAAAGACGACAGGGCGAAGGCGGCGTTCGCATCTTGGCGAGACATGGTAGGCGTCCTGGTAATTTCGATGCGCCCAATCAAAACGGCGCAATGCCTGACCCGCTGGAAAAAGCGGGTCAGGTTCGGGTTAGGACCGTTTACCTTATTTATTGTAAATATTCGCGCCGAAAAGCACTAAGTCCTGAATCAGGATTTCAACTTTTCGACAAGCGTTTTGCCGAGCCGCGCCGGCGACGGCGACACCGTGATACCAGCCGCTTCCATCGCGGCCGTCTTCGAACCGGCATCACCCTTGCCGCCCGAGATGATCGCGCCGGCATGGCCCATGCGACGGCCCGGAGGCGCCGTGACGCCGGCGATGAATCCGACCATCGGCTTCTTGCGGCCGCGCTTGGCCTCGTCCTTGATGAACTGGGCCGCGTCTTCCTCGGCCGAGCCGCCGATCTCGCCGATCATGATGATCGACTCGGTCTTGGGGTCGGCAAGGAACATCTCCAGCATGTCGATGAACTCGGTGCCCTTGACCGGGTCGCCGCCGATACCGACCGCGGTGGTCTGACCGAGGCCTTCCGAGGTGGTCTGGAACACCGCTTCATAGGTCAGCGTGCCGGAGCGTGACACGATGCCGACCGAGCCGGGCTTGAAGATATTGGCCGGCATGATGCCGATCTTGCACTCTCCGGCGGTCATGACGCCCGGGCAGTTCGGGCCGATCAGGCGCGACTTGGAGCCCTGCAGCGAGCGCTTGACCCTGACCATGTCGAGCACCGGGATGCCCTCGGTGATGCAGACGATCAGCGGGACCTCGGCGTCGATCGCCTCGCAAATGGCGTCGGCCGCACCCGGCGGTGGCACGTAGATCACCGACGCGTCAGCGCCAGTGGCCTCGCGAGCCTCCTTGACGGTGTCGAACACCGGCAGGCCGAGATGGGTCGAGCCGCCTTTGCCCGGCGAGGTGCCGCCGACCATCTTGGTGCCGTAGGCGATCGCCGCCTCGGAGTGGAAGGTGCCGTTCTTGCCAGTGAAGCCCTGACAGATGACCTTGGTGTTCTTGTCGATGAGAATGGACATCGTGCTTTCTCTAAAAGCGTTGCGGTGAGGAGCTAAGCGAGCGCCTGAAACGGCGCTCAGCCTCCCTTGACGGCCTTGACGATCTTCTGCGCGGCGTCGTCGAGATTGTCGGCGGGCAGCACGTTCAGACCGGACTCGCTGATGATCTTCTTGCCGAGATCGACATTGGTGCCTTCGAGGCGCACCACCAGCGGCACCTTCAGGCCGACTTCCTTGACCGCGGCCACGACGCCCTCGGCGATGACATCGCACTTCATGATGCCGCCGAAGATGTTGACCAGGATGCCCTTCACGTTCGGGTCGGCGGTGATGATCTTGAACGCCGCCGCGACCTTCTCCTTGCTGGCGCCGCCGCCGACGTCGAGGAAGTTGGCCGGCTCCATGCCGTAGAGCTTGATGATGTCCATCGTCGCCATCGCGAGGCCGGCGCCGTTGACCATGCAGCCGATGGTGCCGTCGAGCGCGACATAGTTGAGATCGTATTTGGAGGCCTCGATCTCCTTGGCGTCTTCCTCGGTCTCGTCACGCAGCGCCACGACCTCGGGGTGCTTGAACAGCGCGTTGGAGTCGAACGACACCTTGGCGTCGAGCACACGCAGCTGGCCCTGCTTGGTGACGACCAGCGGGTTGATCTCGAGCATCGCCATGTCCTTGGCGACGAAGGCGGTATAGAGCTGGATGGTCAGCTTCTCGGCCTGCTTGGCGAGATCGCCCGAGAGCTTCAGCGCCTTGGCGACGGCGCGACCGTGATGCGGCATCACGCCGGTGGCCGGATCGACTGAGAAGGTGATGATCTTCTCAGGCGTGCTGTGAGCAACGTCCTCGATGTTGACGCCGCCTTCGGTCGACACCACGAAAGCGACCTTCGAGGTCTCGCGATCGACCAGCAGCGACAGGTAGAATTCCTTGTCGATATCCGAGCCGTCCTCGATGTAGAGGCGGTTGACCTGCTTGCCATCGGGGCCGGTCTGCACGGTGACGAGGGTTGCGCCGAGCATCTGCTTGGCGAACGCATTGACCTCGTCAATCGACTTGGCGAGGCGGACGCCGCCCTTGTCGCCGGCCGAGGCCTCCTTGAACTTGCCCTTGCCACGGCCGCCGGCGTGGATCTGGCTCTTCACGACCCAGACCGGACCGCCGAGCGTCTTCGCCGCCGCATCCGAGTCCTCCGGACGGAGCACCGGCACGCCCTTGGAAATCGGCACGCCGAACTCGTGCAGCAGTGCCTTGGCCTGATATTCGTGAATGTTCATAAGCGGTTGCTCCCCGAACCCGCGAGAGGGTGACGTATGGAATTGTTTTGAGGATGCTTGGTATACCATATACCAAGCATCCTGCAACTCGATCGGGCGGGCTTGGGGTCCGCCCGGCCAGGTCAGCGACCGAGCAGGTCGGGCGCGATCTTCTTGCAGGCGTCGACTAGGCCCTGCACGGCGGCCACCGACTTGTCGAACGCCTCGCGGTCCTTGCCGGCCAGCTCGATCTCGACAATGCGCTCAACGCCCTTGGAACCGATCACGACGGGAACGCCGACATACATGTCCTTGACGCCGAACTCGCCGTTGAGATGGGCGGCGCAGGGCAGCACGCGCTTCTTGTCGCGCAGATAGCTCTCGGCCATCGCGATCGCCGAGGCCGCCGGCGCGTAATAGGCCGACCCGGTCTTGAGAAGGTTGACGATCTCGGCGCCGCCATTGCGGGTGCGGTCTACGATCTCGTCGATGCGGGCCTGCGAGGTCCAGCCCATCTTGACGAGGTCGGGCAGCGGAATGCCGGCGACGGTGGAGTACTTGGTCAGCGGCACCATCGTGTCGCCATGACCACCGAGCACGAAGGCGGTGACGTCCTCGACCGAGACGTTGAACTCATCGGCCAGGAAGTAGCGGAAGCGCGCGGAGTCGAGCACGCCGGCCATGCCGACGACCTTCTTGGCCGGCAGGCCCGAGGCCTTCTGCAGCGCCCAGACCATCGCGTCGAGCGGGTTGGTGATGCAGATGACGAACGCGTCGGGGGCGTACTTCTTGATGCCGGCGCCGACCTGCTCCATGACTTTGAGGTTGATCGACAGCAGATCGTCGCGGCTCATGCCCGGCTTGCGCGGCACGCCGGCGGTGACGATGCAGACCTTGGCGTTATCCAGTGCTTCGTAGGAGTTGGCGCCGCTGTAATGGGCGTCGAAGCCATCGACCGGGGAGGACTGGGCGATGTCGAGCGCCTTGCCCTGCGGGACGCCTTCAGCAATGTCGAACATGACGACATCGCCGAGCTCCTTGAGGCCGATGAGGTGAGCCAGCGTTCCGCCGATCTGACCGGAGCCAATCAAAGCAATCTTGTCGCGCGCCATGGGAAATTTCCTTTGAACCCGAAGGGGTGAGGGAGGTTAAAAGTCGATTGGGTGGTTATCCCTTTCGCCCCGGCCGTTCAAGTCACGCTATGGCCAATTGACAGGCCTGCCTTGATTTCGATCAGGTCCGAGGCGGAGGGGTGCTGATGATCCTTTCAGCCTGATTGACGTGGCCTTTTCACGGCTGTGTGCCCGAAGGCAGGCGCTCCCGAAATCCGGTGTTTGTCAGGTTTCGACCAGCCCCGTAGAAGTCCCGGAGGCTGCCGAGTCCTTCCGGCCATGCGGCAGAGCCAAGTAGGATTCCGACCCCATCTCGATCAGGCGCGAGGACGTCCGCTTGAACTCCATGGCCTCGATGCCGTCGGTCGCGACGTAAAGCGAGATCGGATCCGCTTCGGCGGAAGCGATCAGCTTCACGGCGTTGTCATAGAGCGTGTCGATCAAGGTGATGAAGCGCTTGGCGGCATTGCGCTCCGCGTAGTCCATCACCGGAATATGGTCGATCAGGATGGTGTGATAGTCGTGCGCCAGGCGCAGATAGTCCGACGCTGCGAGCGGCTTCTCGCACAGGTCGGCAAAGCCGAAACGGGCAACGCCATTGGCCGAACAGGGCACATGCAGAAGGCGCCCCTTGATGGTGATGTCGCGCGACCTGCAGCGGGCGTGGCCGGTCAGCCTGCCCCAGGCGTTGTCGAGCGCGGTGCGGGCCTCGACGTCCGCCGGCACCAGCCACATCTTGACCCCGGCCAGTTTCTCCAGCCGGAAATCGGTCCGCGCGTCCAGCCGTACCACGTCCATGTGGTCGGCAATATGCTTGATGAAGGGCAGGAACAGCGCGCGGTTGAGGCCGCCCTTGTAGAGGTCCTCCGGCGCAACGTTGGAGGTCGCCACGACCACGGTGCCGAGCTCGAACAGCCTGGCGAACAGCCGGCCCAGGATCATCGCGTCGGCGATGTCGGTGACGTGGAATTCGTCGAAGCAGAGCAGCCATGACTGCTCGAAGATGGCCTGCGCCGTCAGCCCGATCACATCCGTATCGGCGAGCTCGCCGCGCGCAATGTTCTGGCGGTAGCCGTAGATGCGCTCATGCACCTCGGCCATGAATTCGTGGAAATGCGCCCGCCGCTTATGCTCGACCGGACAGTTCTGATAGAACAGGTCCATCAGCATGGTCTTGCCGCGGCCGACCTCGCCGTGAACGTAGAGGCCGCGCGGCGGCTCGCTCTTGTCGAAGAACAGGCGCCCCAGCAGGCTCTGCTTGCGCGCCGGCTTGTAGGTGGAAAGCCTGCGCTCGAGCGCGGCCAGCGCGTCGGCGACCTCGGCCTGGGCCGGGTCGGCCTCGATCGCTCCAGTATCGACCAAAGACTGATATTGCGCGCGGAACGCGTCTGACGGAGTGGACAGCATGAGCCCACTCTAGGTCATGAGACTTACGGAAAATGCAATCCGCAAATGGTGGAAGCGGCCATGCAGCCGAGCCGTAAGGACTTGGTATATGGCACGCAAACGCCGGCCGGCCCGTTAGTCCCGGGGTAACGACGTTGTTCTGCGGCTTGGCGTCTGTGGCTCGCGCTTGCGAGTTGGCGTTTGCGGCCCGGCTCCGGCAATCTTTAGACGGCGCAGAGGTCGTAGGCATCCTCCACGACATAGGGCCCGCCCCCCGTCGAAGCACGGGACGAGAACAACACGAAGCGCTCGGCGACGAACACCCGGCTCGGGAAGTAGCCCCGGACCGACAGATAATCGGCGACGTCCTGGCTCGATGCGTCGTGCAGCCGCGCCAAGGTCACATGCGGCACGAATTTGCGCCCCTCGGGATCGAGCCCGATCCGCTGCATCATGCGTTCCAGCTCGGCCTGCAGCTCGATCAGCGGCCGGCTGGGCGCGATGTTGGCGACGACAGCGCGCGGCTTGCGGCCGCCGAAGCTCGAGAGACCCTGCACCGTGACTTCGAACGGCTTGCGGTTGACCCGCCACAGCATCGCGGCGATCTCGTTGGCCGACGCGCCGTCGATATCGCCGATGAAACGCAAGGTGACGTGGTAATTTTCCGGATCGATCCAGCGGGCGCCGGGAAGGCCACCCCGCAAATTGGAGAGAGTCTGGCCGACCTCGGCCGGGATCTCCAGTCCAGTAAACAGACGCGGCATCGTTTCAGGACTCCCGATGCTGGAGGCTGATCCCGAAAATTGACGAGATCATGCCTTGACGAAAGGATCGACGACGAATCGCCAATGCATAATTCCTACCGAATTTATATGACTCCGCGACGGACGCAGCGTTAACGCCGGTAAGAGCTGCGGAAAACCTCGCCCGCAAGGTGACCGCGAATGATCCGACCGCGGCTTCGTTCCATCATTGCCCACGAAGCGGACGCAGGAATGCTTCCACCATAGGCAACATCCGGGAGACGATGATGTCGACGCCCGCGGCCGTGGGGTGAATGCCGTCGGCCTGGTTCAACTTGGGATCGGCGGCAACACCGTCGAGAAAGAACGGGTAGAGCTGGACGTCGAACTGCTTGGCGAGGTCGGGGTAGATCGCGTTGAATTTCGCAGCGTAATCGCTGCCGTAATTCGGCGGCGCCAGCATGCCGCACAGCATGACTGCGATGCCCCGCGCCTTCAGCCGCTGGACGATCTCGGTCAGCGCCTGCCGCGTGACCGACGGATCGATGCCGCGCAAGGCATCATTGGCGCCGAGCTCGACGATCACAGCCTCGGTGCCATCGGCCACCGACCAATCGAGCCGGTCGCGTCCGCCCGAGGAGGTGTCGCCGGACACCCCGGCATTGGTCATCTCGACCTTCAGCCCCTTGTCGTTCAACGCCTTTTGAAGCTTGGCCGGAAACGCATCCGAAGCCGACAGGCCGAGGCCCGCGCTCAAGGAGTCGCCAAGCACCACCAGCTTGATCGGCTTGCCGGCCTCGGCGCCCGCGAATGCCGGCCCCATTGTCATCAAGGCGAGCATCAACACGAGTATGTGCACGAAGATGCGCCCGCGCCTCTCGACCCGGCTTGCGGAGTTGCCATATGACCGAGCCATGGACAGTCTCATCGAAACCTCGCCTTTGGCCGGCACAGCGCCGGACACCATTACCATCGCCAACGTCAATCTCTCGCTCGGCACCGGAGCGGCGCGTGTTCACATTCTCAAGGACATCAGCCTGCGGGTGGGACAAGGCGAGACGATCGGCCTGATCGGACCGTCGGGCTCCGGCAAGTCCACGCTTCTGATGGTGATGGCGGGATTGGAACGTCCTGACAGCGGTCAGGTGGTGGTCAATGGCACCGCTTTCAATGCCCTGGACGAGGACGCGCTGGCCCGGTTCCGCGGCCGCCAGGTCGGCATCGTCTTCCAGTCCTTCCACCTGATCCCGACCATGACCGCGTTGGAGAATGTCGCCGTGCCGCTGGAGCTGGCCGGGCATTCCGGCGCCGCCGAGCGGGCCGCGCGCGAGTTGGACTCGGTCGGCCTCGGCCACCGGCTGCACCATTATCCGACCCAGCTGTCCGGCGGCGAGCAGCAGCGCGTAGCGCTGGCGCGCGCCCTCGCCCCCGACCCGGCCATCCTTGTGGCCGACGAGCCGACCGGCAATCTCGACGAGACCACCGGCCGGCAGATCGTCGACCTGCTGTTCACCAAGCATGCCGAGCGCGGCATGACCCTGGTGCTCGTGACCCATGACGGCGGGCTTGCGCATCGCTGCGACCGTGTCGTGCGGCTGCGCTCGGGACGGATCGAAGCCGACGGCGCACACGAGCCTGCCCTGGCATGAGCAGCGTCGCCGAACCGATCCCCGCCGGCCGCATGGCCTGGCTGCCGGTGCGTTACGCCCTGCGCGAGCTGCGCGGCGGCCTGCGCGGCTTCTACGTCTTCATCGCCTGTATCGCGCTCGGCGTGCTCGCCATCGCCGGCGTCGGCTCGGTGGCCGCGAGCCTCAATGACGGCCTCGTTCGCGAGGGCCGCACGCTGCTCGGCGGCGACGTCGCGTTTTCGCTGTTTCAGCGCGAAGCCAAGCCGGAGGAGATCGCGTTCCTGCGTTCGCGCGGCGAGGTGTCGCTGGCGGCGACCTTGCGGGCCATGGTGCGCTCCAACGACGCCAAGCTGGCGCTGGTCGAGCTCAAGGCTGTCGACGACGCCTATCCGCTGCTCGGCAAGGCCGAGCTGCAGCCCGACCTGCCGCTCTCCGACATTCTGGCCGAGCGCGACGGCGCTTATGGCGCGGCCGCCGATCCGGCGCTGCTGGCGCGGCTCGACCTCAAGGTCGGCGACACCGTCAGCATCGACACCGTGCGCTTCCAGATCCGCAGCGCGCTGCAGGCCGAGCCGGACAAGCTGTCGGGCGGCATCGGGCTGGGACCGCGCTTCCTGATCAGCGAGGCCGGCTTGCGCGCCACGCCGCTGCTGCAGCCGGGCAGCCTGGTGCGCTGGACCTACCGGGTCCGGCTGCCGGACAACGCCAAGGACGATCATGCCGCGGCGTCCTTCATCGCCGACACCCGTCTGACCTTGCCATCGGCCGGGTGGGAGATCCGCAGCCGCAGCAATGCCTCGCCGCAATTGGAGCGCACCATCGGCCGCTTCACCCAGTTCCTGACCCTGGTCGGTCTCGCCGCGCTGCTGGTCGGCGGCGTCGGCGTCGCCAATGCGGTCAAGAGCCATGTCGACCGCCGCACCGAGGTGATCGCGGCGTTCAAGGCGCTGGGCGCCACCAGCCGCGACGTGTTCGGAATCTACCTCGTGCAGGTCATGGTGCTCGCCACGATCGGTTCGATCATCGGACTTTGTGCCGGCGCCGCCCTGCCCTTTGCGATCGTCGGGCTGTTCGGCAACATCCTGCCGCTGCCAGTGATCCCGGCGCTGCATCCGGACGAGCTGGCGCTGTCCTTCGTCTACGGTCTGCTCACCGCCCTCGCCTTCGGCCTGTGGCCGCTCGGGCGCATCCGTGACGTGCCCGTGGCGGCGCTGTTCCGCGAGGCGGTGATCGCCGAGTGGCACCGTCCGCGCTGGAGTTATCTGGCCCTGATCGCCGGCACGGTGGCGCTCTTGGTGGCGGTGGTGATCGGCCTGTCCTACGACAAGAAGATCTCCGCCGTGTTCGTGGTCGCCGCTGCGCTTGTGTTCGTGCTGCTGCGGGGCATCGCCGCTGTCGTGATGGCGAGCGCGCGCGCCATGCCGCGCAGCCGCTTCCCGATGCTGCGGCTCGCCGTCAGCAACATCTATCGCCCGGGCGCGCTGACGCCGTCGGTGGTGCTGTCGCTCGGACTGGGGCTCGCGGTGCTGGTCACGATCACCCAGATCGACGGCAATCTGCGGCGGCAGTTCCTCGCGCAGCTGCCGGAACAGGCGCCGTCATTCTTCTTCATCGACGTGCCCTCCGGCGAGGCCGAACGCTTCCGCGGCTTCCTGAAGGAGCTTGCGCCACAATCCTCGGTCGACGACGTGCCGATGCTGCGCGGCCGGATCGTCTCCGCCCGCGGCGTGCGCGCCGAGGACCTCAAGGCCACGGCGGAGACCGAATGGGTCCTCCAGAGCGACCGCGGCCTGACCTATACCGGCGAGATCCCCAAGGGCTCCAAGGTCGTCGAGGGCGAATGGTGGGGCGAGAGCTACAGCGGACCGCCACTGGTCTCGATCGAGAAGCGGATCGCGGATGGCCTCGGCCTCAAGCTCGGTGACGACATCGTGGTCAACGTGCTCGGACGCGACATCGCGGCGCGGATCGGCAACATGCGCACCATCGACTGGCAGGGGCTCGGCATCAATTTCGTGCTGGTGTTCTCGCCGAATGCCTTCAAGGGCGCGCCTCATACCCATGTCGCCACCCTGACCGAGGCGCGCTCCGATGCGGCCGAGGATGCTCGCGTCATCCGCAAGGTCGCCGACGCGTTCCCGATGGTGACCAGCGTGCGCGTGCGCGAGGTCATGGAGACGGTCGGAACTGTCGTTTCCAACCTGGCGCTCGCGATCCGCGGCGCCAGCGCGGTGACCCTGATTTCGGCGATCCTGGTGCTGGGCGGCGCGCTCGCCGCCGGCCACCGTCACCGCGTCTATGACGCCGTCATCCTGAAGACGCTCGGCGCCACCCGGCTGCGCTTGCTGGGCGCCTACGCGCTTGAGTATCTCATGATTGGCTTCGCAACCGCTGCGTTCAGTGTGATTGCCGGCTCGGTCGCCGCCTGGTTGATCGTGACCCGGCTGATGACGTTGAGCTTCGCCTGGCAGGCCGGAAGCGCCGCTATGGTCGTCCTGGCGGCGCTGGTCGTGACCGTCGGCCTCGGACTGGCCGGAACGCTGCTGGCGCTCAATCAGAAGCCGGCAAGCGTTCTTAGGAATCTGTAGCGGCTTGCGCGATCATGCCGCACGGTTAACGCGCGTTATAGAGGGCGAACGCCTGCGGAGCGACATTCAGCCGCGCGTGGAAGCTTGCAGCGGATATGCTAGTTTCCCATCTAGGGAATGGGCTCAGAGACCTGCCAAAGATGGCAAATTTGCCGATGACGCAAATTTAATGTCTGTGGTGGGGGGTATGAGATAGGGTTTTTCGAGAACCGGCATAAGGTCCGTCAGGACCTCTGTTCCGGGCAACCAACGGGAATTCGACCATGTCGGACCTAGACCGCAACTATGCTTCACCCTTTGGCCGGGTGGCCGGGCGCGCCGATGCCGCGACCGTCGACGCCGGTCTGCGCGCCTACATGCTGCGCATCTACAATTACATGAGCATCGGCTTGGCGATCACCGGTCTGGCGGCGCTCGGCGTCTACATGGCGTCGGTGACCGGCGACCCGGCGGCGGGCGTGTTCAAGTTCGGCAACGCCTACCTGACGCAGTTCGGCTACGCGATGTTCGTGAGCCCGCTGAAGTGGCTGTTCATCCTGGCCCCCTTGGTCATGGTGTTCGCGATCTCGGCCGGCATCAACCGCTTGGCGCCGTCGACCGCGCAGATCCTGTTCTGGGTGTTTTCGGCCCTGATGGGTATCTCGCTGTCGTCGATCTTCCTGGTGTACACCCACACCTCGATCGTGCGGGTGTTCTTCATCACCGCGGCGACGTTCGGTGCGCTCAGCCTGTACGGCTACACCACCAAGCGTGACATGACCGGCATGGGCTCGTTCCTGTTCATGGGCCTGATCGGCATCGTGCTGGCGAGCCTCGTGAACCTGTTCCTGGCGAGCTCGATGCTGCAGTTCATCGTCTCGGTGGTCGGCGTGTTCGTGTTCGCCGGTCTCACGGCCTGGGATACGCAGCGCCTGAAGAACGAGTACATCTATGGCTACGCCTCCGCGGGCGGCGACATCGCCGAGCGTGCAGCGATCACCGGCGCCCTGTCGCTGTACTTGAACTTCATCAACCTGTTCACGCTGCTGCTGCAGCTGCTCGGACAGCGCGACTGAGCCAGCGGACCACAGTCACAGCCTTCGGAAGCCCCGGCCTCACCGCCGGGGCTTTTCGTTGTGCCGGCCCGCTTAGACCTGCTCGCTCGTACCCTGCTCGTTTGCGCCGCGCGCAGACACGCGACGACAGCCATGCCGCAACGGCGGATTGATCGTCCGATCCGCCTTGCTATGGTTTCGCCATGCCTGACATCGACATCCGGCCCACCGGCGAGGCCGATCTTCCCGCCATCACCGCCATCTACGGTCAGGCCGTGCGCGAGGGCACGGCCACCTTCGAGCTCGATGCTCCGGACTTGACCGAGATGACCCGCCGCTTCCGCGCGCTCACGGATGGCGGCTTCCCTTATTTCGTCGCCCTGCTGGACGGAGAGGTGGTCGGCTATGCCTATGCCGGACCGTACCGGCCCCGCCCTGCCTATCGTTTCACGGTGGAGAATTCGATCTATCTGGCTCCTGCGAGCCAGCGCCGGGGCATCGGAAGGCGGCTGATGCAGCGCTTGATCACGGCTTGTGAGGAGCGGGGCTTCCGCCAGATGATCGCGGTGATCGGCGACTCCGCCAATGCCGGATCGGTCGGACTGCATCGCGCCTGCGGCTTCCAGATGATCGGCACCCATCCGAGCGTCGGGCTCAAATTTGGCCGATGGCTCGACACGGTCATGATGCAGCTGCCGCTCGGCGCCGGCGGCAGCAATGTGCCCGCCGCGTAACCACGGCGAGTCCTCTCCGCGATCGCGCCTCTCAAGCCCACCGGCCGGCGCGCAGGGGATCACACGACGCGAGTCGAATCACCGGATCAAACCAGGGCCGGCTTTGGCGCGATCACCAGCAGCACGCGCTCGAGCTCGTGGCCGCGCCGCAGGATCAGGCCGGTCGCCGAGATGACGCTGTACATACCCTGCTTGCGGGCGAGGCGCGGGTCCTTCTCGATACGGTAGATCGGCACCTCGGACGCGCGACGAAATACGGAAAACACCGCCCGGTCGCGCAGGAAGTCGATCGAATAGTCCCGCCATTCGCCATCGGCGACCATGCGGCCGTAGAGATTGAGGATCCGGTTCAGCTCAAGCCGGTCGAACGTCACCCGATTGGGCGCTGCGGCCGCGCTGCGGGCCGCCGCGCGGTTCTCGCTCGGATCGGCATCCTCCGGGGTGAGCTTCATCGGCGTCCTCCTGTCATCTCTGTGACATGATCGCGCCATCCGCCGGAAGCCGCAAGGGGCGGCTTTGAGTGTTGAAGTGCGGCTCCAGCTACGACCAACACGAGTTCCGCGAACACGTCAGCGTCACGGGATCGTTAGCAGAATCATAATCGCGCCGTCTTTCCGCCCAGGGACCGCCCCCGATCTTGGGCATAAGATTCGTGTGCGTTGGCCCGGTCCTTTCGGTTCCGGATTCCTCAGCCCCCAGCCCCCCGGGGTCGTCAGGATCGGGTCTATTCACAAGTGATGGCAAAGGGCCAACGCAAGTTGGTCCTTTTGCTTTTTGGACCGACGCAAGGCTGCGTTGCTGCTGGCTGGATCGCGCGATCAAGCCGGACGCGCCTGAACGCGGCCGGGAACGGCTCCAAGACCAGCGGATTTGGACAGGCGCTAATGCAGCTCGGAATAGGCTGCGCCGAGCATCGGACCCGGCCGGTCACGGCTGCCGTCCTGCACATAGACAACGGCACCGTCGACGCCCTCTTTGGCGATCTTCTCCAGCGGCACGCTCCAGCTGGTCGACGCTCCGGTCCAATCGCCAAGCTTCAACAGATTGCGAACGACGTTGTAGTAGGTCAGCTCGCGCCCGCTGTTCTCGCCACGCCCGACCTGGATCGGGACGGCCCGCGAGATCGAGCAGACCCAGACCTCGCCATGTCTGCGCGGCATGTGCTCATCGGCCGCGGCGATCGAGACGGTCAGCTCCTGGCCCTCGATCGACAGTCTGACCGGCACCGACATGGCGGCACCGCCCTGCGCGGTCTCCTCAATGGCGCCCTCGATCGCCTCGCGATCACTGCCGATGACATGAACCGAGCCGTTGACCACGGCCTGGGGCGTATAGACCTCACGATCGCCGCGAACGCGCGAATAAGCGCGCTGCCGCGCCGTGAAGCGGGAATCCGCCAGGGTGTCCTTCCAACCGAGATAGTCCCAATAGTCGATCGGTAGCGACAATGCGATCACCGACGGATCTCTGGCCAGATCGCCAAGCACCTTGTCGGCCGGCGGACAGGAGGAGCAGCCCTGAGAGGTAAATAGTTCGATGACCGCACGCGGATCGGAGGCGGCTGGCCGGACGAAAGCGATGACCGCACAGACACTGAGCGCCGCGCGCGACCACCACGACATCTGTCCACCCATCATCACTGTCCTGTCCGGAACAACACTGTCCGCCACACCCTGCCGCGTCAATAACTGCGAAGCCGCCCTCGGCGTTGACAACCAAAAATGCAAAGGAGGCGGCCTATGTCATAGGCCGCCTCCTTCATCACCCGCTACTCACTTCAGAGTGAGCCAATCTGTCGCATCGCGCCTTGGTTAAGCGGCGAGCTTGCGCAGCACGTAGTGCAGGATGCCGCCGTTGCGATAGTAGTCGAGCTCATCGAGCGTATCGATGCGGCAAAGCAGCGGCACCTGCTGCGCCGCGCCGTCAGCCGAAACGATCTCGGCGGTCAGCGTCTGACGCGGCTTCAGGTCGCCCTGCAGCCCCTTGATGGTGACCTTCTCATCGCCCTTGAGCCCGAGCGAGGACCACGACGTGCCTTCCTGGAAGGTGAGCGGGAGCACACCCATGCCGACCAGGTTGGAGCGGTGGATGCGCTCGAAGCTCTGGCAGATCACGGCGCGGACGCCGAGCAGACGGGTGCCCTTGGCCGCCCAGTCACGCGACGAGCCGTTGCCATATTCGGCACCGGCGAACACGACCAGCGGCACGCCCTCTTCCTGGTACTTCATCGCGGCATCGTAGATCGACATCTGCTCGCCGTCGGGCCAGTGCTTGGTCAGGCCGCCCTCCGGGATGTTGCCGTCGGCGCCCTTGAGCATGAAGTTCTTGATGCGGATGTTGGCGAAGGTGCCGCGCATCATGATTTCGTGATTGCCGCGGCGGGTGCCGTACTGGTTGAAGTCGGCCGGGCGGACCTGGTGCTCGCTGAGGAATTTACCAGCGGGCGAGGTCAGCTTGATCGAACCGGCCGGCGAGATGTGGTCGGTGGTGATCTTGTCGCCGAACAGCGCCAGCACGCGGGCCTCGACGATGTCCTTGATCGGCTCCGGCTCCTTCTTCATGCCCTCGAAATACGGCGGGTTCTGCACGTAGGTCGACGACATGTTCCAGCGATATGTCTCGCTCTCGACCGTCTTGATCTTGCGCCAGTTGGTGTCGCCCTTGAACACGTCGGCGTAGCGCTTCTTGAAGATCGAGGCCTTGACGAACTTCTTGACGAAGTCATTGACCTCCTTCGTCGTCGGCCAGATGTCCTTCAGGTAGACCGGCTTCTTGTCCTTGCCGATGCCGATCGGCTCGACCGCCAGATCCTTGGTCACGGTGCCGGCGAGCGCATAGGCGACGACCAGCGGCGGCGAGGCCAGATAGTTGGCCTGCACGTCCGGCGAGACGCGGCCTTCGAAGTTGCGGTTGCCCGACAGCACGGCCGCCGCGACGACGCCGTTGTCGTTGATCGACTTCGAGATCTCCTCCGGCAGCGGCCCGGAATTGCCGATGCAGGTGGTGCAGCCGAAGCCGACCAGGTTGAAGCCGACCTTGTCGAGGTCTTTCTGCAGGCCCGAATTTGCCAGGTATTCGGCAACCACCTGACTGCCCGGGGCGAGCGAGGTCTTCACCCACGGCTTGGCCTTGAGGCCCTTGGCCGCAGCGTTGCGGGCCAAGAGGCCGGCGCCGATCAGCACGCTCGGGTTCGAGGTGTTGGTGCAGGAGGTGATGGCGGCGATGACGACGTCGCCGTGGCCGATGTCGAAATCCTTGCCCTCGACCGGGAAGCGCTGGGTGGCATCGCTCTTCTTGTACTCGCCGGCCAGCGCGGTGGCGAAGCCCTCGGCGACGGCGGGCAACGCGATGCGGCCCTCGGGACGCTTCGGACCGGCCATCGACGGCACGACGTCGCCCAGATCCAGCGTCAGCGTCTGCGTAAACACCGGATCCGGCGACTTGGCGGTCCGGAACAGGCCCTGGGCCTTCGCGTAGGCTTCAACAAGCGCGACGCGCGGTGCCTTGCGGCCCGAGGTCTTGAGATAATCGATCGTGGCGGCGTCGACCGGGAAGAAGCCGCAGGTCGCGCCATATTCCGGAGCCATGTTGGCGATCGTCGACTTGTCGGCGACCGAGAGATGGTCGAGGCCGGGGCCGAAGAATTCGACGAACTTGCCGACCACGCCGAGCTTGCGCAGCATCTGGGTGACGGTCAGCACGAGGTCGGTGGCGGTCACGCCTTCCTTGAGCGCGCCGGTCAGCTTGAAGCCGACCACGTCGGGCAGCAGCATCGACAGCGGCTGGCCGAGCATGCAGGCCTCGGCCTCGATGCCGCCGACGCCCCAGCCGAGCACGGCGAGACCATTGACCATGGTGGTGTGCGAATCAGTGCCGACCAGCGAATCCGGATAGGCGACCTCGAAGGTGCCCTTGGTCCGGCCGACCGTCATCTTCTCCTTCTTGGTCCAGACGGTCTGCGCCAGATATTCGAGGTTGACCTGGTGGCAGATGCCGGTGCCGGGCGGCACGACGGAGAAGTTCGAGAACGCCTTCTGACCCCATTTCAGGAATTCGTAACGTTCCTGGTTCTGCTTGTACTCCTCGGCGACGTTCTTGCCGAACGCCTTGTTGTCACCGAAGTAGTTGACGATCACCGAGTGGTCGATGACGAGATCGACGGGGACCAGCGGATTGATCTTCTCGGCATCGCCGCCGAGCTTCTGCATCGCATTGCGCATGGCCGCGAGGTCGACGACGGCGGGCACGCCGGTGAAATCCTGCATCAGCACGCGCGCCGGGCGAAACGCGATCTCGTGCTCCAGCGATTTCTTTCGCAGCCATTTCGACACCGCGACGATGTCGTCCTTGGTGACGGTGCGACCGTCCTCGTTACGCAGCAGGTTCTCGAGCAGCACCTTCATCGAGTAGGGCAGCTTGGAGATGTCCTTGAGACCGTTCTTCTCGGCTGTGGGCAAGCTGTAATAGATGTAGCTCTTCGTTCCGACCTTGAGGGTCTTGCGACACTTGAAGCTGTCGAGCGAGGTCATGCGTGGGAATCCCAATTGATCTGTATACCCTGAGGGGGTATTTAAGAACCGTCAGCGCGAGGCGCCGGATGGCTTGCAGCGGACGATTGTGTGCTGCATCAAGGTCGGGCTTATAGAAGCTTTCTAACTGCGCCGCCACAGCCACAAGCAAGTCGCGACGTGGCATCACCCACAAATTCTCACACGCTAGCCTTCAATTTCGTAAGGGCTGTCACGACGGGCCATGCAGCTTGCTCCCAGATTGTTCGGACACGACGTCAGATGCGTGCGCGGCGGCCGCGAGGTGTTCGCCGGCCTTGCCTTCGAGGCGGTCGCGGGCGAGGCGCTGGCGGTGACCGGGCACAATGGCGCAGGCAAGACCTCGCTGCTGCGGCTGATCGCAGGGCTCCTGCTGCCTGCCGGCGGCACCATCGCCATCGAGGGCAGCGAGGCCGAACTGACGGTGCCGGAGCAGGCACATTATCTCGGCCACCGCGACGCGCTGAAGCCGGCGCTCAGCGTGCGCGAGAATCTGGCGTTCTGGGCCGACTTCCTCGGCGGCGGCACGACGCGGCCGATCCCCGACTGTCTCGCCGCCGTCGGCATCGCCCACGCGATCGATCTGCCCGCCGGCTATCTCTCCGCCGGCCAGCGCCGCCGACTGTCATTGGCCCGCCTGCTCGCCGTTCCCCGGCTGCTGTGGCTGCTCGACGAGCCGACCGCAGCGCTCGACGTCGCAGGCCAGGCGATGTTTGCCGGCCTGATGCGCGAGCATCTCGCCGGGGGCGGGCTGATCGTGGCGGCAACGCACGGCCCGCTCGGCATCGACACGCGCGAACTGCGGATCGGAGCATGAGTACGATGACCGTCAGCATTGTTTGCGCCAAGCCCACCGCGCTTTCCGTTCCCTCCCCCCTTGTGGGGGAGGGTCAGGGAGGGGGGTCCCCCACGACGGGCCCTATCGCTTTGGACAAGATCCCCTTCCGTCAGATTCCGTCCCATCGGCTTGCGCTCCCCTTCCCCTTGCGGGGAGGGCAACCGGCCGCATTCGCGGCCAGCTTCTTTAAGGCACGCCGAAGCAAAACTTCGGCTATAGGTGGGGGTCCCCACGGGCAGTATCGCCCGGAGCCACCCCCCTCCCTGACCCTCCCCCACAAGGGGGGAGGGAACGCAGTGTGCGGGTGGAGGGAGGGTGGCTCGCCCAATGACCACGCGGCATCAACATCCGAGACCCTTCCCGCATGACCGCCCTCGCTGCCCTCATTCGCCGCGACATCAGAATCGCGCTGCGCATCGGCGGCGGCGCGCTGATTGGGGTGCTGTTCTTTCTCACCGTCGTGGTGCTGATGCCGTTCGCGGTCGGGCCCGACCTCGCGCTGCTGACCCGGCTCGGCCCGGCGATCCTGTGGCTCGGCGCCCTGCTCGCCAGCCTGCTGACCCTCGACAGGTTGTTCACCGCCGACCATGAGGACGGCTCGCTCGACCTGATCGTGATGAGCCGGACGCCGCTGGAGCTCGCCTGCGCCGCCAAGGCGCTGGCGCACTGGCTCGCCGCCGGCCTGCCGCTGGTGATCGCCACGCCGGTTCTCGGCCTGCTGCTGAACCTCGACGCGACCGCCACCGGCGCTGTCGCGCTGACCTTGCTGGCCGGAACGCCGGCGCTGACCTTCATCGGCATGATCGGTGCGGCGCTGGCGGTGACGATGTCACGCGGCGGGTTGCTGTTGGCCGTGCTGGTGCTGCCACTATCGATCCCGGTGCTGATCTTCGGCGTGGCGGCGTCGCAGGCGGCGATTGTAGGCCCGCTGCCGTTCGGCGCGCCGTTCTCGATCCTTTGCGCCTTGTCGCTGGTTAGCTTCGTGATCGGTCCCTTCGCAGCCGCAACAAGCCTCCGCAACGGCCTGGACTAACGGAACACCGGCGGGGTTTGACCATGATCAACTCTTGCCGAGCGGCACCGTGCTGATTGCCTGCAACTGCTTCCGCCTTTAACAAGGTTCTCATGTCGCTGATCGACCTCGCCAATCCCACCCGGTTCCTTGCGCTGACGGCACGGCTGCTGCCGTGGCTGGCGCTGGTCACGGTCGTGCTGCTGGCCGCCGGCCTGTACCTCTCGGCGCTGGCGCCCGACGATTATCAGCAGGGCGCCACCGTCAAGATCATGTTCATCCACGTGCCGAACGCGTGGCTGTCGATGTTCGTCTGGGGCGTGATGAGCCTCGCCTCGCTCGGCACCCTGGTGTGGCGGCACCCGCTCGCCGATGTCGCGGCAAAAGCAGCCGCCCCGATCGGCGCCAGCTTCACCTTTCTCGCCCTGCTGACCGGCTCGCTGTGGGGCCGGCCGATGTGGGGCACCTATTGGGAATGGGATGCGCGGCTGACCTCGGTGCTGATTCTGTTCCTGATGTATCTCGGCCTGATGGCGTTGTGGCGCGCGGTCGAGGATCCGACGCGCGCCGCCCGCGCGGCCGCCGTGTTGACGCTGGTCGGCGCGATCAACCTGCCGATCATCAAGTTCTCGGTCGACTGGTGGAACACGCTGCACCAGCCGGCTTCGGTGATGCGGATGGGCGGACCGGCGCTCGACAAGTCGTTCCTGATTCCGCTTCTGGTGATGGCGATCGGCTTCTCGTTCCTGTTTGTGACCTTGCATGTCGCTGCCATGCGCAACGAGATTCTCCGCCGGCGCGTGCGCAGCCTGCAGATGATGCAGGCGCGCGCCTATACTGGCAGCGCCCCTGCGAGCGGGGCAACCGGTCCGATCGTGGGAGCCGCCTGACATGGACCTCGGTCCCTACACCTCCTTCATCGCAACCTCCTATCTCGCCGCCGCGCTCGTCGTGGTGCTGCTGATTGCCTGGATCGCGATCGACTACCGCACCCAGAAGGCGCGGCTGCGCGCGCTTGAGGAGAGCGGCATCGTCAGGCGCTCGGGCCGCGCGGCGACGGACATCCAATGACCGAACAGGCTGCAACGGAGCCTGCGCCGCGGCGCCGCTCATTCCTCATGCTGCTGCCGCTCGTGGTGTTTCTCGGGCTTGCGGCGCTGTTCTGGTTCCGGCTCGGCAATGGCGATCCGTCGCGGATTCCCTCCGCCTTGATCGGCCGCCCCGCCCCGAACACGCCGCTGCCGGCGCTGCCCGAGCTGGCCAAAGACGGTACGCCGGTGCCCGGACTCGACCCGGCCGCGCTCAAGGGCAAGGTCAGCATCGTCAACGTCTGGGCGTCGTGGTGCGTGCCGTGCCACGACGAGGCGCCTCTGCTGGTCGAGCTCGGCCGCGACAAGCGCTTCCAGATCATCGGCATCAACTACAAGGACGGCGCCGACAACGCCCGCCGCTTCCTCGGCCGCTACGGCAACCCCTATGACGTCGTCGGCGTCGACGGCAACGGCCGCGCCGGCATCGAATGGGGCGTCTATGGCGTGCCCGAGACCTTCGTCGTCGGACGAGAAGGCACCATCGTCTACAAGCTGGTCGGCCCGATCACGGCCCAGAACCTCGACGCCGTGCTGAAGCCGGAAATCGAGAAGGCGCTGAAGGCGGGCGGGTAGTTCGAAGGCAAACAGGTCGTTTCTCGTCATTGCGAGCGAAGCAATTCAGGGCGTCACCCGGAGCTCTGGGTTGCTTCGTCGCTTGCGCTTGACGGCGGTGGTGGAACTACCCCTTGCTCACATCCCCTTCCGCTGCATCGCTGGCTTCCAGCGACGCCGGGTCCTGGTGGTAGCGCTTGATCAGCGGCATCTGGGCTATGGCGAAGATCATGGTCAGCGGCACCACGCCGAAGGCCTTGAAGCCGACCCAGAAATCCGTGCTCTGGGTGCGCCAGATGATCTCGTTCAGCACCGCCATCACGGCGAAGAACAACGCCCAGCGGAAGGTGAGGATGCGCCACCCCGCCGGCGTCAGATTGAACATCTGATCGAACATGATCGCGATGAAGGAGCGATTGAACAGCAGCCCGCCGCCGAGCACGGCCGCGAACAGGCCGTAGATGATGGTCGGCTTCAGCTTGATGAAGGTCTCGTCGTGCAGCACCAGAGTGAGCGTGCCGAACACCAGCACGACGATGCCGGTGACGATCGCCATCAGCGGCACGTGCTTCGTCACGACGTAGGAGGCGATCATCGCCGCCACGATCGCGACCATGAAGGCGCCGGTCGCCGCGAACAGATTGAACTTGGCGTTGACGACGAAGAACACGATCAGCGGACCGAGTTCGGTCGCGAGCTTGAACAGCGGATGCGGCTGGGTCTTGTCCATTCCATGTCCCGTTGGCTGTCATCAGCCGCGGCCGCGGCTGATCCAGTAGTCCGTTACGCGTCGCCCGCCAGGAGCCCGCCGCGGTGTCAATCGTCGATGCCGGCAATCGCCCGCGCAAAATCCCTGGCGGCGAAGGGCTGCAGGTCGTCGACGCCTTCGCCGACGCCGATGAAATGCACCGGCAGCTTGAACTTCTCCGACAGCGCCACCAGGATGCCGCCGCGCGCCGTGCCGTCGAGCTTGGTCATCACCAGGCCCGTCACACCTGCCGTACGATGGAACGCCTCGACCTGCGACAGCGCATTTTGTCCCACCGTCGCATCGAGCACGAGCAGCACCGCGTGCGGCGCCGAGGCGTCGACCTTGCGAATGACACGCACCACCTTTTCAAGCTCGTTCATCAGCTCGGCCTTGTTCTGCAGCCGGCCGGCGGTGTCGATCAGCAGGATGTCACGGGCCTGCTCCTTGGCCGCGGTGATCGCCGTGAAAGCGAGGCTCGCCGAATCCGAGCCCTGCGCTCCGGCGATGACAGGCGCCTTGGTCCGCTCGCCCCAGACCTTCAGCTGCTCGATGGCCGCGGCGCGGAACGTATCGCCCGCCGCCAGCATGACCTGCTTGCCGTCGGAAGCGAATTTCGCTGCCAGCTTGCCGATGGTCGTGGTCTTGCCGGAGCCGTTGACGCCGACGACGAGGATGACGAACGGTTTGTGACTTGCCTCGACGACGAGCGGCTTGGCCACCGGGGACAGCACCTTTTCGACCTCGGTCGCGACCACCGCCTTGACCTCGTCGGCGCTGATCGCCTTGTCGTAGCGGCCGGCCCCGACCGCCTCGGCGATGCGCGCGGCCACCTGGGTGCCAAGATCGGCGCGCAGCAGGACATCCTCGATGTCGTCGAGCATCGCGCGATCGAGCTTGCGCTTGGTGACGAGATCGGCCACGGCCGTGCCGAGCGCGCCGGAGGTGCGCTTCAGGCCGGCCGACAGCCGCCGCCACCACGACAGCTTGGGTGTTTCGGAGGTGGTATCGTTCATGGCGTGGTGTTAGCCCTTTCCTCCCGCAAACGAAAGCCTCGCACCCGCTTTACGGTTTCCATGGACATTAACCAACCTTCCGATGAGGAGATGCTCGCCCGCGTGCTCCACCGCGACGGGCTGATGCTGGTGATCGACAAGCCGGCCGGCATTCCCGTGCACAAGGGACCGAAGGGCGGAGCCAATCTCGAAGCCTCGTTCGACGCGCTGCGCTTCGGCCTGCCGCGCCCACCGGTGCTGGCGCATCGGCTGGACAAGGAAACCTCGGGCTGTCTGGTGCTCGGCCGCCATCGCAAGGCAACGGCCTCGCTCGGGCTTTTGTTCAAGCACGGCAAGATTTCGAAGACCTACTGGGCGGTCGTCGAGGGCGGCCCCGACGCTGACGAAGGCGTGATCGAACTCCCGCTGGGCAAGCTGAATGCGGAACGCGGCTGGTGGCAGAAGCCGGACCCGCAGGGCCAGCCGGCGGTGACGAAATGGCGCGTGCTGGGGCGGTCGTATTCCCTCGTCCCTCCGTCTCCGAACTCGGCTTCCACTTGCAGCACCGACTCCCCTCCTCCTTATGGAGGCCAGACGAGCGAATCTCGCTCTGCAGGGTCGGGGGTGGGGGTCCCCACCGGCAGTCTCGCCCGGAGCCACCCCCCTCCCCAACCCTCCTCCACAAGGGGGGAGGGAGCGCAGGGGGCCGGAGGTGAGTCGGTACACACCACTGGCAGCCCGCGCCTCACCTGGCTCGCCATGGAGCCCGTCACTGGCCGCACGCATCAATTGCGCGTGCATGCGGCATCTCAGGGCTGGCCGATCGTCGGCGACAACATCTATGGCAACGGCCCCCGCTTCGGCGAACCGCGGCTGCACCTGCATGCGCGCGAGATTTCCATTCCGCTGTCGAAGAACAAGCCGCCGGTCCATGTCGTCGCGCCAGCGCCGATGCACATGCATGAGCGGCTGCGGCTGTGCGGATGGAACGGGGAGTGAGGCCCCGATCAGGCACGAGTGAGACCCAGCGCTCTCGCCACGCCCTCAGCTGTCATCGCCCGGCTTGACCGAGCGATGACAGCGAGGACTGGACTAATAGCTTCGACTCATCATGCCCGGCGATTTTGAGCCGCTGCACCGTCCCCGACGCCGCGCCGGTGACTGCGACAGGCAGGTAGTGCTCCGTCCTGCCCTGCGTCGCGCTCTCGATCAGCACCTCGCGCTCGCAGCCGATCTCAGCATCCAGCCGCTGCCGCAACGCGACTTCGCCTGCGGCCCGTAGCCGCCGTGCACGCTCGCGGATGACGGCGCCATCGACCTGCGGCATGCGCGCCGCCGGCGTGCCCGGGCGCGGCGAGTAGGGAAAAACATGCAGGAAGGCCAGTCCGCATTCCTCGACGAGTTCGAGCGAGCGCACGAACATGTCCTCCGTCTCGGTCGGGAAGCCCGCGATCAGATCCGCCCCGAGCGCGATATCCGGCCGCAGCAGCCGCACATGGTCGCAGAACGCGACCGCATCGGCGCGCGAATGCCGCCGCTTCATCCGCTTCAGGATCAGGTCATCGCCGGCCTGCAGCGACAGATGCAGATGCGGCATCAGCCGGGCGTCGTCTGCGAGCGCGTCGAGCAGATCGGCATCGGCCTCGATCGAATCGATCGAGGAGATGCGCAGCCGCTGCAGTTCCGGCACGTGGCGCAGGATCTGCTTCACCAGCCGGCCGAGCTTCGGCGTCCCCGGCAGGTCGTGGCCGTAGCTCGTCAGATCGACGCCGGTCAGGACGATCTCGGCATGACCGCGCGCGGCCAGCGCACGCACCTGGTCGACGACCGCCCCCATTGGCACCGAGCGCGAATTGCCGCGACCGAACGGGATGATGCAGAAGGTGCAGCGATGATCGCAGCCGTTCTGCACCTGGACGAACACCCGCGGCAGGCCGCGCTGAAAACCCTCGACCAGATGCGGCGCCATCTCCGTCACGGCCATGATGTCGGAGACGGCGACCTTCTCGGATGTGTCGATGCCGAAGCGCGGCGGCGCCAGCGCCTGCGCCGTCGCGCGCCAGGCATCGAGTTGCAGCTTGTCCTCATTGCCCATGACGCGATCGACCTCGGGCATGTCAGCAAACATGCCGGCCTGCGTCTGCGCCGCGCAGCCGGTCACGACGATGCGCGCCGCCGGGCGCTCGCGTTTCAGCTTGCGGATCGTTTGCCGTGCCTGCGCCACGGCCTCATTGGTGACCGCGCAGCTGTTGATGACGATGGTGTCGGAGGCGCCCGCCGCCTCCGCGTGTCGCGCGATCAGCTCGGACTCGAACGCGTTCAGCCGGCAGCCGAAGGTGACGACATCGACGCTCATGCCACGCTGGCGAACAGCTGTGGCTCGAACCGGCCCTCGAACTCGAAGGTCGCGGTGCCCGTCATCAGCACGTGATCGTCGCGCTCGCGCCATTCGATTGTCAGCTCGCCACCGGGCAAGGTCATCTGGACGATGCGATTGGCCCGCTTCAGCCGGGCGGCCGCGACCGCCGTGGCGCAGGCCGCCGAGCCGCAGGCCTTCGTCAGCCCCGCGCCGCGCTCCCAGGTGCGCATCGTGATGTGATCGCGATCGACGATGTGGGCGAGCGTGATGTTGGCGCGCTCCGGGAAGATCGGGTGGTTCTCCAGCAGCGGTCCGAACCGCTCCAGGTCATAGGAGTTGACGTCGCCGTCCACCCAGAACACCGCGTGCGGATTGCCCATGTTGACGACCGAGGGCGAGTGCAGGATGGGCGCATCGATCGGCCCGATCTGCAGCTCGATATAGCGGGTGTCGCGGAACTCCTCGGCCAGGGGAATCTCCTGCCAGCCGAATTTCGGCACACCCATGTCGACGGTGTAGAGGTCGGGCGCGGGCCCCTGCCAGCAGTTCAAGAGTCCGGCACGGGTCTCGAAGGTCGCGCTGGCCTGGCCGGTCTTCTCGAACACCTGCCGGACAACGCAGCGCATGCCGTTGCCGCAGGCGCCGGACTCCGACCCGTCATTGTTGTAGATGCGGATGAACGCCTCGGTGCCGTCGAGCCGGGGCGGCTGCAGCACCATCAACTGGTCGTAGGGAACGCGGGCTGCAACCGCCCGCGCCTCGTCGGGCGTGACCACATGCTTCACGTCACGCAGATCAAGCACGACGATCTCGTTGCCGATCCCGTTCATTTTGACGAAGCTGTGGTTGGCCAGCGCGCTCATGAAATTATCCAAATTTTGTCCGCTTTATATGGCCTCAGCCGCGGCCTTGACCAGTCCGCAGACTGACATGACGCATCTGTCATGGGACGCCGCGCCGCCGGGCATGTTAGGACCGGTCGTTCGCCGGCACGAACCGGGCAAAGGCAGCACGGCACTGGAGAATAGTCGAATGAATTTCAGCACTTTCCGCCTCGTTCTGGCCGTGAGCTCGGTCGCCGTTGCGCTGGGCGGTCCGGTCGCCCGGGCGCAGGCGCCGGCAGCCCCCACGGCTCCGGCGGTATCGGCGACGCCCTCCCCTGCCCCGAGCACGCCCCCGGCGCCGGCCGCGGCGGCCCCCGCAGCCAGCCCGACGCCGGCTGCCAGCGCCAGCCCCTCACCGCCACCGTCTCCCGCTCCCGCTCCCGGCCAGGCGCCGGCCGCGGCGCCCACCCAGACGACCGACGCCTTCGGCGACGAGATCAAGCTCGAGGCCAAGAAGGTGGTCCTCGTGAAGGGCACCGCCAATTGGGACAATGCCTTCGACACGCTGATCGATTCCTTCAAGGCGCTGTCAACCATGTTGGACAAGCAAGGCGTGAAGCCCGCCGGCAACGGCATGATCGTCTACACGTCGACCGACGACAACGGCTTCACCTTCCTGGCCGAGATGCCGATCGAGCAGGAGCCGAAGACGCTCGGCAAGGGCATGAGCATCGGCCAGTCGCCGGAGGGCAAGGCCCTGAAGTTCGTGCATCGCGGCTCCTACGACAACATGGACAACACGTATGAGGCGATCACGAACCATCTCGACGAGCGCCGCCTCGAAGCCAAGGACACGTTCATCGAGGAGTATATGACCGACCCCTTGAAGACCGCCGAGGACAAGCTCGTCATCAACGTCTATGTGCCGCTGAAATGAGCGCCATGATGATCAGACCGATCCTGGCAGCCGCGATCGCGAGCTGCGTCGCGCTTCCTGCGGTCGCGCAGGACGGACCGCGGCTGGACATGCCGGCCATCACCGTCAGCGGCGAGGCCAGCGTCTCGGCGCCCCCGGACCTGGCGCAGATCGATGCCGGGGTGGCGTCCGACGCCAAGACCGCGCGCGAGGCCGCCGAGGCCAACAATGCCGCGATGGCCAAGGTGCTCCAGGCGCTGAAGACGGCGGGATTGGCCGACAAGGATGTCCAGACCTCGCGGCTGTCGCTGCAGCCGCAATATGCCCCGAACCGACCGGGCCAGGCGCAGGTCACCGGCTATCGGGCCTCGAACCGCGTCACCATCAAGCTACGGGAAGTGGGCAAAGTGGCCAGCGTGATCGACACGGTGGTCGGCGCCGGCGCCAACGATGTCGGCAACGTCTATTTCACCGTTGCCGAGCCGTCGAAGCTGCTCGATGACGCGCGCGAGAAGGCTGTTGCCGACGCGCGGCGAAAGGCCGAGATCTACGCCAAGGCGGCCGGCGTCACGCTCGGCAAGCCGCTCAGCATCTCCGAGGACGGCGCCTCCGCGCCGGTGTTCCGCGCCAAGAACTTCGGCGCACCGATGGCCGCGACGCCGACCCCGGTGGCGCAAGGCGAGGAGACGCTGTCGATCACGGTCAATGTCACCTGGGCGATCAAGGCCGGGCCGTAGGGCGCCGCCCCCTTCGGCGCGCGGCCCATTCACGCGCGGCCGCAAACCGACAGCGCGACAACACCTTTTGCGATTGCGAGGGCGAACTAAACCTCCACAACTTGTCCCGGCTTGAGCGTGCCAAAACGGTCGCGCGGGATGCCTGCCAAATCGAGCGCGGCGTGCAGCGCGTGAACCGGCGCGTCGATCGCCTCGTCGGTGAGCTGGAACGTGCCGTGATGATGCGCCAGCGCGGTCTCGGCGCCGCAATCCTGCAGCGCCTGCACGGCCTCCTCCGGGTTCATGTGCTGGTCGCGCATGAACCAGCGCGGCTCATAGGCGCCGATCGGCAGGATCGCGAGCCTGATGGGCGCATGCAGCTCGGCGACACGGCGGAAATGTTTGCCGGTGCCGTAGCCGGAATCGCAGACGATGTAGAACTTGCCACGCGGCGTCTCCAGCACGAAGCTCGCCCACAGCGCCTTGTTGCGGTCGAACACGCCGCGCGCCGTCCAGTGCCGCGTCGGCACCAGGGTGACCGCGACCTCGTCGTTCAGCGCGACGCGGTCATGCCAGTCATAAGCCTCGGCGCGGATCTTCGCATCCGCTGCGGTCATGGTGAGGTCGTTACCGAGCGGCGTGACGACACGCGGGGCAAAGCGCGCGGTCAGCCGCGACAGTGTGCGGAGGTCGAGATGGTCGTAATGGCCATGCGAGACAAGCACGACGTCGATATGAGGCAAGGCCTCGAAGGCGATGCCGGGATCGTTGTGCCGGCGGGGGCCGGCGAACGAGAACGGCGACACCCGCTCCGACCATACGGGGTCGATGAGGATGTTGAGCCCTCCGGTCTGGACCAGCCAGCTGGCATGGCCGATGAAGGACAGCCGCGCCGCCTGGCCATGAACCTTGTGCGGCGGCGTATCGGCATGAGGGCTCGGCGCCCATTTCGGCCAGCGGGCGCGCTTGCCGTTGCGGTCGAACTGCCAGCGCAGCACTTCAGAGAGGGATTTGGGCGGGGCGCCGTCGGGATCGTAGAAGCGTTTACCGTCGAAATGGTCGGTGACGGGGCCGGAATAGGTCCTGGAACGGCGGAGCAAGGCGTCCTCGCGGAAAAGCTGAACTGGCGCAAGAGGTAGGGAGCCCCGCAAGGTCCGGCAACGGGACACCAGGACGCAAGTTTCCTTGACTTTTCGGTCTCCCAAGGGTTTAACCCGGCCGAATTTCGGAAAGTTTCGTCTTTTCGAGCCACCGCCCGGCCCTGGAGGCCGGAGGTCAACGCCCGACAGCGCTATGCGCCCTCGGGCGCAAATGTGTTTGGACGACCCTCATCCTGAGGAGCCGCGAATGCGGCGTCTCGAAGGATGGGGCCGACGATGTGGCCGCCCTTCGAGACGCAGGCTTTGCCTGCTCCTCAGGGCGAGGCAGCAACAGGGATAACGGCATTGTTCGACAATCTGTCGGAAAGGCTTGGCGGCATTCTCGATCGGCTGACGGGGCGTGGTTCGCTCTCGGAAGCCGATGTCGACGCCGCGATGCGCGAGGTCCGCCGGGCCCTGCTCGAGGCGGACGTCGCGCTGGAAGTTGTCCGCAGCTTCACCGAGCGCGTGCGCGAGCAGGCGATCGGCGCCACCGTCGTCAAGTCGGTGACCCCTGGCCAGATGGTCGTCAAGATCGTCCATGACGAGCTGGTCAAGACGCTCGGCGACGACGGCCAGACCATCGACCTCAACGCCGTGCCGCCGGTGCCGATCATGATGGTCGGCCTGCAGGGCTCCGGCAAGACCACCACCACCGCAAAGCTCGCGCGCCGCATGGTCCAGCGCGACAAGCGCAAGGTGCTGATGGCCTCGCTCGACGTCTACCGTCCGGCCGCCATGGAGCAGCTCGCGGTGCTCGGCCGCGACCTGGACATCCCGACCTTGCCGATCGTCGCCGGCCAGATGCCGCCGCAGATCGCGCGCCGCGCCATCGAGGCTGCCAAGCTCGGCGGCTACGACGTCGTGCTGCTCGACACCGCCGGCCGCACCACGCTGGACGAGGACATGATGAAGGAGGCCGCCGAGATCAAGGCGGTCGCCAACCCGCACGAGGTGCTGCTGGTCGCGGACTCTCTGACCGGCCAGGACGCCGTCAATCTCGCCCGCGCGTTCGACCAGCGCGTCGGCCTCACCGGTATCGCGCTGACCCGGATCGACGGCGACGGCCGCGGCGGCGCCGCGCTGTCGATGCGTGCCGTCACCGGCAAGCCGATCAAGCTGCTCGGCACCGGCGAAAAGACCGATGCGCTGGAGGATTTCTATCCTTCGCGTATCGCCGGCCGCATCCTCGGCATGGGCGACATCGTCTCGCTGGTCGAGAAGGCCGCGGCGAACATCGACGCCGAAAAGGCCGCCCGCGCCGCCGAGAAGATGCGCAAGGGTCAGTTCGACCTCAACGACATGCGCGAGCAGCTCCTGCAGATGGCGCAGATGGGCGGCATCAGCGGGCTGATGGGCATGATGCCCGGCATCTCCAAGATGAAGAACCAGATCGCGGCCGCCGGGATCGACGACAAGATCCTCAAGCGCCAGGTCGCGATCATCGATTCGATGACCCGAGAGGAGCGCAAGCATCCCGACCTGCTCAAGGCCAGCCGCAAGAAGCGCATCGCCGCCGGCTCGGGCCAGAGCGTCGAGCACGTCAACAAGCTGCTCAAGATGCACCGGAACATGGCCGACGTGATGAAGGCCATGGGCTCCGGCAAGCGCGGCCCGCTGGCCGGCATCGCCCAGGCGATGGGGTTTGGCGGCGGTGGCGGCATGCCCTCGCCCGAGCAGCTCAAGGCGCTCGCGGAAAAGATGCCGGGTGGCATGCCCGGCGGTCTGCCGAACCTGCCGAAGGATCTTCCCGCCGGCCTGCGCGGCGGTTTGCCCAATCTGCCGGGCCTCACCGGCCTCAGCGGCAAGCCGACGCTGCCGGGCCTTGGCCTGCCTCCGGGGAAAAAGAAATGACGTCACTCNCGGGCCTTGGCCTGCCTCCGGGGAAAAAGAAATGACGTCACTCTCGTCATTGCGAGGAGCGAAGCGACGAAGCAATCCAGAGTCGCGCATGCCGCTCTGGATTGCTTCGCTTCGCTCGCAATGACGACTTCCATCCAACTTCACATCGATACATCGACCTAAAGGAGAACCTACATGTCCGTCGTCATCCGTCTCGCCCGTGCCGGCACCAAGAAGCGCCCGGTCTATCATGTCGTCGTCGCCGACTCGCGCTTCCCGCGTGACGGCCGCTTCATCGAGCGTCTCGGCTATTTCAATCCGCTGATGCCGAAGGACAACGAGGCGCGCCTCAAGCTCGACATGGAGAAGGTGAAGGGCTGGCTCGCCAAGGGCGCGCAGCCGTCCGACCGCGTCGCCCGCTTCCTCGATGCCGCCGGCGTCAAGAAGCGCGAAGCCCGTCAGAACCCGATCAAGGCCGTGCCACGCAAGGAGCGCAAGGCGCAGGCCGAAGCCGCCGCCAAGGGCTAAGGTCCCTTGACGCTGATGGCCTCATGCTTCGAGACGCACAGCTTACGCCGTGTTCCTCAGCATGAGGACGTGGCTCCTCGTCGTGAGGCGCGCGCCGTTGCACGCGTCTCGAAGGACGAGGCCTTCTGATGTCCAAGCTCATCTGCGTTGCCAAAATCGGCGCCGCGCACGGCGTGCGCGGCGAGGTTCGCCTGTGGACCTTCACCGAGGATCCGCTGGCCGTGCTGCATTACGGCCCGCTCACGACCAAGGACGGCAGCCGATCTTTCGAGGTCGCCAAGGCGCGCGAGGCCAAGGATCATCTCGTCGCAACGATCAAAGGCGTCACCGACCGCAATGCGGCCGAGCGGCTCAACGGGCTTGAGCTCTATGTGCCGCGCGACCGCCTGCCGGAGACCGATGACGACGAATACTACCATGCCGACCTGATCGGCCTGGCTGCAGAGACGACGGCGGGCGCACCGCTCGGCCGTGTGCTCGCGATCCATAATTTCGGCGCCGGCGACATCATCGAGATCGCCCCGCCCTCCGGCAGCACGCTGATGCTGCCGTTCACAAATGCTGTGGTGCCGACGGTGGATCTCGCCGGCGGGCGGGTGATCATCGAACTGCCCGCGGAGATCGAGGGCGAGGATCAAGACTCGTCTGACAATGCAGGTTCACCAGAGGGCGATGCTGCCGCCTCAAACTCAGCTCGTCATCCCCGCGAAAGCGGGGATCCATAGCCACCGCGGCTGATTTGCTTGTGCGGGACGGGCCACGTGCCTCCTCCTAACATCACGCGTTATGGGTCCCGGATCGGCGCCGGTGGGGGAGCCGCAGCCGTGGGAGATGACAGCGCCGCATTGATCGGGGGCTCGATCTCACCGCTCCGGTGCCGTAACAGAGCATCATGACCGCTTCACCCGCCGCACCCTGGCGCGCCACCGTGCTGACCTTGTTTCCCGAGATGTTTCCCGGGCCGCTCGGCGTCAGCCTGGCCGGCCGCGCGTTGATGGGCGGCATCTGGTCGCTGGAGGCGCGCGACATCCGGGCGTCGGCCACCGACAAGCATCGGAGCGTCGATGACACGCCGGCCGGCGGTGGGCCCGGGATGGTGCTGCGCGCCGACGTGCTGGCGGCAGCGATCGACGCGGCGGACGTCGCGCCGGAGCGGCCGCGGCTGCTGATGAGCCCGCGCGGTCGGCCATTGACCCAGGCCGCGGTCCGCGACCTCGCGGCCGGCCCAGGGCCGTTGATCGTGTGCGGCCGGTTCGAAGGCATCGACCAGCGCGTCATCGATGCCCGGGAGCTCATCGAGGTCTCGATCGGCGACTATGTGCTGTCGGGCGGCGAGATCGCGGCGCTGGTGCTGATCGATGCCTGCGTACGGCTGCTGCCGGGCGTGATGGGCAAACTCGAATCGGGCACCGATGAGAGCTTCTCGGACGGCCTACTCGAATACCCGCAATACACCCGCCCGCAGCTGTTCGAGGGCCGGACCATTCCGGATGTACTCACCTCGGGCGATCACGCCAAGGTCGCCGCCTGGCGGCGGTCGCAGTCCGAGGCGCTGACGCAAGCACGCCGGCCGGATCTCTGGGCCGAATGGCAGACCCGAGAACAAAGCAGGACCGGCCAAAAAGCGCCAAAAAGCACGACAGACGGGTGACAAGCCTCGCGCTTTGGCTTATAGGAGCGCCCAATTCCGCAAGTGACGGCAGGAACAAGCGCAGCCCGCGTGACCCGGCTGGGCGCGCCGCCGATGGAGATTTACCCGTGAACCTGATTCAGCAGCTCGAAAAAGAGCAGTTCGATAAGCTGTCCGCCAACAAGACCATTCCGGAGTTCGGACCCGGCGACACCGTGATCGTCAACGTGAAGGTGGTCGAAGGCGACCGCACCCGCGTGCAGGCCTATGAGGGCGTCTGCATCGGCCGCTCCGGCGGCGGCATCAACGAGAGCTTCACGGTGCGCAAGATCTCCTATGGCGAGGGCGTGGAGCGCGTGTTCCCGATCCTCTCCCCGATGATCGACTCGATCAAGGTCGTGCGCCGCGGCAAGGTGCGTCGCGCCAAGCTGTATTACCTGCGCCAGCTGCGCGGCAAGTCGGCCCGCATCGTCGAGAAGCAGGACCGCCAGCAGGCCGCCGTCAACGAGTGATCGTTGCCACCTTTGGATTGACGAAGAGCGCGGGCCGGTCCCGCGCTTTTTTGTTTCGCCACGTCGTCATCGCGAGCGAAGCGAAGCAATCCAGGGCCGAGCGAGGACTCTGGATTGCTTCGCTTCGCTCGCCATGACAGCGGCCACAAACGCATCTCGCACTCCGCGCCGTGCGTGCTATATATCGCCCTGAAATGGTTCTAGATCGCACCAGCATGGCCTGCCGCCGCGTCGTCATCGACGATCGCCGCCGGCTGCCTGGGCGGTTCTTCGGACGCTTCGCCACCTCGGCGACATCGGAGCTTAGGCGCGCGCTGTAAGTCGCAGCGCCTCAGTCCCGATCGTTTACGCGTGCCCGTCACGCGTCCTGATTCAAACCTTCATTCCCGGGAGCATTCGCTCATGTCGAAACCGACCACGCTGTACGACAAGATCTGGAACGACCATCTGGTGCACGAAGCCGAGGACGGCACCTGCCTGCTCTACATCGACCGTCACCTGGTGCACGAGGTGACCTCGCCGCAGGCGTTCGAGGGCCTGCGCATGACCGGACGCAAGGTGCATGCGCCGGAGAAGACGCTCGCCGTCGTCGACCACAACGTGCCGACCACCGATCGCTCCAAGCCCAATCCGGATCCGGAGAGCATCGAGCAGATCAAGACGCTGGCCGAGAACGCCCGCGAATTCGGCATCGAATATTACAACGAGTTCGACCGCCGCCAGGGCATCGTCCACGTCATCGGCCCCGAGCAGGGTTTTACGCTGCCCGGTACCACGATCGTGTGCGGTGACAGTCACACCTCGACGCATGGCGCGTTCGGCGCGCTGGCGCACGGCATCGGCACTTCCGAGGTCGAGCACGTGCTGGCGACGCAGACGCTGATCCAGAAGAAGGCCAAGAACATGCGCGTCACCGTCGACGGCAAGCTGCCGGACGGCGTGACAGGCAAGGACATCATCCTCGCCATCATCGGCGAGATCGGCACCGCGGGCGGCACCGGCTACGTGCTCGAATACGCCGGCGAGGCGATCCGTGCGCTGTCGATGGAGGGCCGCATGACCGTCTGCAACATGTCGATCGAGGGCGGCGCCCGCGCCGGCCTGGTTGCGCCGGACGAGAAGGCCTACGACTTCCTGCGCGGCCGTCCCAAGGCGCCAAAGGGCGCGGCCTGGGATGCGGCGATGCGCTACTGGGAGACGCTGCGCTCCGACGACGGCGCGCATTTCGACCACGAGATCCGGCTCGATGCCGCCAAGCTGCCGCCGATCGTGACCTGGGGCACCTCGCCCGAAGACGTGATCTCGGTGACCGGCGTGGTGCCGGATCCGGACAAGATCGCCGATGAGGCCAAGCGCATCTCCAAGCACCGCGCGTTGAAATATATGGGCCTGACCGCCGGCACGAAAATCACCGACATCAAGCTCGACCGCGTCTTCATCGGCTCCTGCACCAATGGCCGCATCGAGGATCTGCGCGCCGCCGCCAAGATCGCCGAGGGCAAGACCGTCAGTGCTCACGTCAACGCGATGGTCGTGCCGGGCTCGGGCATCGTCAAGGAGCAGGCCGAGGCTGAGGGTCTCGACAAGATCTTCATCAAGGCCGGCTTCGAATGGCGCGAGCCGGGCTGCTCGATGTGCCTCGCCATGAACCCGGACAAGCTGGCGCCGGAAGAGCGTTGCGCCTCGACCTCGAACCGCAATTTCGAGGGTCGCCAGGGCTTCAAGGGCCGTACCCATTTGGTATCGCCTGCGATGGCCGCAGCGGCCGCGATCGCCGGCCACTTCGTCGACGTGCGCGACTGGCGCTGAAGCCCTGATACGCCGGCGCAGCAGAGCTGCTCGGCGACCGATCTGCGAACACGCGCGATGGCCCCGAGCCATCGCGCTTTCATTTTGACTCGATGTCGACCCCGCCCGGCAAGGGCTCCTTAAGCTTCCGCATGCATGATGCTACCGCCGGACGCGCGGCGTCTGCAGAGGAACGTGCCGAGGAGCCTGCCATGGCCGACAAGCCGGAATTCGTTGACCTCATCCGCGACGCAACGCGGCAGCGCCGGCGGACGCCGCCAGCCAAGATCATTGCCAAGCCGGAGGCACCGAAGGACGAGCGTCGGCTGTCCAACTGGCCGCCAGGACGCTTTGCCAAATGGCGACTGGAGACGCTGGTGCCGTGGAAGCTGACGGTGAAGAACTGGCAGTTCAAGGACTGGCTCTGACCACCGCACCGGATCGGGCGCGCTCAAACGACAGAAGGACGCCGTTGGGCGTCCTTCCATGTCGTGCTCGGGCTCTCGGCCTCGTCAGTAATAGCGCCAGTGGTGGCGGTGATGACGATGGTGCCAGCGGTGATGGTGCCGCCAATGATGTCCCCGCCAATGCCGGTAGTGGCAGATGCGGCGCGGTCCGTAATGGGTCCAGACAACGCGGCAGCGACGGTAGGGATAATAATAGCCGGTCGTGTAGGTCGGATAATAGTAGCTGCGATAGCCGTAGAAGTGCCGCCGATGGTGGTGGAAGTACGGCCGGTAGGCATAGTGCGGATGATGATGATAGCCGCCGCCATGGAAGATCGGCCGTGGACCGCCGCCGCCATGAAACACCGGGCCACCGCCATGGAACACAGGACGCGGTCCACCGCCTCCGAAGGCGTGGCCCCCATGGAAAGCAGGGCCTCCACCACCTCTGAACATGGCCCCGCCGCCGTGGAAGGTGGGACCAGCGTGGAAGCCACCGCCGCCACCGTGGAACCCGCCACCGCCATGGAAGCCGCCACCACCGTGAAATCCGCCGCCGTGAAAGCCGCCGCCTCCACCATGACCGCCAGGGCCACGCACCTGGATGGTCAGTGCGTCGGACGGCGCTTGCGCCCTCGACCCGACACCGGGACTGACCGGCGACATCGCAAGCGCAGGCCGACTGGATGCGCCCGCCAGTAGGAACAAAGCTGCCGCCGCAAGACTGAGGCGACGAGCAAGACCAGCACGCTGGTCTTTCATCCTCATCATGGTCCCTTCTCCCTGAATGCTGTGCAACGATGGACCCATGCAGCGCCCTTGCTGGTCGTCCGATCGGTGGATTGGCGCACCCCCAACATGAACGTAGTGATAGGGACGTGAATGCGGCATGAATGATACACGTAACGCGCGCATCTGCGGCGTGGCGTCGCGGCAGGGAGACTCTGCATCGGCGTCTCCATCGTCGTGCAACTCAAGATCATCGATCGCGCCGCCTATGATCGTTACCTCGCCGGCTTCTTCGACGTCTTTCGCAACTACAACGTCCGGCTGCCCGCCGCCGACGAGGCACCAATCTCGGTCGAAGGACGCTGGGACGGTGACAAGATCGTGCTGATATCGTTTCCCGACGAATACGATTTTCGCGCCTGGGCAGAGTCGGCTGCGGACCAGGAGCTTGCGCCGGATCGCAAAGCCGGTGCTGAGGCTATCGTGCTGCTCGTGCGTGGACTTGGCGAGCGACCCGACCGCACTGCAACGTTGATACGCCGACGATCTTGATCGCTGGCGTTCTTAGTGAAGGAACGGCGTGAACAGCACCACGGGCCCTGGTGGATAGGCCGGCCTATAATGCACCGGACGACCGTAATAATGCGGTGCTTCGACCCAACAATCGGCCGGTTTGCAGGGACGAGGCCGCAGGCGGAGATCGAGTGCAGTGACCATCGCTTGGCGGCTTGCCTGTCGCTTCTCCGGTGATGAGACAACGGGAGATGTTGCGGCAGAGCTTGCAAGCAACATCGCCACGGTCACGATGCCGATCCCAAGCCAAGTCTTATTGTGCCAAGTCGTATTATGCCGAATCGTGTCGAGCGGTGCATTCATGGCAGACCCCATCGCCAGCCCGCCATGAAACTACAGGCCCGCGAAGCGGGCCTGTTTGATTTCGATCATGACCCACAGAGCAGGGTCGCGAGGCTCACCAGTGCCGGTGATGCCGATGCCAGTGGCGGTGCGGATGCCAATGGCGATGCGGGTGCCAGTGACGCCGCGGGTGCCAATAGTGCCGGCGGGGATGCCAATGGCGGCGTCCGTGCCAATGCACCTGAGAGGTCTCCTGGACCGTGCCCTGCTGCACCGCCGTCGCGGCGCCCGGATTGATGAGCGACAGCGCTTGCGCGCGTTCGGCCGGTGCCGCCAGCGCCAGGACAGCACCGATCGCCGCGATGCCCAACAGCTTCGTCACAGTCATGAACTTCTCCTTGGATCGGCTGAGATCACGTCAGGCACCGAACGCTCGTTCATCAACTGAATGATGGCGACCGTCACGGCACGACGCAGATCAATCTCGAACGAGCGACGTGAATAGGACCTGAAGACCTGCGCACGGAGCAGAATGCCGAATCGCCGCGCGCGGTTCCGGCGCAGCGCGCGACATATCGCGCACTGTGTCGAGAAGGTCACGCCAGATGAAAGATCACGACAGCCCGATGGGGACTATGCCGCTGCTCCGTGCCGCACGCGCGTCGATCAGCCTCGCCGCCATGTGCAGCTCATATGGGGGACGATGACGGTCCCGCTCGGCCGATTCTCTTGGACATAGGTCGCGTCGCACACCCTGACCGCATTCGGCCCCGGATTATAGCGCGGCACCACGTCCGGCTCCCAATGCCCCTCATAGCGGGGATAGATCGGAACCCGCCGCGGACGGCGCTGCGCCGAAACATCCGTGCTCGCGCCGCTCGGGATGGAGCGCAACTGCGCACCGGTCGGCTGCTCCGCCCGGGCCGGGATCGAGATCAGGAACGCCGCTGCGAGCGCTGTTCCAGCGAGCATCATCGACATCCGGCTCATGCATCCCCCTACCCAAATCGTGCGGCACGACGGTCGCCGTTTTCACCCCTCGCGTCAACGGCCACCGCGCCTGAGGACATAAACCAGGATGCATCATGATCAAAGCCGGGCTAGAAGGCGGCGATGTGGACAGATTTGAAAGCTCCCTCGCTCGCCGACATGGAAGTCATGGCGCATGAGATGTTCGAGCGCCTGCCCGAGCATTTCCGCACCATGTGCGAAGGCGTCATCATCCGGGTCGACGACTTCCCGACCGAGGAGGTGCTCGACCAGTTGGACGCCGAGAGCGAGTTCGACCTGCTCGGCCTGTTCCAGGGCACCGGGGTGCCGTTCCGCAGCAATGACGACCTGCCACGCCTGCCCAACATGATCTGGCTCTATCGGCGCCCGATCCTCGATTACTGGGCCGAGCACGACGAAAGCCTCGGCCACATCGTCCGCCATGTCCTGATCCACGAGATCGGCCACCATTTCGGAATGTCCGACGACGACATGGCCGCGATCGAGGCCTCCGTCGACTGACGATCGCGGCCGACTCTCCGGGGATTTTGACTTTATCCGCCTCGGCAATCGGGCTAAACAGCAGCCTGAACGATATTCTCGAAGGTGCCCCCGATGGACAAGTTCACCACGCTGGAAGGCGTCGCTGCGCCGCTGAAGATCATCAATGTCGACACCGACATGATCATCCCCAAGCAGTACCTCAAGACCATCAAGCGCACCGGTCTCGGCAAGGGCCTGTTCTCGGAGCAGCGCTACAAGGACGACGGCAGCGAGAACCCTGATTTCGTCCTCAACCAGCCGGCCTATCGCAACGCCAAGATCCTCGTCGCCGGCGACAATTTCGGCTGCGGCTCGAGCCGCGAGCACGCCCCCTGGGCGCTCCTGGACTTCGGCATCCGCTGCGTGATCTCGACCTCGTTCGGCGACATTTTCTACAATAACTGCTTCAAGAACGGAATCTTGCCGATCCGCGTCTCGCAGGCCGATCTCGACAAGCTGTTCGACGACGCCGAGCGCGGCGCCAATGCGACCCTGACGGTCGACCTTGCGAGCCAGGAAATCCGCGGCCCCGACGGCGGCACGGTGAAATTCGACATTGACCCGTTCCGCAAGCACTGCCTGCTCAACGGGCTCGACGATATCGGGCTGACGCTGGAGAAGAAGGCCTCGATCGACAGCTACGAGGCCAAGCTGGCCGAGCGCGCCTGGGCCTGATCACGGGGCTCAGCACCAGAGTTCACAGGCCCCGGACCTTGTCCGGGGCTTTGTTTCGAGCGCGGTTCACGAGAGCGGTCCTCATTTGACGCGTGTATTGCCCGAGGTCGTCACCTTCTGGCGCGGACCGCTCGACCGGCTGCGCCAGACCTGCCTGCGCTCGCAGCTCGCCGCCGGTCACAAGGTCACGGTCTACAGCTTCGACCCGCTGCCCGGGCTGCCCGATGGCGTCGGTAACGCCGAGGCCGAGGCGATCCTGCCTTATGCGTTCTCCGAACGTCTCAGGCCGCCGCAGCCCGACGGCAGCTGGCGCGACTGGACCACCTTGCAGTTCAGCGACTTCTTCCGCATGCGGCTGATGGCGCAAGGCGCCGGACTCTGGCTCGACGCCGACGTGCTGCTGCTGCGCCCGCTCGAGATCGATCCGGCCAAGCCTTATTTCGCCTGGGAACGGCCGCGGCAGCTCGGCAACTCGGTGCTCTATCTGCCGCCGAACGATCCGATCGTCGCCGAATTCGACGCGCTGATGGCGCAGGAGGAGCTGACGCCGAACTGGCTGTCGCTGCGTCACCGGCTGACCTTTGCGCTCCGGCGGCTGCGCGGCGTCTCGAACCGCCTGTCGGACATCCGCGTCGCCATTTTCGGCCCGGCGGCGCTGACCGCGCTGGCCCGCCGCCACGGCTCGCTCCGCCATGCGCTGCCGAAGCGCAGCTTCTATGCGGTGCATGCCGAGCCCAAGGCGTTCTTCGATCCGTCCGACTTCGCCGGGCTGATCGGCGACCCGGCCATCATCGGGCTGCACATCTCGCCCAAGGGCCGCGGCGGCGAAGCCCCGCTGCCCGGCAGCCTGTACGGCTGGGCGGCCGACCGCTTCGGCGCCTGAGCCCTCCGCCTGCCCCCTGCGCGGTCCGCACGGCCGCCCCGCTGCTTGATCTAACGCAACGTCGGCTCGCCGGCCCGGTGATTGATTGCAGCCATCATCGGAGACGAGCCATGACCGCCCAAGCGAAGCCCTATCCACGCGTCCAATTCCTGATCGACACGTTCGCGCAATGGCTCCGGCATCGGCGCGAGCTCAGCGAGCTGAGGCAGCTCGATCGCGACGATTTCGAGCGCATCGCGATGGACCTGCAGGTCACGCCGGCGGATCTCGACGAATTGGTCCGGCACGGCGAGCACGCCGCCGACGAGCTGCCGCAGATGCTCAAGGCGCTCGGCATCGACGAGGCCGCGCTCGGCCGCGCCGAGCCGCTGGTGTTGCGCGACATGGAGCGGGTTTGCGCCATGTGCAAGGACAAGCCGCGCTGCCATCGCGATCTGGCGGCGGGCACATCCGCCGCGCATTACGAGGACTATTGTCTCAACGCACCGACCATCGACCGCCTGGGCGCCGCCGCCGCGAAGCACTGACGGCGTCTCACCTCACGTCCCCGAGAGCGGAGCAACGCGATGAGCCTGCCAAAGCTGCACCGCAACACCTGGCTCCATGTCGGCGCCGCGATCCTGCTCGCGCTCGGCGCGATGCTGCTGATCCGGCTGCACAATGCCGGCGGCGCCACGCCGGCCACCGAAAGCGTGCAGGCCGGCCGCAAGCTGGCGGAAGCGTGGTGCAGCTCCTGCCACGCCATCGACGCCGGGGGATCCCGGGCCCAGACCACGACGGCGCCTGATTTCGTCGCCGTCGCCAACATGCCGTCGACCACGGAGCTGGCGCTGAAAGTGTTCCTGCAGAGCAGTCACCCGACGATGCCCAACGTCGTCCTGACAGCCGAGCAGCGCGGCGACCTCGTCAACTACATCCTCAGCCTGAAGCACATCTGAGAACTACTTCCCCGCCGCGGCGATGGCATCCGCGATCGCGATCGTCCGTCGCGCCATGTCGGCATGCAGCCGCTCGACCATGCGGCCATCGATCTGAATCGCTCCGCGCGACGCGTTTTCCGGCAATTCGAAGGCGGCGATGATCCTGCGCGCGGCCGCGACCTCCTCGGCCGGCGGCGTGAAGATGGCGTTGCAGGCATCGATCTGGCCGGGATGAATCAGCGTCTTACCGTCGAAGCCGAGGTCGCGGGCCTGGATGCATTCCTGCGCGAAGCCGTCGGTATTGGCGAAATCGCTGTAGGGCCCGTCCAGAATCTCCAGCCCATGGGCGCGCGTCGCCAGGATGCAGTGGCTGATCATCGGCAGCATCGTCGCGCGACCCGGCAGCATGCGGATGCGGGTCTCGCGCGAGATGTCGTTCGGGCCGAACACGAAGCCCGCCAGCCGCGAGCCCGCCTCGTGCACCGTCGCCGCGAGGCGATCGGCATCGAGCACGGCCCGCGCGGTCTCGATCATCGCCCACACCTTCAACGCCGGATCGGCGCCGACCTCGGCCAGGCGGTCGCTCACCAGGCGCAGATCCTCCACCGTCGAGACCTTGGGAACCAGGATGCCGTCGGTCGCGGCCTGGCCGGCCATCGCGACGTCGTCAGCCCACCACGCCGTGTCCAGGCTGTTGATGCGGATCAGCAGTTCCCGCTTGCCGTAACCGTCGGCGGCAACCGCCTTGGCGATCTGCTCGCGCGCGGCGGCCTTGGCATCGGGCGCCACGGAATCCTCGAGATCCAGGATCAGCCCGTCGGCCGGCAGGTTCCGGCCCTTCTCCAGCGCGCGTGCATTGGAGCCGGGCATGAAGAGAAGACTGCGGCGCGGGCGGATCATTCGGCGTTTCCCTTGGTTTATCGAAGCGGCCCGCGATACCATTTCGGCGGCCGCCCCGAAAGGCTTGTTCCCGTCAGCCGCATGTGTTTAGGCATGGTCCATGGTCTCGTTTCCGCAACGCCTGCTCGACGGCTATCGCGCCTTCACCACCCAACGCCTGCCCACCGAACAGAGCCGCTATCTGGAGCTGTCCGAGCGCGGCCAGTCGCCCGACGTGATGGTGATCGGCTGCTGCGATTCCCGCGTCTCGCCGGAGGTGATCTTCGACGTCGGTCCGGGCGAATTGTTCGTGCTCCGGAACATCGCCAATCTGGTGCCGATCTATCAGCCTGATGCCAATGCCCATGGCGTGTCGGCGGCGCTGGAATATGCCGTCACCGTGCTCAAGGTGAAGCACATCGTCATCCTCGGCCATGCCCAATGCGGCGGCATCCGCGCCTTCGTCGACAAGGCGGCGCCGCTGTCGCCTGGCGATTTCATCGGCCGCTGGATGTCGATGTTCATCAAGCCGGGCGAGGTGGTCGAGCAGCGCAACCACGAGTCCTTCCAGGATTTCGTGACAAGGATCGAGAAGGCCGCGGTGTTCCGCAGCCTCGAGAACCTGATGACCTTTCCGTTCGTGCGCAGCCGCGTCGAGGCCGGTGATCTCCAGCTGCACGGCGCCTATTTCGGGGTCGCCGAGGGATCTCTGTTCGTGCTCGACACGGCCACCAAGGAATTCAAGAGCGCGCGAAGTGGCGAATAGCGAATTGGGCGTGGCGAGTAGTTCGTCTGCCCTCTTCGCCATTCGCTACTCCCTATTCGCCCCGCGTCAGTGCCCGCCGCTCCAGCGGTCCGACAGCGCCAGCATCACGGTCGAGACGACGAAGGTCATGTGCACGCCGACCAGCCAGGCGAGCTTGACCGAGTCGTAGCCCGCGTCGAGATTCATGAACGCCTTGAGCAGCTGGATCGCCGAGATCGCGACGATCGAGGCGAGCAGCTTCTGCTTCAGGCCGGCGAAGTCGACCTTGGTCATCCATTCCGGCCAGTCCGGATGGCCGCCGGGATCGATGCGCGAGACGAAGTTCTCATAGCCTGAGAACACCACGATCAGCACCAGATTGCCGGTCAGGCAGACATCGATCAGGCTGAGCACGCCGAGGATGATGTCGCTCTCCTTGGCGGTGGGAAGATGCACGACATTCTCCCACAGCAGCAGCACGAATTTGAACAGGAGCACGGCGAGGCTGACGATCAGCCCGACATAGAAGGGCGCCATCAACCAGCGGCTCTTGAACAGGAAGCCCTCGAGCCCGCGCTCCAGCTTCGACGGCGCATGCTGGCCGGACACGGGCGCCTGCACCCGCGTCGGCTCGGTCGTTGTTTTTTCAGCCACGTTCGATCCCACCCCGAAGCCGCTGCGTGCTGAAATCCTCGCTCAGGCGGCCTTCTTCTTGGCCGTGATCAACTTGCGATTGATGAGGACTTCCGCGATCTGGATGGCGTTGAGGGCCGCGCCCTTGCGCAGATTGTCCGACACGCACCAGAAGGCGAGGCCGTTCTCGACCGTCGCGTCCTCGCGGATGCGGCTGATATAGGTCGCGTCCTCGCCAGCGGCCTCATAGGGCGTCGCGTAGCCGCCGGGCTCCTGCTTGTCGATGACCAGGCAGCCCGGCGCACGGCGGAGAATCTCGCGCGCTTCATCCGCGGTGATCGGCTGCTCGAACTCGACGTTGACTGCCTCGGAGTGGCCGACGAACACCGGCACGCGCACGCAGGTCGCGGTCAGCTTGATCTTCGGATCCAGGATCTTCTTGGTCTCCGCCATCATCTTCCACTCTTCCTTGGTGAAGCCGTCTTCCATGAAGACGTCGATGTGCGGGATGACGTTGAAGGCGATGCGCTTGGGGAATTTCTTGTTGACCAGCTCGTCATTGGTGTAGACGGCCTTGGTCTGCGAGAACAGCTCGTCCATCGCGTCCTTGCCGGCGCCCGAGACCGATTGATAGGTAGACACCACGACGCGCTTGATGTGGGCCTTGTCATGCAGCGGCTTCAGCGCGACGACGAGCTGCGCGGTCGAGCAGTTCGGATTGGCGATGATATGCTTCTTGGTGAAGCCCGCGGCGGCATCGGCATTGACCTCGGGCACGATCAGCGGCACGTCGGGATCCATGCGCCAGGCCGACGAATTGTCGATCACGACCGCACCGGCGGCGCCGATCTTCGGCGACCACTCCTTCGAGACCGTGCCACCGGCGGACATCAGGCAGATGTCGACATCGGCAAAATCGTAGTGCTCGAGCGCTTTGACCTTCAGCGTGCGGTCGCCATAGGACACTTCGACGCCGACGCTGCGGCGTGAGGCGAGCGCCACGACCTCGTCCGCGGGGAATTTGCGCTCATCCAGAATATTGAGCATTTCCCGTCCGACATTGCCGGTCGCGCCGACCACTGCGACTTTGTAACCCATCATTCACTCTCCGAAGAAAAATGGCCGACCGCGCATATCGGCGGAAACGGAAGCGGCAGCGCTTCTATGCGAGAAACGTCCCTGACACAACGTTACCACGATGTCTCGCCTTTGATGCATTCCGATTCGGCCAGAACAGCCACCGCCTCCCGATCCGCATCCGTCCTGCAGGGGCTTGAAAGCTTCGCGGACGAGGTCTGCGGCACGGTGGCGCGCCTGTTCGCTTATGTGGGGGCTCTGGCGCTGCTCGCCATGCTCGGCGTGGCCGGCTGGCAGCATCTCGACGGCGACGACGCGCCCACCGGCCGGGCCGGCTGGACGCTGGCCGACGGGGCGGTGCCGGCATTCTCCCTCCGTCTGACCGACCAGCCCGACAAGACCGCCACCTATACGGTGCTCACCCATCCCGAGGGCGGCCGCAAGGACGTGCTGCGCTGGGGCGAGCCCGCTGACCGCCCCGCGGCGGAACTCGAGGTCTATCGATTCGGCCCGGAGCGCGATGCGCGGCGTGACCCCCGCGCCGATCTCGCAATCCGGATGGGCCAAGGCGGCGCCGCCGACCTGGAGACCGCCGGGGTGATCGACAGCCGGTTCGGGCCGGTCAGCCTGATGCGGCCGGCCGGCGCGTCCGAAGGCCCCCGCGCCTGCCTCGGTTTTCTGAAGACCATCGCCGAGCCGGCCTTGCGGATCTCCGGCTGGTCCTGCCAGGGCGTCACCATGCCGACGCGGCGCGCGATGGTCGGCTGCATGCTCAACCGGCTGACCTTGCTCGCACCTGAACAGGACCGCGCGCTGGGCCAATTGTTCGCCGGACCCGAGCCGCGGCGCGGCGGTTGCGACGCGCCCGCGACGGCCGGCAGCGCCGGCGATTGGGTGATGTCGACCGCCAATCCGAGGCTGCGCGGCGCGCTTTGAATGTCTGAATGGGTCTGCCCGTTGCTGCACGCGACAGCGCCACATTGGCGCCGCCGCCCTTGCTGCCAAGTGACGGATTTTGATGCAACTTTCCCGCCACAGCGGGAATTTATCTTGCGGCCGGCCGCCGGAATGACCTTGTGATGCCACAGCCGACGCAGATATTGTGCGGGCCAAATCATGCGCATGGCGTGCGCCGGCCGCTTGAGGCGCGAGGAAGAGGACGTGATGATTGAATTTTCTGCCGCAACCCGGGCCTTGACCCTGGCGGTGATCGCCGCGACCGGTCTTGCCGTCACGTCTGCCGATGCCGCCCCGACCAAGCGCCGCGCCACCGTGGCCTATTCCGGCAACGGCCCGAACTATTCCTATCAGTCCGGCCCGCGGACCCGCGTGTATGTCAGCAAGCGCTCCTGGCTCGATGGCGGCACCGAAGTGCTGCCGGGTGACCGCAAGTTCAGCGACTATGCCTTCCCGCCGGCCGTCGGCTATCCATCGTTCGCCCGCGAGAACCTCAACCGTCCGATCGATCGCCAACCGCTGATGGCGCCGTCCGATCTCGGCGGCTATCCGACCCGGATTCCGATCCCCTACTGAGGGCTGCGGCATCACCCGATCACCAAGGCCGGGCTCTGCCCGGCTTTTTGCGTTCGGAGGGCGATCCAAGCATTCTCTCGTCATTCAAGCATCTTCGAGCAACTCACGCTGCCATCGCCCGGCCCGACCGGGCGATCCAGTAGTCCAGAGGCGGCGAAGAGTGAGCCGAGAGGCCGCGGCGTACTGGATGCCCCGCCTGCGCGGGACATGACGATCGCGACAACAAGCGAGCGCTTTCTCGCGGCGCCGTCGCGTCCGAGTCATCCGGCACGTTCCGCCCTCATCCAAAGCAAGGGCGCAGGGAAGGCCAGGCCTCCGCTGAGGCCTGCGGCCCGCCTGCGAAAGAAAATGCAGGCGGCAGGTACCACAGGTCCAGCCGGCGCGACCCGGCCCTCCCTGCGCGATGGGCTCACGCTTACTCTGCGCTCTCCTCGGTGTCCGGCTTGATAGCCACCGTCGCCATGAAGATGATCACCCCACAGGCTTGGCGCCGGCATCGGGGCGCCAGGACCACGCAGCTTCGCGTCCGCAAGAGCCTCGTTCGTCCGCACGTCCGTCAGGACATGCTGCGCGCCCGCGCGGCCACCGCATCCCCGCCTCACGCCTCGTGACGATCGCGAAACGCCCCTTGCAAGCGAAGCGGGATGGCCCGAGAAACCATGAATTCTGGAAAAGAGAAAGCCGATTCTTGCCCGCGGCATGGACGGATCGTCCGATCCATTTGAAGGCGCGGATGAAATCAGTTTTTCGCCGCAGCAGATTTGGCGGATGAGGGCGTCTGTAGGAGCCCATGATTGGCTGCAATCGCGCAACTGCGCCGCACTGATTTGCCCGACGAGTCGTCTTTGTGGATCAGCCCGCGGAAGCGGTCTTGATCGTCACCCCATCGCAACCACAGATCACGTCATGGCAGCAAAGTCGCATCTGCGATGCTTCGAGCTATGCAGATGCGCCGCGACGGGCTCACCTCCCCTTGCGGGGAGGGGAGCGCAAAGTTCGCGCGGCGGGACCTCGGCTCCGATGAGCATCCGCGTCCGACTACGCGGTGAGCTTCTCCAACTCCTTGATGATCGCCTCGCCCATCTGCGCGGTCGATGCGGGCGTCGAACCTTCGGCCTTGATGTCGGCGGTGCGCAGGCCTGATGCGAGCACGGCGGCGATCGCGGCATCGAGCTTGTCGGCGAGGGCGCCGAGATCGAACGAATAGCGCAGCGCCATGCCGAACGAGGTCAGCATCGCGATCGGATTGGCGAGACCCTTGCCGGCGATGTCGGGGGCCGAGCCATGCACCGGCTCGTACAGCGCGCGGCGCTTGTGGGTCTTCGCATCGACCTCGCCGAGCGAGGCCGAGGGCAGCATGCCGAGCGATCCCGTCAGCATCGCCGCGATATCCGACAGCATGTCGCCGAACAGATTGTCGGTGACGATGACGTCGAACATCTTCGGATATTTCACCAGGTTCATGCCGCCGGAATCGGCGAGCTGGTGTTCGAGCGTGACGTCCTTGTACTCGCGATTGTGGACCGCAGTGACGACCTCGTTCCAGAGCACGCCCGACTTCATGACGTTGCGCTTCTCCATCGACGTCACCTTGTTGCGGCGCTTGCGCGCGAGGTCGAAGGCGACGCGGGCGATGCGCTCGATCTCATAGGTGTCGTAGACCTGGGTGTCGACGGCGCGCTTCTGGCCGTTGCCGAGATCGGTGATGGTCTTGGGCTCGCCGAAATAGACGCCGCCGGTGAGCTCGCGGACGATCATGATGTCCAGCCCCTCGACGATCTCGCGCTTCAGGCTCGAGGCATCGGCCAGCGCCGGATAGCACACCGCCGGACGCAGATTGGCGAACAGGCCGAGATCCTTGCGCAGGCGCAACAAACCGGCCTCGGGCCGCACCTCATAGGGAACGCCGTCCCATTTCGGTCCGCCGACGGCGCCGAAGATGATCGCGTCGGCCGCCTTGGCCTTGTCCATGTCGGCTTCCGAGATCGACGCGCCGTGGGCGTCATAGGCCGCGCCGCCGACCAGGCCCTCTTCGGTCTCGAACGACGCGAGACCCTTGCCGTTCAGCCAGCCGATCAGCCGCTTCACCTCGGCCATGACTTCGGGGCCGATGCCGTCGCCGGGCAGCAGAAGGAGCTTGTGGGTCGCCATGGTCGTTGTCCTCATGTGGGTCGTTGTCATGGCCGGTCTCGTCCGGCCATCCGCGCCTCTGCGAGCAGGGACGGGAGGCCCGGCGTGCGGCCGGACATGACGAAGAGCGGCTTTAAAATCCGCGCGGAGTGCTAAAGCCCTCCTGCGCCGTTGGCAAGCCACCAATGTCACCGCCCGTCTTCTGTACCTGCAGACCGCGCTGTAATGTGCTCGAAAATGGCGGCCAAACAGCATGAATTGCCCGATCATCGCCGCACCGGAGCATTTCTTGCCAACATCCCAATCCGTCCCGACAGCGGTCCGCCCGGCGTTGACCAACCTCACGCTCTCGCTCGGCCCGATCATCGGTCTCGGCATCGGCCGCTTCGCCTATGCGCTGGTCCTGCCGGACATGCGCGACTCGCTGCACTGGTCGTATTCGGCCGCCGGCTTCATGAACACCGTCAATGCCGCCGGCTATCTGCTCGGCGCCCTGATCGCAGCACAACTGGCGCAGCGCGTCGGCGGGCTGGCCGCAGTGCGCGGCGGAACGCTGGCAGCGCTGGCGTCGCTTGCCGTCTGCGCCATGACGAGCGACTTCGCGGCGCTCAGCCTGGCGCGGCTCATGACCGGCATCGGCGCCGGCGTGGCGCTCGTGGCCGGCGGCGCGCTGGCGGCGCGGGTTGCACTGGCCCAGCCGGCGCGGGCGAGCTTCGTGCTCAGCCTGTTCTATGCCGGGCCGCCGCTCGGCATCGTGGTCTCCGGCCTGATCGCACCGTTCGTGCTGCAGGCGTTCGGGCCCGGCTCGTGGTGGATCGTGTGGGCGGTGCTGGCGGCGCTCGGCGCGGTGCTGATCGTGCCGCTGCTCGTGATGCCGATCCCGGCGAGCGCAGCGGTGCCGGAGACCCGCGCCGACCGCGTCTCGCTGCGGCCAATGGCGATCTATCTGGTCAGCTACTTCCTGTATGGTGCCGGCTACATCGCCTACCTCACCTTCATGATCGCCTATGTCCGCGATCTCGGCGGCGGCGCGGTGGCGCAATCCGCCTTCTGGTGCCTGATCGGGCTTGCCGGCTTCAGCACGCCCTGGGTCTGGCGCCGCGTGCTGGCGCTGGACCGCGGCGGCCGGCCGACCGCCTTCATCCTCACGGTGAACGCGATCGGCGCTGCGCTGCCATCGCTCGGCCATTCACCGGCGATGCTGGCACTGTCGGCCGCCGTGTTCGGCATCGCGTTCTCCACCGTCACCACGGCGACCACCGCCTTCGTGCGTTTCAACCTGCCGCAGAGCGCCTGGCCGCGCGCGATCGCCGCGCTGACGATCTCATTCGGTATCGGCCAGACGATGGGCCCTTTCGGCGTCGGCGCGATCACCGATGCGATGGGGAGCCTGACTTATGCGTTGAACGTGTCGGCGGCGTTGTTGCTGCTCGGCGCCGCAATGGCGGCGATGCAGAGCAAGTTGAAGCGCACGGACCGCGCCTCATAAACGCTGTCGTCCCCGCGTTCGCCGGGACGACAGCGGAGATCGTGAGCGCCATCTGGGCTCGACCAGCTGGAGGTCAACTCCCGCTGAACGAATTGTAGCCCTGGTCTTCCCAGTAGCCGCCCTTGTAGTCGTTGGTGACCTCCATCGCGACCACGTATTTGGGGTTCTTGAAGCCGAGCTTGGTGGGGACGCGGATCTTCATCGGGTAGCCGTAGGCGCGCGGCAGGATCTGGTCGGCGAATCTGAACGTCATCTGGGTCTGCGGATGCAGCGCGGTGCGCATATCCAGCGGCGAGTTGTAGCCGTCCTTGTCGGCGCAATTGAACCAGACATATTTCGCGCGCGTATCGGCACCGATCAGCTTGAGGAAGTCGCGCAAGGGCGTGCCGGTCCAGGAACCGATCGCGCTCCAGCCCTCGACGCAGATGTGGCGTGTCACCTGCGTGACCTGCGGCAGCGCGTGCAGCTCGTCGAGCGTCCACGACTTCTTGTTGTCGACGAGGCCGCGCACCTCGAGCTTCCAGTCGGCGGCATCGATCTCCGGTGTCTCGTCGAGCGTGTAGTAGGCGTTGAACGGGAACGGCTTGGTGATCGCGCTCTCCGGGAAGGTCGGCGCCAGCGCGTCCGGATTGAACATCCAGGCCTGCACCGCATCGTTGAACTTGGAGACCTTCTTCAAGAGTTCCTCGGCCGTGTCGCTGTCGACGACGTCGCAACCGGTCAGCAAGGTCAGCGCACCCAGGCTGGCACCGCCGGTGAGGAAGCGGCGTCGCGTCAGGTCTGGCATCGTCTTGAGCGAGCCCTTGATCAAGAGCCGCTTGTCGACGCCGGGAATCAGGAACGGGCGTTTGGCCATGACGATGTCTCCTCTCAGCGCCCTGTGATCATCGCGCGCAGGCTCTTCGGCACCAGCAGCGCGAGCAGGATGTGAATGACCAGGAAGGCGCAGATCAGCGCCATGCAGACGAAATGGACATAGCGCGCGGCAGGATAGTCGCCGAACAGGCTGACCAGCCAGTGCAGCTGCACCGGCTTCCACATCGACAGGCCCGTCAGCACGACGACGATGCCGACCAGGATGATGCCGAGATAAAGCAGCTTCTGCACCGCATTATAGGCCGTGAGGTCGTCATGCGACAGCTTGAAGGTCAGCGCCGCCTTGAGGTCCGCGATGACGGACGCCGGCGAAAGCGGCAGCAGCTTGCGGCGGAACCGGCCGGTGACGAGACCGGTGACGAGATAAGCGAGCCCGTTCAGCATCAGCACCCACATCGCGGCGAAGTGCCACAGCAGCGCGCCGCCGAGCCAGCCGCCGAGCGTGATGCTGCGATCGAAGCGGAAGTCGAACAGCGGCGAAGCGTTGTAGATCTGCCAGCCCGACATGATCATGACGATCATCGCCGCGGCGTTGATCCAATGCATGACGCGGACCCAGGCCGGCTGGATCACCTTGGTGCGGGACGTGCTGATCGTCGTTGCGGTGGCGGCGATGCTGGACATGACAGGCTCGGTCGTTCGGGGGTGGTCGAAAGGTTCCAGACGAATATACGCGACCTGATGGCTGGTCGTTACGGGCGCAAACCGGCAAATCGATGCAGATTGCGTCCAAGCTCTCACAAAAAAGCGAGCCGGGGTGGGCCCGGCTCGCTCGTGGTCACATCCGCGAGGAGGAGGATGAACGGATGTGGCCGGTATTCCCGGGCGCGATCAGGAGGCCGGCATCAGCACGGTGTCGACCACATGGATCACGCCGTTCGACTGATTGACGTTGGGGATCGTGACCATCGAGGTTCCGCCCTTGGCGTCGACGATCATGACGTTCTTGCCCTCGCGCTTGACGGTGAGCTGCTCGCCCTCGACCGTCTTCAGAGTCTGGCCATCCTTTAGGTCGGCGGCCTCGAGCTTGCCGGGCACGACGTGATAGGTGAGGATCTTGGTCAGAGTTGCCTTGTTCTCGGGCTTGACCAGCGTGTCGACGGTGCCGGCCGGCAGCTTGCCGAAGGCGGTGTTGGTCGGCGCGAACACCGTGAACGGGCCCTTGCCCTCCAGCGTCTGCACGAGGCCCGCAGCCTTCACGGCGGCGACCAGCGTCGTGTGATCCTTCGAATTGACGGCGTTCTGGATGATGTTCTTCGACGGATACATCGCCGCACCTCCGACCATCACGGTCTTTTCCTCGGCGCGCGCGGGCGCAACGAAGGTCGAGGTCAGTGACAACGCGCTGAAGGCGGCGGCGGCGAGATAGGCAATGCGCTTGGACATGGGTAGCTCCCTAATGAAGGCGGCGGCAGTGCCGCGTGATCAGTTCGACTGCGACACCGATGCGATGGTGAGCGATGTTGCTCTTGCGTCGTGTCGGACCGAGTTACGCCGCCTCAGGCGAGCGGGTTTCGCGCCATAATTTAACGTGATGTTTGAAACCTCGGCGCGTCGAGATCGTCTCGCTCTCCGCATCGCCGGTCGATCGACGACAGAATGTCGCGCGCCGCGATGTCACAAGCGCGGAACTGATTGCGTGCCTGTCGGTCAATGGCCGATGACGCTCGACGGCGCGCACGCGCTTGAACGCGTTAACTACAATCACAACCGGCGGCGCTGCCGCACCCGGAAATTATTGCAGTTAACAATCTCTTAAGGTTGACTGATCGGCACACGGCGCCATTGCGGGAAGGGGATGTCCCGCAACTCCGGCGCTCTCGGCGGGGGTTTCCTAAAGTGAACAGAACGATCTGGATCGCGGGGTTTTGCCTCGTGATAATCTGCTGCTTGCTTGCAACAAAGATGGTGCTGGCGGCGGTTTCGCCAGCAGATCTCGACAACGAGACGACGTCGACAGTGATCGGCACGTCGGTTCCCGGCGTTGATACTCTAAGCGACACCGATCGTAGCTTCGGCACGCCGATTGACGTCAGGGAAACAACGGCTTTGCCGTTGGTCTCAAGATCGGTGCTCGCGGAAGCGCGCGGCGCGTCTGCCGCACGCCGTGTGCGAGCGGCTCATAAGAAGCAGGTGCTGCGTCCGCTCAAGCGGCATGTCGAGCCGGTGAAGACCGTGGCCGTGCCATGCCGCGAGCTCGATCCGATCGCGCGCTTCCTGGCATCGTCCAAGATCGGTCCGGGCTGTCAGGCCTGAGCTCATGGGCCGCTAGGCCGCCACGGCCATCACCACCTGGGCCAATAATTGCTCGCGCCGCGTCTGCGAGCGCTGGCCTTTCATGGTGGCCGCAAAGCGCTCAAGGATGCCGTCCTCGAACGCGGTCACGATGGTGTCGTGCACATAGCTCTTGCGACAGATCGCCGGCGTGTTGGTGAGTTCGTCGGCAGCGGCGCGGATCGCTTCCAGGATCTGCTTCTTGCGGCCGCGCGCGCTCGCCGCCGGCGTGATCCGCGACAATGTCTCCAGCGCCACCGCCGAGGCCATCAGCGTGCGGAAATCCTTCAGCGAGATCTTGATGCCGGCGATCTCGCGCAGGAAGGCGTTGACCTGCGTGGTGGAGACGGCGCGCACCACGCCCTGGGCATCGCGATACTGGAACATGCGGCGGCCGGGCAGGCCGCGCAGGATCCCGACGGCGCGCACCAGCTTGGCGGCGTCGCATTCCTTGCGCACCGCCTTGCCGCCCTTGGCCTTGAAGGTCAGCACCAGGCCGTCGTCTTCGAGAATGACGTTCGACTTCAACAATGTGGTGGCACCGCGGGTGCCGTTCAGCCGCGCATAGGATTCATTGCCGGGGCGAATGGCGGTGCGCGCGATCAGCTCGATGACGGCCGCGAGCGCGAACTCGCGCGTCGGCTCGTCGCCGGCGAGATGTTTGGACACCGCGCGGCGGATGCGCGGCAGCGCGCCGACCAGCTTCGCCAGCCGATGCGCCTTGCGATGCTCGCGCACCTTCTCCCAGTCGGCGTGATAGCGATATTGCAGCCGCCCGGCGGCATCGATGCCGACCGCCTGCAGATGCAGACTCGGATCGGGCGCGTAGCGGACGTCGCGATAGGCCGGCGGCACCGCCATCGCGTGCAGCCGGCGAATCGTGCCGGCATGGCGGATCGGCGTGCCGTTGGCCCGGATGAAGCTGTAGCTCTTGCCGCGCTTGATGCGACGGATGGTCAACTCGGTCTGGTCGCCGAGCTTGAGGCCGATGCGCTGGGCAAGTTCCTCGACCGAGGTCTTGGCATTGGCTTGCGCGTTGGCGGCCTTGGTATGGGCGAGGTCCTTCAGCGTCAGCTTGCGCCGGGGCGGCTTGGGCGGCCACTGGCCCAGCGCTTTCGCGAGCGCCACCTCGGCATCGGCCGGGCCGACCCGCGAGCTCTCGAAATTCTGCTGATCCGTCATTGCTTTAGACGCCCTGCCGTCGTGCTTATCCGCTCAATGCCCCGCGCCGCAATTTGGTTCCGGCCAGGTTATCCACAGCTTCAAGGCGATTTAGGGCGTCATCGCCCGGAAGGCGAGTCCTGAAATTTAGGCAAAACGGTTTCAAGATACCGCAAGCCGACCGGTTTCGGGGTAACCTTGATGATTGGCAGCCCTCCCTGCGGCAAACCGATCTCACCTGCTGCAACCTCCACGTACAATTCTTTGATCCTGCGCAGACCGCCTCCCCGCCGAAGGTTCTACTTGTCTTGCCTTGTCGCCGCCGGTTACGCGGACGCATAGTGGAAACAACGACGGCCTGTGACGGGGTCCATCCGCAGGCCGCATGGTGGAGGGTGTGAAATGTCCGAGAAGATCTACGACGTCCCGGCTGAGTGGGCGAAACGCGCCTTCGTCGACGACGCGAAATACCAGGAGATGTATGCGCGCTCGATCAAGGATCCGAACGGCTTCTGGGCCGAGCAGGCCAAGCGCGTCGAGTGGGTGAAGGCGCCCACCATCATCGAGAACGTCTCCTACGCCCCCGGCAACATCTCGATCAAATGGTTCGAGGACGGCGTCCTCAACGCCGCCTATAATTGCATCGACCGCCACCTCGCCACCCGCGCCAACCAGACCGCGATCATCTGGGAGGGCGACGATCCCTCGCAGTCCAAGAACATCACCTATCGCGAACTGCACGACGAAGTGTGCAAGATGGCCAACATCCTGCGCAACCGCAACGTCAAGAAGGGCGACCGCGTCACCATCTACCTGCCGATGATCCCGGAGGCGGCCTATGCGATGCTGGCCTGCGCCCGCATCGGCGCCATCCATTCGGTGGTGTTCGCCGGCTTCTCGCCGGATTCGCTCGCGCAGCGCATCAAGGACTGCGACTCCAAGGTCGTCATCACCGCCGATGAAGGCCTGCGCGGCGGCCGCAAGGTGCCGCTGAAGGCCAATGTCGACGCGGCGCTGAACAAGGTCGACAATGTCGACTGGGTCGTCGTGGTCAAGCGCACCGGCGGCAAGGTCGAGATGAACCCGACGCGCGACCTCTGGTATCACGAGGCCGCGGAGATGGTGACGACGGAGTGCCCGTGCGAGCCGATGCATGCGGAGGATCCGCTGTTCATCCTCTACACGTCGGGCTCGACCGGCCAGCCCAAGGGCGTGCTGCACACCACCGGCGGCTATCTCGTCTACGCCGCGATGACGCATCAATATGTGTTCGACTATCACGAGGGCGACGTCTACTGGTGCACCGCCGATGTCGGCTGGGTCACCGGCCACAGCTACATCCTCTATGGGCCGCTGGCGAACGGCGCGGTCACGCTGATGTTCGAAGGCGTGCCGAACTATCCGGACAATTCGCGGTTCTGGAACGTCATCGACAAGCACAAGGTCAACATCTTCTACACCGCGCCGACCGCGATCCGTGCGCTGATGCAGGGCGGCGATGCGCCCGTGACGAAGACCTCGCGCGCGTCGCTGCGCCTGCTCGGCTCGGTCGGCGAGCCGATCAATCCGGAGGCCTGGGAGTGGTATCACCGCGTCGTCGGCGGCGGCCGCTGCCCGATCGTCGACACCTGGTGGCAGACCGAGACCGGCGGCATCCTGATCACGCCGCTGCCCGGCGCAACCAAGCTCAAGCCCGGCTCGGCGACGCGGCCGTTCTTCGGCGTGGTTCCCGAAATCGTCGACGCCGACGGCAAGACGCTGGAGGGCGCGACCGAGGGCAATCTCTGCCTGACCCGCTCCTGGCCGGGCCAGATGCGTACCGTCTATGGCGACCATGCCCGGTTCGAGATGACCTACTTCTCGACCTACAAGGGCAAGTACTTCACCGGCGACGGCTGCCGCCGCGATGCCGATGGCTATTACTGGATCACCGGCCGCGTCGACGACGTCATCAACGTCTCCGGTCACCGCATGGGCACCGCCGAGGTCGAGAGCGCGCTGGTCGCGCATGCGAAGGTCTCGGAGGCCGCCGTGGTCGGCTATCCGCACGACATCAAGGGCCAGGGCATCTACGCCTATGTTACCCTGATGGCCGGCGAGACGCCGAGCGAGGAGCTGCGCAAGGAGCTCGTCGCCTGGGTGCGCAAGGAGATCGGACCGATCGCCTCGCCCGACCAGATCCAGTTCGCACCGGGCCTGCCCAAGACCCGCTCCGGCAAGATCATGCGCCGCATCCTGCGCAAGATCGCCGAGGACGAGCCGAGTGCGCTCGGCGATACGTCGACCCTGGCCGATCCCGGCGTGGTCGACGATCTCGTGCAGCACCGGCAGAACCGCAAGGAGAAGCAGGCCTAGCGAATGCCTGCGGGGCTGATCAGGAAACGGTTGGAGAACGTAGCCCGGATGGGCTGCGTTCTCTGGCTTTTTGCGGGTGGGATCGGGCCCTCGGCCGCGCAGCTCATCCCGCAGTCGCCCGAGCTGAAGACATCGATCGCGTTCTTCTACAGGGATCCGCGGATCGAAACCCTCACCCATGTCTTTGCGACCCTGACCTCGGAAGGACGCGATTGGACGGCCTACCCGCCGGTTGCCGGCTTGCTGGGGCGGACATTTGCGCTGCATCCGGACTGGATCGACCGGCTGGCGCCATCACCCGGAGACAGCAAGGCAGCTTCGGCCTTCCTCGCCGCCGTTCGGCTCTCGGGCCATGCCGCGGAAGCCGGCAAGTATCGCAGCCGCTTCGGCCCGAACGACCTCGACTCCACGCTGGAGGATCAGTTCGGCAGCGCTCCCGACCGGCTCGAGGATATCAGGATCCGGACGCCGACAGACCTGGACCTGCTGTGGGGCGCCTCGTTCGCCGAGGGTGACGGCCGTTACGTGCGCATGATCCTCGACTTCTTTGCTTCGATCACCAATCAATCTGAGCTGATTGCACTCGACACCGCGCGCATCACGGTCGCGATGGTCGGCGGTCCGAAGGACATCTACGACGCCCTGAAACAGCGCTATGACGCGGCACAGCGCGGCCGGATGGTCGTTGCAGCCGCTGCGCTCTGGGCCACCGGGTCGAACGTGCGCCAGCACGACTATGTCCGGCAAGCGACGACGGCCTACATCCACGACCATCCCGGCACCTACGCCGTCCGGGCCCTGTCGGCGATCACCGGCATCAAATAGGGCTGCCCGGCGCCGGCGCAGCCCCTGTCAGGAACCGATCAGACCCACCACAACCCGGTTTGCGGGCGAGTGTTGTTTTCGGGTCATTTACTTGGGCGAGAAGTTTTTCTTTCCTCGAATGGCCCGGTGTGGCCCGGCGCGCACGGGAACCAGGCCGACAGAAGAGAGAATGACGATGCGGTTCGCGGCGATCAGGACGGCGACGGCAAAGGCGGTGGTGTTCGCAGCGGCCGCTCTGGGCGCAGGCCTTGCCACGACCGCTCCCGCGTCGGCCCGCCCCGAGCTGGTGGACATGGCCGGCGACTTTTCGCCCGGCACGATCGTGGTGAAGACCGGCGAACGAAAGCTCTACCTTGTGCTCGATGGCCGCCACGCGATGCGCTACCCGGTCGGCGTCGGCAAGGCCGGGCGGCAATGGGCCGGCACCACCAAGATCGACGGCAAGTACAAATATCCGGCCTGGGCGCCGCCCGCCGAGGTGAAGCGCGACAAGCCCAACCTCCCCGACGTCATCGCCGGCGGCTCGCCACACAACCCGATGGGCGTCGCCGCCATGACCTTGGCGGGCGGCGACTACGCCATCCACGGCACCAATGTGCCGGGCTCGGTCGGCGGCTTCGTCTCCTATGGCTGCATCCGCATGCTCAACGCTGACATCACCGATCTCTATGAGCGGGTGTCGATCGGCACGACTGTCGTGGTGACGCGCTGAAGCGCGGTCCGGCTGAAGCTATCGCAGCCGAAGCCCCCACAGAACGAACTCTCCGTTAACGACATATCCGTGGAACTTTTCACCTGTAGTTGTACGGGGTGGAGGATTTATATCTTGTTTATCTTGGTTGCGCCAACTACCCAATTACAACTTTGGGGAGTTGGTGCATGTTTCGGTTCAATTTCAAGATAGGGACGAAACTCGGGATTACGGCCGGGATCGGGGTGGTTCTGGTGGCCGGCATGTTGGCCAACCAGATCATCGGCAACCAGTCGATCGAACAGTCCAGCAAACTGGTCGTGATCAACACGGCCAACCGGGCCAACGCCCAGGCCGCAGAAGCGGCGATGCTGCGGGCGCAGATCAGCGCGCAGGACATCGGCAGCGTGGCCGCCCCGGATCGCCTGCAGGCCAGCCTGCAGGCGCTGCAGGACCATCTCGCCGCCGCAGCCAAGGAAGTTGACGCCGCACGCCAGCGCGCAACCCGTGCGGTGGCGCGGGAGATGTATGGCGAGATCCGCACGCTGATCGACAAAGCGGCGGCCGCCGGGACCGACTATGCCAAGGCGCAAGCCGATGTGCTCGCCAAGGTCGCAGCCCGCGGCCAGGCGTCTGAGGCCTGGGAACGAAGCTTTCCCAAACTCCTGACCAACCCCAGCCTCGCCGCTTCCCCCAATCATTTCAGCCTCGAGGCCGAGTTGCGAGCCGCCGACGCGGCGCTGGCGGCCGTCCGCGCGGCAAGCTGGCATTTCGCCAAGACCGGCGATGTGAAGCAGCGGGATGTCGCAACCGCGAGCGTCGACCGGCTGGTCGCAGCCCTGCAGAAGGCACGCAGCCTTGCGACCGAGAAGGACCTGCAAGCGGGAATCGACGAACTGATCGCCATCGCGACCTCGTTCAAGACGGCCGCGCTGGATTATTTCAGGGCCGATGAGGTCAGCAAGCGCGTCTTCAACGACAATGTCGCGACAACCTCGAAGGAGATCGCGAAGCGGATCGGCGAAGCCGCCACCATGGGCTCCGAAATGATGGCGCTGCGCCAGAATCAGCTGGTCGCAGAGCTGGAGCGGGTCGGCACTGTCGCGCTGATCGTCGGCGCGCTGGTCGTGCTGGTGCTGATTGGCTCCGCGGTCTTCTCCTCGCTGAGCATCGCGCGTCCGATCCGGCGGGTCGGCGAGGTGCTGCTCGAGCTCGCCGGCGGCAACAAATCGGTGACGATTCCCTACACCGAGCGCGGCGACGAGGTCGGCGACAACGCGCGCGCGGCCAGCACCTTCAGGGACAACCTGATTCGCATCGAGCAGATGGAGCTCGCCCAGAAGAACCAGGACAAGATCGCCGCGCAGCAGCGCAAGGCGGAGATGATCAAGCTCGCCGACGCGTTCCAGGCCGCCGTCGGCGGCATCGTCACCACCGTCTCGTCAGCGGCGCATCAGTTGGAGGGGGCCGCAGGCACGCTGTCCGGCACCGCCAACCAGACGCAGGTCCTGTCCAGCATGGTGGCCGCAGCCTCGGAGGAAGCCTCGACCAATGTTGGCGCGGTGGCCTCGGCGACGGAGGAGATGAGCGCCTCCGTCACCGAGATCAGCCGCCAGGTTCACGATTCCAGCCGCATCGCCAACGAAGCGGTCAAGCAGGCGGAACGCACCGACGCCCGCATCAACGAACTGCAGGCCGCCGCGGGACGCATCGGCGACGTCGTCAAGCTGATCACCGCGATCGCCGAACAGACCAACCTGCTGGCCCTGAACGCCACGATCGAAGCCGCTCGCGCCGGTGAATCCGGACGCGGATTTGCCGTCGTGGCCAGCGAGGTCAAGGCGCTTGCGGCCCAGACCGCAAAAGCCACCGAGGACATCGGCACCCAGATCGCCGGAATGCAGGCGGCGACGCAGGAATCGGTCGCTGCGATCAAGGAAATCGGCGCAACCATCACGCAGATTTCCGACATCGCCGCGACGATCGCCGCCACGGTCGAGCAGCAAGGCGCTGCCACCCGCGAGATCGCGCGCAATGTCGGCGAGGCAGCCAAGGGGACCGCGGAGGTCGCGGAGCGGATCACGGAAGTGAACCGCGGCGCCAGCGCGACCGGCAACGCATCCGGCCAGGTGCTGGACTCGGCGCGCTCGCTCACATCCCAGAGCAGCAATCTCAAGACGGAGGTGGAGAGATTTCTAGAGACCGTGCGCGCGGCGTGACCCATTCGGCACTGCCGCGCGCCACGGCCGTGCCGTCGCCCGCCGACACGCGGGCCGGATTTTTTCGAACTTAAAGATTTTTTTAAACTCATAAGGGAGCGAACACATGATTCTCGATGTGACATCGGCTGACTCCATTGCCCAAATGGCCGCGCTGATCAGGGCCGAACACCCATCGCTTGACACGATGCCGCTGTCGCCCGTCGGCGCATTCCAGAGCCGGACGGTCGCGCTCGCGACCTTGATGCGCGAGGTGACGAATTGCCTGGCTGACAATTTTCGTGATCGCGCGGCGCAGGATTTCCCGATGCTCTATTTCGCATGCGGCAAGGCGCGCGTCGGATCGACCGCGCTGAGCAACCTGTTCGGCATGACCGGAATGCCGTCTTATTATCAGCCGTTGAAGGCCATGCTGCGCGATGCGATGGTCGGCCGGCCGCTGACGCCCTGGGTCATTCCATCCGCCACCGGCGAGCCGAACCTGTTCAGCAAGGAGACGATCGGCCCCTACGTCCTCGCGGAGAGCCTGTTCAATCCGCTGCAGCTGCTGATCGAGGCCGGTTACCCGCCGTCGCGGCTGCATCTCATCGCACTCGACCGCGAGCCGGCGAGCGCGCTCGCCTCCTGGCTGGACAAGCTGATCTCGCGGGCCTCGGACAGCACGCTGCTGGCGCATTACGCCATCGCCGCGCTCAGTGCCGCCCGGGTCGCAAGCTACGCCAGGCAGCACGGCATTCCTGTCACCCATTATGTCTACGAGGTCAGCAAGGAGCCGCTTTCCTCGATCCGGGTGCTGTTCGACCGCCTCGGCCTGTCCGGCATCTTCGCGGAGAAAGCCGTGACCTCCTGGCAGGAGCCGGGGCATGCGCAGGGGACCAATGCGAGGGTGATCTTTCCCGCCGAGGCGACCATCTACAAGGTGCCCAATCTCCACACCTCCGACAGCGCCTATCGCTACCAGTTCCGGGCGACAAGCTCGCTCAGCGACCATCAGCTCGCCGTCCTGGAGCGCTGCGGCGTCAACGACGTCTATCGCAATTCGGTCGCGGCCTGCGTTCGTGACCTCGACCTGAATGCGTCGACGGCGGCGCGCTTGTTCGGCGAGCGCGCGGGAGTGGCGGCATGAATTCGCTGCGTCACGCGACCGAGATCGCAACCACGCGCTGGCCGGCGGCTGCGGAGCCGCGGCCAGCCGCTCTCAACCATCTGCGCCAATTGGAGGCCGAGAGCATCGCCATCCTGCGCGAGGTCGCAGCCGAGTTTCGCAAGCCGGTCATGCTGTATTCGATCGGCAAGGATTCCTCGGTCCTGCTGCATCTGGCCATGAAGGCGTTTCATCCGGCCAAGCCGCCATTCCCGTTGCTGCACATCGACACGACCTGGAAGTTTCGTGACATGATCGCATTCCGGGACCAGCGGGCACGGGAGCTCGGACTCGAGCTCCTCGTCCACGTCAATCCGGAGGGGCTGGCGCAGAAGATCAGTCCCTTCACCCATGGCTCGGCGCTCTACACGGACGTGATGAAGACCCAGGCGCTGCGCCAGGCGCTCGATGCGCATGGCTTCGACGCGGCGATCGGCGGGGCACGGCGCGACGAGGAGAAATCACGCGCCAAGGAGCGCATCTTTTCCCATCGCAGCGCCACGCATCGCTGGGATCCCAAGAACCAGCGTCCGGAGCTCTGGCATCTGTACAACACCATGCTGGCGCTGGGCGAAAGCATGCGGGTGTTTCCGCTGTCGAACTGGACCGAGCTCGACGTCTGGGACTACATCCAGCTCGAACGCATCCCGATCGTGCCGCTGTATTTCGCCGCACGACGCCCGGTGGTCGAGCGCGACGGCGCGCTCATCATGGTCGACGACGAGCGTATGCCGCTGCGGCCCGGGGAGACGCCGCAATGGCGATCAATCCGATTCCGGACGCTCGGCTGCTATCCGCTGACCGGCGCAACGCCATCGACGGCCTCTGACCTTGCCGCCATCATCCGCGAGATGAGGACGTCGCGGACATCGGAGCGGCAGGGCCGCGTGATCGATCGCGACAGCGCCGCCTCGATGGAGCGAAAGAAGGTGGAGGGCTATTTCTGATGGCCGTTCACGAACCGGTTCTGGGACGGACGCGCGAGTCCGCCACAATATCCACCGACGACCGGCCGACGCTGCACCTGGTCACCTGCGGCAGCGTCGACGACGGCAAGAGCACGCTGGTCGGGCGCCTGTTGTATGATTCGAAGATGCTGCTCGACGATCAGCTCGACGCGCTCGCCTCGGACAGCAAACTCGCGGGCTCGGCTGGTCCGGCGCTCGATTTCGCGCTGCTGGTGGACGGGCTGCAGGCCGAGCGCGAGCAGGGCATCACGATCGACGTCGCCTATCGCTTCTTCGCGACACAGCGCCGCCGCTTCGTCATCGCCGACACGCCGGGCCACGTCCAGTACACCCGCAACATGGCCACAGGCGCCTCGCATGCGGACCTTGCCGTGGTGCTGATCGATGCCCGCAAGGGCGTTGTCAGCCAGACCCGACGGCATACCCACATCCTCGCGCTGCTCGGCGTGCGTCACGTCGTGCTGGCGGTCAACAAGATGGACCTGATCGGCTTCGACGCCGACCGCTTCATGGCAATATCGGCTGATTTCCGGAGCATGGCGAAGCGGCTCGGCATCGCCGACGTACAGTGCATCCCGGTGGCAGCTCGCGACGGCGACAACATCTTCCGCGCCAGTCCGCGCATGCCTTGGTATGCAGGACCAAGCGTGATGGCGCATCTCGAATCCATCGACGTCACCGACGGCATCGATGACCGGCCGTTCCGCTTCCCGGTGCAATGGGTCAATCGGCCAAACGCGGACTTCCGGGGCTACAGCGGCCGTGTCGTCAGCGGCACCATCCGGTGCGGCGACGCCGTGGTGGTGCACCCGTCCGGACGCCGGAGCCGCATCTCCGGCATCGTCACCGCCGATGGCCGGCTGCAACAGGCGGTGGCGGGAGAGTCCGTGACCCTGCTGCTCGCCGACGAGGTCGATGCAAGCCGCGGCGACGTGCTCGCATCGGGCGCACCGCCGATCGTGGCAGATCGGATCGCGTCCCATCTGATATGGCTCGACGATGCCGCCATGCAGGCCGGTCGCCGCTACCTGCTCAAATCCGGAACCTCGTCGACCGGCGCCGTGATCTCGGCGTTGAAGCATCGCGTCTGCATCGATTCGATGGCGCAGGAGAGCGCGCAGACGCTGGAGGCCAACGAGATCGGCTACGCCGATCTGACGCTCGATCGGCCCCTGGTCTGCGATGCCTATCGCGACAGCCGCGAGCTCGGCAGCTTCATCCTGATCGATCCGGTGAGCCGGCGAACGGTGGCAGCGGGCTTGATCGATGCGCCGCTGCGGCACGCGACCGATGTCCGCTGGCACACACTCGACATCGATAAGTCGGTGCGCGCCGGGCTGAAGCAGCAGAAGCCCTGCGTGCTGTGGTTCACCGGACTGAGCGGTGCCGGCAAATCGACCATCGCCAACTTGGTCGACCGAAGGCTGTGTGAGCTCGGCCGTCACAGCGCACTGCTCGACGGCGACAATCTCCGTCACGGCATCAACCAGGATCTCGGCTTCGCGCCGGAAGCACGGGTCGAGAACATTCGACGGGTCAGCGAGATCGCGGCGCTGTTCGTCGATGCCGGCCTGATCACCCTGGTGTCCCTGATCTCGCCGTTTCGCGCCGATCGTGACGCCGCGCGCCGGCGTTTCGCCGATGGCGAGTTCATCGAGGTCCACGTGGCCACCCCGCTCGCCACCTGCGAGGCGCGCGATCCCAAGGGTCTGTATAAGCGCGCACGCGCCGGCGAGCTGTCGAATTTCACCGGGATCGACCAGCCCTACGAAGCGCCCGACCGGCCGGAGATCGCGATCGACGGCGCGACCCTGTCGGCATCGGACGCGGCCGACCTGATCGTGAGCTATCTCCGTGAGCATCACTATTTCTGACCGAAGAACCGCAGCGGGCGGCTCACGTCAGAAATCCGAGATGATGCCCTTGTTTTCCCAGTCGCCGTAGCGGGTCGGTTCCGGCCCCTTCGGCCCCTGCAATTCCTTGGGCCTGGGCATCGCCTCCTCCGCTGCGCGGCGACGCCGCTCCTCGGCCTCGGCCAGCGCGCGCTGCGCGGCCGGCGTCAGCGGCTTTTTCGGCGCGTCGTGGCTCGCGACCACGGACAATGCGGGTTTGCGCGGGGGCTCGTTGCTCATCCTACCATTCCACCGTTAAACCGGATCATTCCCGACCTCATCAGATCGTGTGCCCACGGCCGATGAAACAGGTCTAAAAAAAGCAGAGCCGATTCTTACATTTGGCATATTCCCGTGGCAGAGGTCCCGCAAGCTGATGGCATGCACCGGATCGTCGCGGAACTGCCTTTCTTCTTTTCGCGAGTAATCTCCAGGCATGCCCCCGCCGCGTTTTGCGACCTCTTCCGAAGTCCCTGGTCTCGCCGCCCGGCGAATCGCCGCCGACGTCGTCGACGGCGTGCTGCATAAGCATCGGACGCTCGATGACCAGCTCGACGGCACCGGCGCGCATCCGGGACTGAAGCAGCTTGCCGATCGCGACCGCGCGCTGATGCGCCGGCTGGTGGCGACCACCCTGCGGCGGCTCGGTACGCTCGGCCATGTGCTCTCGCGCCTGCTCGATCGCGGCGTTCCGACCGACGCGCCGCGGGCACAGAGTGCGCTTCTGATCGGCGCGGCCCAGATCCTGTGGATGGATGTTCCTGACCATGCCGCCGTCGACCTGTCGGTGCGGCTGGTGCAGGCCGACCGCCGCGCTGCCAAATATGCCGGGCTCGTCAACGCCGTGCTGCGTCGCTGCGCGCGCGAGGGCGCCGGGCTGCTCGATGATGTCCAGGGCCAGCCGCTCGACATCGCGCCATGGCTGCTCACGCGCTGGATCGCGCATTATGGCGAGGCGACCGCGAAGACCATTGCCGCCGCACTCGGCCAGGAGCCGTCGTTGGACCTGACCGTCAAGTCGGACGCGGCGCAATGGGCCGCGCGCCTCCATGGTGAGGTGCTGCCGACCGAGACCGTCCGGACCTTGCTGCATGGCTCGGTGACGGTGCTGCCCGGCTTCGCCGAGGGACAATGGTGGGTGCAGGACGCCGCGGCCGCGCTGCCCGCCCGGCTGTTCGGCGACGTCGCCGGCAAAACCATGGCGGATCTTTGCGCCGCGCCCGGTGGCAAGACCGCGCAGCTCGCCCATGGCGGAGCGCATGTCACGGCGGTGGACCGTTCACCCGCGCGCATGGCGCGGCTGAAGGACAACATGACGCGGCTGCAGCTCACGGCCGAGACAGCGGTGGCCGACGCCGCCGAATGGCAGCCCGCAGCGACAGGCGGCTTCGACGGCATCCTGGTCGACGCGCCCTGCACATCGACCGGGACCATTCGCCGCCATCCCGACGTGGGCTGGCTGCGGAGCGAGGCCGACATCGCCGCGCTGTCGAGCGTGCAGCGCCGGCTGCTGACCAGGGCCGCCAGCCTGCTCAAACCCGGCGGGATGCTGGTCTACTGCACCTGCTCGCTCGAGCCCGAGGAGGGCGAGCAGGTCGTCGAGAGCGCGCTGGCCGATACGACCGAGTTGCGCCGAGTCCCGATCACCGCAAACGAGGTGGCGGGATTGGCCGAGCTCATTACCGAAGCGGGCGATCTGCGGACATTGCCCTGCCACCTGCCCCACCAGGACCCGCGGCTCGGCGGCCTTGACGGTTTTTATGCGGCCAGGCTGGAGCGGCGGCCATGAGCGTGCCATCGTGCATGGGTTGCACCGGCCTGCGCCGGTAGCGGTTGAGGGCTTTCGCGTTGCGTTAGTCGTTAAATCCTGATTTCGCACCACATTTTGGCTCCGCGATGGTGCTGCACCGAGACCAAAAATGGTGTATCGGCGGCAGTCGCGATCCACTATGGGTCGCAACCGGAATCCCTTCTCAAATCCAAGGCTTGGCGTGCCCGCCGCTCAACGCAGACGCATATCGACGCTGGTTTTGGGCCGCTTCGCGCGCAGCCTGATCTCCAACGTCAGCGGCGTGTCGGTATCATTGTCCGGCGTATGGCCGGGGCGGGCCGATCGGCTGATCATTGCTCCGCACGATCTGCGCACGTCGGACGCCACGCGGGCCGCCGAGATCTATGCCGGCCGCTTCGTCTTCGCCGGCAAGATCGTCACCTGCCATGGCCGTTCGATCTTCGACCTGGAGCCGCCCTCGGAGGATTGGGAAGTCGCGCTGCTCGGTTTCGGGTGGCTGCGACATCTGCGCGCAGCCGACACCGCACTCACCCGTGCCAATGCACGGGCGCTGGTCGACGACTGGATCACCAACCAGATCGGCCGCCATCCGCTGAGCCGCCGTGCCGACGTGCTGGCGCGCAGGGTCATCTCGCTGCTGTCGCAGGCGCCATTGGTACTGGCCGATTCCGACGGCAAGTTCTACCGGCGCTATCTGCGCGGCCTCACCCGCGAGATCCGCTTCCTGCGCTATTCGACCATCGACATTCCCGACGGCGCACCGCGGCTGCAGGTGCTGATCGCGCTGTGCTATGCGGCGCTGTGCCTCGCCAATCAGGCGAAGCACATCCGCAGCGCCAGCCGCAAATTGTCCGACGAACTGCAGCGGCAGATCCTGCCCGACGGCGGCCATGTCTCGCGCAATCCCGGCGCCCTGATCGAACTTCTCATCGACCTGCTGCCGCTGCGCCAGACCTTCGCCGCGCGCAACATCGCGCCACCGCCAGCGCTGCTCAACGCGATCGATCGCATGATGCCGATGCTGCGCTTCTTCCGTCACGGCGACGGCAACATGGCGCTGTTCAACGGCATGGGCGGCACGCCGTCCGACCTGCTGGCGACGCTGCTCGCCTATGACGACACGCATGGCACGCCGATGGCGAGCATGCCGCATTCCGGCTTCCAGCGGCTCGATGCCGGCGGGATGACGGTCATCGTCGACACCGGCCCGCCGCCGCCGCCGCATCTGAGCCACGAGGCGCATGCCGGCTGTCTCGCGTTCGAACTCTCCTCGGGCGCGTGCCGCATCGTGATCAATTGCGGCATGCCGTCGACCGGTCGCGAGAACTGGCGCACCTTCGCCCGCAGCACCGTGGCGCATTCGACGCTGACCTATCACAACACCTCGTCCTGCACCTTCGTCGAGATGTCCGCGATGAAGCGCCTGCTGCATGGCGCGCCGATCGTCTCCGGGCCGACGCGGGTCGAGAATTTCCGCGAGGTCGTGCCGGACGGCACCGTGCTGTCGACGTCCCACAACGGCTACGCCGCCAAGTTCGGCCTGATCCATCGCCGCGTCCTGGTCGCGGCCGAGGACGGCTCACGGCTCGACGGCGAGGACACGGTGACGCCGGCGCAGGGCGCCCGGTTGCGCGGCGGCGGCTCCGACTATGCACTGCGCTTTCACTTGCACCCGGCGGTCAAGGCGAGCCGGCTCAGCGACGGCCGCGGCGCGATGCTGGTGCTGCCCAATCGCGAGGTCTGGACGTTCGAAACCTTCGAAGACCGGGTCGAGCTCGAGGACAGCGTGTTCCTCGCCGGCAATGACGGCCCGCGCCGGACCACCCAGCTGGTGATCCGCCAGGACGCGCAGCAGGCGGCCTCGATCCGCTGGAGCTTCGTGCGCTCGTCGACCTCGCCGAGCGACAGCAACGGCCGCCGCAACGCGCGGCGGGAGCCTGAACCGCCGCTGTGAGCGCGGCGTCGGGAACTGCCCGTTGTCGCGACGGCCAAAAGCTGATATGAGCCCGGCTCTCGCGCGACTGGCGACTTTGGATGGAGCACCATCGGGGAGCGCGGGGTGGATCGCCGTGCGCCTGGGCAAATTGAACTCCTGCAACAGGACTCTTTGCCATGACAAACCAGCTTCGTCCCGTTCATCGTGCTCTGCTCTCCGTGTCCGACAAGACCGGCCTGGTCGAGTTCGCCCGCTCGCTCGCCGCACGCGGCATCGAGCTGATCTCGACCGGCGGCACCGCCAAGGCGATTGCCGATGCCGGCCTGAAGGTGAAGGACGTCTCCGACCTCACCGGCTTTCCCGAGATGATGGACGGCCGCGTCAAGACCCTGCATCCGAAGGTTCACGGCGGACTGCTCGCGATCCGCGGCAATGACGAACACGCCGAGGCGATGAAGACCCACGGCATCGCGCCGATCGACCTGCTGGTCGTCAATCTCTACCCGTTCGAGGCCACGGTCGAGCGCAGCGCGCCGTTCAGCGACTGCATCGAGAATATCGACATCGGCGGCCCGGCGATGATTCGCGCGGCGTCGAAGAACCATGAGGATGTCGCCGTCGTCGTCGACGTCAATGATTACGACGCCGTGCTGGAAGACCTCGCCCGGCATGAGGGCTCGACCACGCTGCTGTTGCGCCGCCGCCTTGCGGCCAAGGCCTATGCCCGCACCGCTGCCTATGATGCCGCGATCTCCAACTGGTTCGCCGCCACCATTCAGAACGACGCGCCGGATTACCGCGCCTTCGGCGGCAGGCTGATCCAGTCGCTGCGGTATGGCGAGAACCCGCACCAGCACGCCGCGTTCTACGCACTGCCCGGCCGCCGTCCCGGCGTCGCCACGGCGCGCCAGGTGCAGGGCAAGGAGCTCTCCTACAACAACATCAACGACACCGACGCCGCCTATGAATGCATCGCCGAATTCGACCCGGCGCGCACCGCGGCCTGCGTGATCGTCAAGCACGCCAATCCGTGCGGCGTCGCCGAGGGCCCGGATCTGATCACCGCCTATCAGAAGGCGCTGGCCTGCGATTCGACCTCGGCATTCGGCGGCATCATCGCGATGAACCGCAAGCTCGACGCCGCCACCGCGCGCGCGATCACCGGCATCTTCACCGAGGTGATCATCGCGCCCGACGCGACCGAGGAGGCGATCGCGGTGATCGCGGCGCGCAAGAATCTGCGGCTACTGCTGGCCGGCGCCCTGCCCGATCCGCGCGAGGCCGGCCTGACGGCAAAGACGGTTGCCGGCGGGCTCCTGGTGCAGAGCCGCGACAATGCCGTCGTCGATGACATGACGCTGAAGGTCGTGACCAAGCGGGCGCCGACCGAGGCGGAGTTGCGCGACCTGCGCTTCGCCTTCCGCGTCGCCAAACACGTGAAGTCGAACACCATCATCTATGCCAAGGATTCGGCCACTGTCGGCATCGGTGCGGGCCAGATGAGCCGGGTCGATTCCGCCCGCATCGCGGCGCGCAAGGCGCTGGATGCCGCGAGCGAGCTGAAGCTCGCCGAGCCCCTGACCAAGGGATCGGTGGTCGCTTCCGACGCCTTCTTCCCGTTCGCCGACGGCATGCTGGCCTGCATCGAGGCCGGCGCCACCGCAGTGATTCAGCCCGGCGGATCGGTGCGCGACGACGAGGTCATCAAGGCCGCCGACGAGCACGGCATCGCCATGGTGCTGACCGGCGTCCGGCATTTCCGGCACTGATGAGATCGGATTGCCGGGCTTGCCCCGGCAATCCGTCGTCCAGCGAGGCTGGTCGAACTGAGATGGCTGCGCGGGTCAAGCCCGCGCATGACCATGGGCGTTGACCCGCGCCAGCAGCAGCAGCCCGGCGGCGAAGAACAGCACCAGCACGGCCATGCCGGCCTTCTGGCTCGCAGTGAGCGCGGTGACGGTGCCGATCAGCAGCGGGCCGATGAAGGATGTCACCTTGCCCGTGAGCGCGAACAGGCCGAAATATTGCGCGACCTGATCCTGCGGCACCATCCGGATCAGCAGCGAGCGCGACGCCGCCTGCAGCGGCGCGCCGCAGGCGCCGATGATGCAGCCGAGCAGCAGATAGGCGCGCTCCGGCAGCGACGCGAACAGCGGACCGCCGGGCACCGCCGGCGTCACCGGAATGAACAGAATCGAATCGCGGCTCACCAGCAGGATCGCAATGATCGCGAGCAGCAGAAGCGTCATGCTGCCGGCGATGACGCGCTTCGGTCCGAGCCGGTCGTCAAGCTTGCCGCCGAGCCAGCCGCCCAGCGTGCCGGCCGCCGCGAGGATGATGCCGAACGTGCCGATCTGGATCGTGTTCCAGCCGAACGTGCCCGCCGCATAGATGCCGCCGAAGGCGAACAGCGACACGAGGCCATCGGTGTAGATCATGTTGGCGATGAGAAAGAGCGCGATGTCGCGCTGCTGCGGCAGGCTGCGCAACGTCGCCTGCAATTGACCGAGGCCCTCGCGCATCGCGGCGCCGAGCCGGTGCCGCGCCGGATAGTCCGGCGTGAACAGGAACATCGGCAGCACGAACACGATGAACCAGAGGCCCGTGAGCGGACCAGAGATGCGATCCCCCTCATGCGTCACCGGATCGAGACCGAACAGCGGCTGCAACCCGAACAGAGTGCGGCCACTGTCGGGATTGGCGGCGAGGAAGCCGAGCACGAGGATGAGCGAGACGATGCCGCCGATATAGCCGGTGGCCCAGCCGGTGCCCGAGAGGCGGCCGATGCGCTCGGGCGGCACCAGGGTCGGCATCATCGCATTGTTGAACACGGTCGCGAATTCGACGCCGATCGTGGCGAGGACATAGGCTGCGAGCAGCGGGACGATCAGCTCCGGCGCGCCGGGACGGCCGATCCACATCAGGCAGGAGCCGACCACGAGCATCGCGCCGAACGCCGCGATCCACGGCTTGCGCCGGCCGGTGGCATCGGCGATGGCGCCGAACACCGGCGACAGCAGCGCGATCACGATGCCGGCCGCGGCGGTGGCAAAGCCCCACAAGGCCTGACCGCTCGCCGCGTCGGGCGCGACATGGGCGGCGAAATAAGGCGCAAACACGAAGGTGGTGATCAGCGTAAAATAGGGCTGCGCCGCCCAATCGAAGAAGATCCAGCTGACGACGGCGGCGCGCCGCGGATAGACCCGCTGCTGAGCCGCATCGGACGTCTCGATCGTGGTAACAGCCATTGCAAAGTCCCTTGCGATCACGGCATCGCGTTTTACGCCGACGACGCGGCCCTATAACATCTGATGATCCCGGACGGATGTCAGCGACGGCAGAATCTCGATGCGCACGTTCACGTTTGATCGACGACGTTTCCTTTCGCGGCTGGCATGGGCGGCCGGCGTCACGCTGCTGCTGGCCGGCGGCGCGCCGACGCGGGCCTTTGACGCGCAAGGCATCGACATCCCGCTGCCGCCTGGCGTCGCCGCGCCGGCGCACCCCCCGGCGCATGGCATGGTGGTGGCGCAGGAGCGGATCGCGGCGCAGGTCGGCGAGCGGATCCTGGCCCTCGGCGGCAACGCGATCGATGCCGCGGTCGCCACCGGCTTTGCGATGGCGGTGACCTACCCGGTCGCCGGCAATATCGGCGGCGGCGGCTTCATGGTCATCCATCTCGCCGCCAGCCATGAGGACGTCGCTATCGACTATCGCGAGACCGGGCCGGCCGCGATGACGCGCGACAGTTTTCTCGGCGCCGACGGCAAGCCCGACAATGCCAAGTCGCGCGATTCGGCGCTCTCGATCGGCGTGCCCGGATCGGTGGCGGGACTGGCGCTGGCGCTGGAAAAATACGGCTCGGGCAAATTCACTTTGGCGCAATTGCTTCATCCGGCCATCGTGCTGGCGCGCGAGGGCATCCCCGTCGCCGACGACGTCGCCGTCACCCTGCCGATGATGGCGCCGCGGCTGGCGAAGTGGACATCCTCGGCGGCGATCTTCATGCGGCCCGATGGCGCCGCGCTCAAGGAAGGCGATCGGCTGGTCCAGCGCGATCTCGCCACCACGCTGACCGCGATCGCCGAGCAGGGACCGCGCGGCTTCTACGAAGGACCGGTCGCCGACAAGCTCGCCAAGGCGATCCAGGATGCCGGCGGCATCATGACGACGGACGATCTGAAATCCTATCAGCCGGTGCTGCGCACGCCGGTGCGAGGCACCTATCGCGACCATGACATCGTCTCGATGCCGCTACCCTCCTCCGGCGGCACCGTGCTCGTCGAGATGCTGAACATCCTGGAGGGCTTTCCGCTGGCCGAGCTCAAGCAGGGCTCCCCGGCGTCGTTGCATCTGCTGATCGAGGCGATGAAGCGGGCCTATGCGGATCGGGCCCGCTATCTCGGCGACCCGGCCTTCGTCGATGCGCCGGTGCGCGCGATGCTGTCCAAGGACTACGCGGCGCGTCAGCGCGCCAGCATCGATCCGATGCGCGCCACCAGCGCCGGCGACGTGCTCAACATCAAGCCGCTGCGCGAGGGGAGCAACACCACGCATTTCTCGGTGGTCGACAATGACGGCAACGCCGTCAGCAACACCTACACGCTGAATTTTCCATACGGCGTCGGCCTGGTCGCCGCAGGCACCGGCGTGCTGCTCAACAATGAGCTCGACGACTTTACCGCGGCGCCCGGCGCCTCCAACGCCTTCGGCCTGGTCGGCTTCGAGGCCAATCTGCCCGGTCCGGGCAAGCGGCCGCTGTCGTCGATGTCGCCGACCATCGTGCTGAAGGATGGCCAACCGGTGCTGGTAACGGGCTCGCCGGGCGGCAGCCGTATCATCTCGACCGTGCTGCAGGTGATCGTGAATGTGCTCGATTATCAGCTGGACGTCCGCGAGGCGGTCAAAGCGCCCCGCCTGCACCATCAATGGATGCCGGACGAGGTGCGTGTCGAAAAGGGCTTTGCCGATGATGTGCTCGCCGATCTGCGCGCGCTAGGCCACCGGATCGAGGAACCGATGGGGCGGACGTCAGCCAACTCGATCCTGGTCACGCCCGCAGGGCTGATCGGTGCCCCGGATCCGCGCAGCAAGGGGGCAGCCGCCGCAGGACGTTAGATCGTGATGTCCTGGAACGATCGGTCTCGATCGTGTCGCACCATGATCTGCCGTTCCCGCGCGGAACCGGCCGGCGGAAGGTGCGAGGCGAGCCTGGCGGCCAGAATGAGGCAGCAGGACGATTTGCCGCCGTCTGGCGCGTCCATTCGGCCGTTCGCGCCGTTGGCGTGCCGGCCCGGGCGGGCTAGAAGAAGTCCAGGGCGCAGCGAGGGCTCGCCCGCGAGGCGACGTCGGACGTTCTGGTGCATTTGCGAAGATTCGTAGTCGGTCTGCTGGTGCTTGTGGGTCTGCTGGTGGCAGGCTGGCTCACCTATCGGCCCGATCGTGCATTGCGGTCCGCGACGACGGCGGTCGCTCAGATGGTCTGTGCCAAGACCTTCGTGTCCGGCCTGGACCCGCAAACCACATTTGCCGAAACGATGGAGCGGCCGGGCCTGCGTCGCCTGCGCGCCGTCATGCGCTATCGGGTCGAGCGGGACACGCGCATCGTCGATGCCTCGCTGCTCGGCCTGCATGTCAGCCGGGCCTCCTACCATGACGGCCTCGGCTGCGTGTTGCTGCAGGGCCAGAAGCCACCTTACCTGCCGCACAGCAATGTCGGGGCGCTGCGCGCGGCCGCGCCTGCACCGGACCTGCCGGACATTGCCGCAGCCGATCCGGTCGAGCCTGCTGACGCCGGCCTGAGGGCGGCGCTCGATCACGCCTTCGAGGAGCCTGCGAGCCCGCCACTCCGGCGCACCAAGGCGGTCGTCGTCATCAAGGACGGCCGGCTGATCGCCGAACGCTACGCCGCGACGATCGGTGTCGACACGCCGCTGATCGGCTTCTCGATGACCAAGACGGTCACCAATGCCCTGCTCGGGATTCTCACCCGGCAGGGCAGGCTCAGCCCACAAATGCCGGCTCCGGTCGCGGAGTGGCGCGACGCGGCGGACGGCCGGCACGACATCACACTCGAGCAGCTGATGCGGATGACCAGCGGGCTGGCGCTGGACGAGACCAATTCAGGCTTCGATCCATCGAGCCAGATGGAGATCCACCGCGACATGGCGGCGTTTGCGGTGCATGCCCCGCTGATCGCGCCGCCCGGGCAGCGCTGGGCCTATTCAAGCGCCTCGACCCAGATCCTGGCCCGTATCATCCGCGATGCCGCCGGTGGACCGGAGCAGACCATCGAGCTCGCCTGGCGCGAGCTGTTCGGCCCGCTCGGCATGCGCAGCGCGACGCTGCAATATGACGGCACCGGAACGATGCAGGGCTACGCCAACATGCTGGCGAGCGCGCGCGACTGGGCGAAGCTCGGCCTGCTGTATCTCGGCGACGGGGTGGTCGGCGACCGACGCATTCTCCCGGAAGGCTGGGTCGCGATGTCCGCCAAGGCGACGCTGGACACCGACTATGGCGCGGGCCTGTGGACCAACCGCAGCCAGCATGCCCACGCGCTCGGACGCGCCAAGCAGGGTATCCCGGCGGACGCGTTCTTCGCCTTCGGCCTGCTCGGCCAGCGGCTCGTGATCATGCCGAGCCAGCGCATGGTGGTGGTCCGCCTCGGCGATTCCGTCGATCCGGACGGCGACATCAGGGGCGTCGCCCGGCTGGTCCGCGAGGTGATCGCGGCAACCGAGTCGCCGGCGACCGCCGTGAAGTAGCCTCTCAGCGGCCGACCTCGTAGGGGCCGCCCTTCTCCAGCGCGATCTTATAGGCAGGCCGCGCTTCGATGCGGGCCAGGAAGTCCATCGCGCGGGGATGACCGTGCTCCAGCCCGCCGCGCGACGCCGCGGCCTGCAGCGGGAAGCTCATCTGGATGTCCGCCGCGGTGAACTGATCGCCGGCGAACCATTCGCTCTTCTGGAGTTCGCTCTCCCAGAACGCCATGTGCTGTTTCAGCTGCGGGTTGACCAGCGTGGTGAGCGCCTGGTTCGACACTTTGCGCACCAGCGGACGCAGCAGCGCCGGGGCGCGCTTGGGCATGATATTGAACAGCAGCTTCAACAGCAGCAGCGGCATCGCCGAACCCTCGGCGTAATGCAGCCAATAGGAATAGCGCAAACGCTCCGGCGTCTTCGGCGGCGGGATCAGGCGGCCATTGCCGTAGGTATCGATCAGATATTCGACGATGGCGCCGGATTCGGCGACCGTGTTGCCATTGTCGGTGATGACCGGCGACTTGCCGAGCGGATGAATGGCGCGCAGCTCCTTCGGCGCGCGCATGTCAGGCTGGCGCTCGTAGCGGATGATGTCATAGGGCACGCCGAGCTCCTCGAGCAGCCAGAGCACGCGTTGCGAGCGGGAATTGTTGAGGTGATGAACGGTCAGCATGAGGTCCCCGAAAGACGGATCGCGGAAGCAGGCGGTGTTCCGTAGCAGGGCCCGATGACTTCGGCGAGCGGCAGGGCTCGCGGCGGCGCGAATAAAATACCCGGATAATATTGACTTTAATTTCTACCCGGGTGATATTTGCCCAACATATAGGGGACCGCAAGCATATGGATACCTATACGGCCTTCGGCGGGCACACCCGGATCACGACCGGCCCGCTGGCCAAGGTGGCGCTCGTGCTCAAGCACGCTGCTCCGACCGACGCGCCGGTCATGATCTTCAGCGACCGCACTGGACAACCGATCGATCTGGACCTGCGGGGCAGTGACCGGGAAATTCTGGCACGGCTGCCGAGCGATGCCGGCTCTGCGGCCACGGAGCAGCCGACCGAGCCGCGCGGCCGCGGCCGCCCGAAGCTTGGCGTCGTCGCGCGCGAGGTGACCTTGCTGCCCCAGCATTGGGAATGGCTGAACGCGCAGCCGGGCGGTGCTTCGGTCGCATTGCGGAAGCTGGTCCATGACGCCCGGCGCGCCAGCGGCGACACCGATCGCGCCCGCGAGGCGCGCGATGCGGCCTATCATTTCATGTCGGGGATCGGCAGCCATCTGCCGCAATTCGAGGAGGCGTCACGGGCGCTGTTCGCCGGCGATCTCCCGCGCCTGGCTGCGCTGATCGCGACCTGGCCCGCCGACATCCGCGACCATGTGGTCGCGCTCGCCAACCGCCACCGCGGCGAGTAAGCCGGACAAAAAACGCCGAGGCCGACCATTCGTGGCAGGCTCCGGTCTCACCTTCTTCAACGCGACGGCCGATCCAAGCATGACGGCGGTCGACGGAAACATGCTGTGTCCGCTCCCGCTCCGCTTCGCAAGCCGTTCCTGATGTTTCTCGCGCCGATGATGCTGAGCAACATCCTGCAATCGCTGTTCGGTACCATCAACAACGTCTATCTCGGCCAGATGATCGGGGTGGACGCGCTCGCCGCAGTCTCGGTGTTCTTTCCAGCGATGTTCTTCTTCGTGGCCTTTGTCATGGGGCTCGGCTCCGGCGCCAGCATCCTGATCGGCCAGGCCTGGGGCGCCAAGGAGCCCGCGAAGGTCAAGGCGATCGCGGGTACGACGCTGACCATCACATTGCTGCTCGCCGCGCTGATCGCGGTCGGCGGACTGTTCAGCCGCGACTTGCTGAGCGCGCTCGCAACGCCCGCCAACATCCTTGATGCCGCGGCGGACTATGCCCGCATCATGATGATCACGATGCCGCTGACCTTCGCCTATATCCTGCTGTCGTCGCAGATGCGCGCGGTCGGCGACACCGTGACACCGCTCGCAGCGCTGGCTGCGTCCACCGTGCTCGGCCTGGTGCTGACGCCGATCTTCATCCGCGGCTGGCTTGGGGCGCCGCAACTCGGCGTCGCGAGCGCAGCCTGGGCCTCGGCGATCTCGACCTTGGTGACGCTCGGCGGACTCCATCTTCATCTGCTCCGGCGCAAGCATCCGCTGGCGATCGATGCGGCCTTTCTGCGCGGCATGCGGCCCGATCCGAAGCTGCTGCGCATCGTGCTGCGGCTCGGCATTCCCGCAGCGATCGGCATGATCGTGATGTCCCTGGCCGAGATGGTGCTGATCGGCCTCGTGAACGGCTTCGGCTCGGACGCGACCGCCGCCTATGGCGCGGTCAACCAGGTGCTGGGTTATGTGCAGTTTCCCGCGCTGTCGATCGCCATCTCGGTCTCGATCTTCGGCGCCCAGGCGATCGGCCGCGGCAGCCCGGAGCAGATCGGCCGCATCGTGCGCACCGGGGTCGAGATGAATGTCGTGCTGACCGGCGGCCTGGTCGTGCTGGGCTATCTGTTCTCGCGCACGCTCATGGGGTTCTTCATCACCGATCCTGCGGTGATCGAGGTCGCACAGCGCTCGCTGCACATCGTGCTGTGGAGCTCGGTTCTGTTCGGCATGTCCACGACCTTCTCGGCAGCGATGCGCGCCGGCGGGACGGTGTGGATGCCGTTGGCGATTTCCGCCTTTTCGATCGCAGCGATCGAGGTGCCCGCGGCAACGTGGCTCAGCCGCAGCATCGGCCTCGACGGCGTCTGGCTCGCTTATCCGATCACGTTCACCGCGATGATGCTGCTGCAGATGAGCTATTATCTCCTGGTCTGGCGCAAGCGGACGGTGCGCCGCATGGTCTGACGCGGGCCGGAGCATCCCGCCGCGTGCAATATGACGCTCATCATAAAGCCCTGGACGCGATTGACGCCCTGGATCACAATATGAAAAATATCCGAGGAGACTGCCTGTGAGCCGACCAGCCCCCGAGTTCCTGTTCGATTTCGGCAGCCCCAACGCCTATCTCAGCCATGAGGCGATCCCGGCGATCGAGCAACGTATCGGCGTCCGCTTCTCTTATGTCCCCGTGCTGCTCGGCGGCATCTTCAAGGCGACCAACAACAAGTCGCCGGCCGAGTCGCTCGCCGGCATCAAGAACAAGCGCGAATTCCACGAGATCGAGACGCAGCGCTTCCTCAAGCGCTATCACGTCCAGCCCTGGGTCTGGAACCCGCATTTCCCGGTCAACACGCTGAACCTGATGCGCGCGGCCGTCGCCGCCCAGTTCGAAGGCGTGTTCGAGGCCTATGTCGACGCGGCGTTCCACCACATGTGGCGCGAACCCAAGAAAATGGACGATCCGGCAACCGCCATCGCGGCGATCACGTCATCAGGTCTCGACGGCGCGAAACTTTTCGCGCGCGCCCAGGAGCCGGAGGTCAAGGCAAAGCTCGTGGAGAACACGCAGGCCGCGGTCGAACGCGGCGCATTCGGCTCGCCGACCTTCTTCGTCGGCACCGAAATATTCTTCGGCAAGGAACAACTGCGCGATGTCGAGGAGATGATCCTCGGATGATCTCCACCGTCGCGACGAGGCCGTGCGGATTCAGGTCCGAGAACGCGTAGACGAGCTGAACGGAGACGACCATGCAGCAGCGCAATGCCACCGTCGCCGTGATCGGCGCCGGTGACTATATCGGCGCCGAGATCGTCAAGAAGTTTGCTTCTGAAGGCTTCACGGTGTTCGCCGGCCGTCGCAATGGCGACAAACTTGCGCCGCTGGTGGCCGAGGTCGAAGCCGCCGGCGGCCGGATCGTGGCACGATCGCTCGATGCGCGCAAAGAGGAGGAGACCACCGCCTTCCTCAACGAGGCCGACAAGCATGCGCCGCTGGAGGTCGTCATCTTCAACGTCGGTGCCAACGTCAATTTTCCGATTCTGGAGACGACCGAGCGCGTGTTCCGCAAGGTCTGGGAGATGGCGTGCTGGGCGGGCTTCGTCACCGGACGCGAGGCTGCCCGGCTGATGCTGCCGCGCGGCGGCGGCAAGATCTTCTTCACCGGTGCCACCGCCTCGCTGCGCGGCGGCTCCGGCTTTGCCGCCTTTGCATCGGCGAAGTTCGGCCTGCGCGCGGTGGCACAATCCATGGCCCGCGAGCTGATGCCGAAGAACATCCATGTCGCGCATCTGATCATCGATTCCGGCGTCGACACCGCCTGGGTGCGCGAGCGCCGCGTCCAGCTCTGGGGCGAGGAGGCGCTGGACAATCCCGACCTGCTGATGCCGCCGGCCTCGGTTGCCGGCGCCTATTGGCAGCTCTACCAGCAGCCCAGGACGGCGTGGACCTTCGAAATGGAGATCCGGCCGTTTGGTGAGAAATGGTAGGGGCGGATAGAATGGCAGGGCGAGTAGCGAATAGGGAATGGAGGGCATCTCTATTCGCTACTCGCCATTCGCCATCCGCTTCTGCATGATGCGCGCCGCTCAAAGAAGGATCCACACATGCGCATTCTCGTCGTCGGCGCCGGTGCCATCGGCGGATATTTCGGCGGCCGGCTGCTGCAGTCCGGTGCCGATGTCACCTTCCTGGTCCGGCCGCGCCGCGCCGCCGAGCTCGCCAGTGCCGGGCTGGTGATTCGCAGCCCCGCCGGTGACGCGACCTTGCCCAACCCGCCGACGGTGCAGGCGGACAGCCTCAAGCAGACCTTCGACGTCGTGCTGCTGAGCTGCAAGGCCTACGACCTGGACGATGCGATCGCGTCATTCGCGCCCGCGGTGGGTCCTCACACCAGCATCATTCCGCTGCTCAACGGCATGAAGCATCTCGACGTGCTGGATGCGAAATTCGGACGCGAGCGGGTGCTCGGCGGACTCTGCGCGATCGCTGCGACCTTGAACGAACGCCGCGAGGTGGTGCAGCTGCAGCCGATGCAGTCCCTGACCTTCGGCGAGCGCGACGGCGGATCGTCGGATCGCATTCGCGCGATCTCCGAGGTTTTCGCGCGCGGCAACTTCAATGCATCGGCCAGCGACCACATCATGCAGGACATGTGGGAGAAGTGGGTGTTCCTCGCCTCGCTGGCAGCGTCCACGACGCTGATGCGGGCGCCGGTCGGCGTCATCCTGACCGCGCCGGGCGGCAAGGACTTCCTGCTCGGCATGCTCGACGAATGCAGCGCCACGGCGGCGGCCGCCGGCTACGCGCCGGCCGGCGCGTTCTTCCAGCGCGTCTCGGGGATGATCACCGCCGAGGGATCACCGATGACCGCTTCGATGTTCCGCGACCTCCACGCCGGCCTGCCGGTCGAGGCGGATCACGTAATCGGCGATCTCGTTGCCCGCGCCGATGCCGCCAAGGTGCCGGTGCCGCGGCTGCGCATTTCCTACACGCAGCTGAAGGTGTACGAGGCGCTGCGGGGCCAATAGCTGCGATCCTCCGCCTCGCGCGGGAGCTGACCGCGACGACAGCTGATTATGTCGCGGGGCCCCGGCTACAAATGCGCCAGATAATGCGCCAGCGCCGTGATCTCCTCGGCGCTGAGGGGATAGGCGACATCGGTCATCGCAGCCTGGCTGCCGCCGACGCGCTGGCCGCTTTTGTAGTCGTGCAGCGCCTTGACCAGATATTCCTCGCGCTGGCCGGCAAGCCGGGCGACGCCCTTGGTGCCGGCATAGCTGTCGAGATGGCATGAGGCGCAGCGGCGGCCGGCGGCGGCTTCGGCGCCCTTCCTGGAGAGGTCCGGATCATTGTCGGGCGGCGCCTTGGCGGGCGTGAGCGATGCGAAATAGGCGCCGAGATTGCGGATGTCCTCATTGGTGAGCTGATCGACGATCGGCTTCATCGCCTCGTTCTTGCGGGTGCCCGCGCGAAAGAACACCAATTGCCATTGAACGAACTGATCCTGCTGGCCGGCCAGCGAAGGAATGTTCTCGGTCTGCGAGACGCCGTTCTCGCCGTGACAGCCGGCGCAGAGCTCCGCCTTGGCCTTTCCGGCTTCGAGATCGGCCGCCTGAACGGACACGCTCATCAGGGCCAGGGCCAGCGCTCCGCCGGCGACAACACCATGACGCATTTCAAATCCTCCGAATGGCCCGCTTCGTCTGCGCGGACAGAACCTGGTTTCGCGCAACGCGCTGCGATCAACGCAGCGGACCGAAAATAGTTGGGGCTGCGGCCGCCATCATGGCAGCGCGCAGCCCCATCAGGTCAAAAGCTCACTTCTTCTCGTAGCTGATGCGATAGATCGCGCCGGCCCAGTCGTCCGCCACCAGGATCGAGCCGTCCTTGGCGAGGATGATGTCATCGGGACGGCCGAGATAGCCCTGATCGCCCTCGATCCAACCGGAGGCGAACACCTCCTGCTTGGCATCCTTGCCGTCGGGGCCGACGATCACGCGCATGATCCGGGCGCCCTGGTACTTGTGCCGGTTCCAGGAGCCGTGCTCGGCGATGAGAATGTTGTTCTTGTACTCGGCGGGGAACTGGTCACCGGTATAGAACTTCATTCCGAGCGGCGCGACGTGAGCACCTAGGTTCAGCACCGGCGGCGTGAACTCCGAGCATTTGTGGCCCATCGCAAATTTCGGATCCGGCATGTCACCCTGGTGACAATAGGGATAGCCGAAATGCTCGCCGATCTTCGAGATCATGTTGAGCTTGTCGCTCGGCAGGTCGTCGCTGACCCAATCACGCGCATTCTCGGTGAACCAATAGCGGCCGGTGCGCGGATCGACGTCGCCGCCGACGCTGTTGCGCACGCCGAGCGCCCAGATCTCGGCATTGCCGGTGCGCGGATCGACGCGTCGGATCTGCGACACGGATGTCGGCGGAATGCCGATATTGAAGGGCGGTCCGAACGGAATATAGAACCAGCCCTCTTTGTCGACCGCGATGTATTTCCAGCCATGCGCGGCATAAGAGGGCATGTCGTCATAGACCACCTTGCCCTGGCCGAGATTGTCGAGATTGGCCTCGGCATTCTCGTATTTGATGAGCTTGTCGACGGCGATGACGTAGAGATTGCCGTCCTGGAAGGCGAGGCCGGTCGGCATGTTCAGGCCCTTGAGGACCGTCTTGACCTCGCGCTTGCCGCCCTTGTCGCTGATCGCATAGACGTTGCCGAGACCGAATGAGCCGACGAACAGCGTGCCCTTGTCGCCCCACGCCATCTGCCGCGCGGCCAGCACGCCCGAGGCCCAGACTTCCATCTTGAAGCCGTCCGGCAGCTTGACCTGCTTGACGATCTTGGCGAGCTCCGCGTCCGACGCGCCGGTCGGCGGACCGGACGGCGGCGCGAGCCCCTTCTGCGCCTCGGTCTCGTCGCCGAGGAACCAGTCATCCGGCGGATGCGTCCAGAACTCCTTGGTGCCGGATTCGTATTTCTTCAGACCCTTACCCTGGTCGGATTGCTGCTGCGCGCCGGCGATGCTGGTGCCGGCGAGAAGACCAATTGTAGCAAGCGCAAGAATGCTTCGGTGAAAAGCCGATGTCATCGCTTCACTCCCATGAGGCAGCTCGGATGGCCGCGTCTACTTATCGGAACGTATTTGAAGACGTCCTTTGGCCGGCCACATCGGTGGTCCGACACGAAAATGGTAGCACATCCTGAGCGCGTGAGAAGCGGATTACGGCCCAGCTCGCGCGAGACTGACGGCGCGCCGCAGCACGCGAACTTTGCACGCCGACATGCGCTGTATTCATACGTACCGATCGGCAGCGCGATTGGCGCGAGATCGAACAGCCGATAGGATCGGAACACATCAGCGAAGGGCTGCGACCGTTCACCGCGCGGCAAAGAGATGTCTCGAAAACAGGACCGTCGATGTCAGATGCGTTCATTCTGCCGCCACCGCAGGCCGGCGCCGGCGTCCTCGATTTGTTGCGACAGTTCGCAGCCGATCCGCAAGCAGCGGAGAGCTATGGTGCAGACTGCCTGAAGCGCACCGAGGCGATCGAGGCGCGGCTGAAGTCGTTCGAATATCTGCCGAAGGATGTGTCCGCGAAAAATGGTCCGCTCGGCGGAATTCCGGTTGCGGTCAAGGACATCATCGCCACCTCGGAAATGCCGACCAGCAATGGCTCGCCGATCTACCGGGATCATGTGCCGGCCGCGGATGCCTGGGTGGTCGCGCGGCTGCGCAATCTCGGCGCAACGATTTTCGGCAAGACCGTCTCGACGGAATTCGCCTGGCGTCATCCCGGGCCGACGGTCAATCCATGGAACCCGGCGCATACCCCCGGCGGCTCATCCTCGGGCTCGGCGGCCGCCGTGGCAGCGGGGCTGGTGCCGCTGGCCTTGGGCACGCAGACCCTGGGATCGGTCATCCGCCCGGCGGCCTTCAACGGCGTCGTCGGCTTCAAGCCGAGCTTCGGCGCGATCCCGCGCGTCGGCGTGCATCCGCTCAGCCCGTCGCTGGATCATGTCGGCTTCTTCGCCCGCCGCGTCGATGACGTGGCGCTGGCACTGTCGCTGCTGGCGGGACGCAGCGACGATGATCCCCACGGCCGCCCGCTGCCCGGTTTTACCGTCGACATCGCCCACGGCCTCCGTCCGCTGGCGAGTCCACGGCTCGCGGTCGTGCGCTTTGCCAAATGGGAGCGCGCCGAGCCTGAGCAGAAGGCGGTGTTCGAGGCTGCCGTCGAGCGACTGCGCAGCGCCGGCGCGGTGGTCGAGGAGATCGCCCTGCCCGCGCTCGACGCGGCGCATTGGGATGCGATCAATACGATCATGCTGAGCGAGGCGACGACGATCTTCTCCGATCTGATCGCACGCTTCCCCGACCGCGTCAGCGACGTGATGAAGGCGCATGTCGCGAGCGGGCGGAGCAAGACGGCGATGGAGTATCTGACCGCCAAGGCGGCGCAGGCCGAACGGCAGCACGCCCTCGCCACCGAGCTCGGCGGCTTCGACGCCGTGCTCACCTTGCCGGCCTTCGGCGAAGCCCCGCATGGCCTCGACTGGACCGGCGACGCCGAATATTGCGCCCCCTGGACGTTCGTCGGCGCGCCCGCGGTGTCGCTGCCGGCAGGATTCGGCCGGCACGGCCTGCCGCTGGGCGTGCAGATCGCCGGCGTCTACCGCAACGACCTCCATGTTCTGCGCGTCGCCAAATGGGCCGAGGCGGCGCTGGCCTTCGATCCCGGCCTGCCACTGCTGGCGCGTCACTAAAGCACGCCTGCTTCAGACCAAGCACTGCCATGGGCCGGAGCCGCCGTCGGCGGCAAAGCCCAGTGGCGGGTTTTCAACCAGCGCTGTAGAATTTTCGCATGACCGTCACAGATATCGCGAGCAGAACCTATAATCACGGCTGGCGCCTCGATCCGATCGTGCGCAGCCTGCTCGACACCGATTTTTATAAGCTGCTGATGCTCCAGATGATTCGGGAATTCTACCCGGATCAGAAGGTGACCTTTTCGGTGATCAACCGCACCAAGCGCGTGCGGCTGGGCGACGTCATCGACGAGGGTGAGCTGCGCGCGCAGCTCGACCACGCCCGCACCATCCGCTTCACCAAGAAGGAGCTGATCTGGCTGGCCGGCAACACTTTCTACGGCAAGACCCACATGTTCTCGCCGGACTTCCTGGCCTGGCTCGCCCATTTCCGCCTGCCCGAATACGAGCTGCACAAGGCCGACGGCCAGTATGAGTTGCATTTCCACGGGCCGTGGACCCACACCACGATGTGGGAGATCCCGGCGCTGGCCATCGTCAACGAGCTGCGCTCCCGGCAGGCGATGAAGGGCCAGGGTCGTTTCGCGCTCGACGTGCTGTTCGCGCGCGCCAAGGCCAAGCTGTGGGCCAAGGTCGAGCGGCTGCGCAGACTGGAGGGGCTGCGGCTGTCGGATTTCGGCACCCGCCGCCGCCACGGCTTCCTGTGGCAGCGCTGGTGTGTCGAGGCCGTCAAGGAAGGCCTGGGCCCATCCTTCACCGGCACCTCGAACGTCCTGCTGGCGATGGACAATGATCTCGAAGCGATCGGCACCAACGCCCATGAGCTGCCGATGGTCGCGGCCGCGCTCGCCAGGGATGACGACGAGCTGCGCTTTGCGCCGTACCGGATTCTCGACCAATGGCGGCAGACCTATGCCGGCAACCTCCTGATCGCATTGCCCGACGCGTTCGGTACCAAGGCCTTCTTGCGCGATGCGCCGGACTGGGTCGCCGACTGGACCGGCTTCCGTCCCGACAGCGCGCCGCCGATCGAGGCCGGGGAGGAGATCATCGCCTGGTGGAAGTCGAAGGGCCGCGATCCCAAGCAGAAGCTCTTGGTGTTCTCCGATGCGATGGATGTCGAATCGATCGAGCAGATCCATCATCGCTTCTCCGACCGTGTGCGGCTGTCATTCGGCTGGGGTACCAACCTGACCAACGACTTCGTCGGCTGCGCGCCGGACGGCTCGGTCGATCTCGACCCGATTTCGCTGGTCTGCAAGGTCACGTCAGTCGACGGCCAGCCCGCGGTGAAACTGTCCGACAACCCGGAGAAGGCGACCGGCGATCCCGCTGAGATCGCCCGTTACCTGCGCGTGTTCGGCGATGCCGGCCGGGTGCGGACGCCCGTGGTCGTCTGAACCGCTGAGCGCAATGTCGCGCGGGTGCCAGATGATTCCTGTTCCGGTTTTGTTCAGCTTGCGGTAAAATCAGCGGGCGAGCAGGTCAAAACCGGTGGCAGGAGATTGTCGTCATGCATGGGCTGAGCGGCCGGGGCACACAGCTGTGGTCCGCAATCATCATCGTCATCGCGATGTTCACCGCTGCGGAGCCGGCGGCGGCCGACAAGCGCGTGGCGCTGGTGATCGGCAATTCCATTCACGAACATGCGCCGCTGCTGGACGAGCCTGCGACCGATGCCCGGCTGCTGGCCGACAGGCTCACGCGGCTCGGCTTCACCTTGAGCGGCGGCGCTGCCCAGATCGACCTCGACAGAAAGGGTTTTGACCGCGCGCTGGCCGAGTTCAAGGGGCGGATTGCCGATGCCGACCTCGCGCTGATCTACTACGCCGGCTACGGGCTCAATCTCAACGGCACCAGCTACCTCGTTCCGGTCGATGCGGCGCCGGCCAAGGCTGACGACCTGGCCACCGAGTTGCGCGACCTCGGCGCGATCCTGCGCGAACTGGACGGGCCGAGCGGCCGACAGAACGTCGTCATCCTCGATGCATTCCGCGCCAATCCGTTCGCTGCGCGCGGCATCGCCGGACTGGCCGCGGGCCTCGTCCCGGTCGGCATGCCCGCGCGGACCGTGCTGTCCTTTGCCGCGCAAGCGGGGACCATCGGCCAGCGCGGCCCGGACGGGCACAGCGCGTTCACGGCCGCACTTGCGGACGTGCTCCAGCAGCCCGGCCCGCGCCTGATCGACATCTTCAACCAGACCAACATGGCGGTGCAGCGCGCCACGAGCGGCGCGCAGCAGCCCTTCGTGATGTTCACCCTGCTCGACGGTGGTGCCCAGCTCAGCCCGGCCGCGGCCAAGCCGGCGAGCCCGGTCGCCAGCCAGGCCCCTGCTCCGCCGCGCCCCGCCGCGTCAGCCGTGGCAGCCGATGCAAGGACGCCCGGCCTCGCCGTGCTGTATGACGAGGACGTTTCGGAGCCCCGGGGCAAGCGCTATTCCGGCTCGGTCGTCTGGCGAATAGAGACCGTCAAGAGCGCGCAATCGGGAGCAGACACGGCGGCGATCCGCGCCGAGATCGATATTCCCGAGCGCAAACTGAAAGTGAGCCTGCAGCTGCGGCGCAACGACGATCCGACCCTGCCGGCCAGCCACGTCGCCGAGCTCACCTTCAAGCCGGCACCCGAATTCGTCGGCGGTGCGATCAGCAACGTTCCTGGGATGCTGATGAAGACGAGCGAGCAGGCGCGCGGGACGCCGCTGGCGGGGCTCGCCGTGAAGATCACCGAGGGATCGTTCCTCGTCGGCCTGTCCAACGTCGAGGCCGATCGCGCACGCAACGAGGAGCTCCTGGCTGGTCGCGAATGGTTCGATATTCCGCTCGTCTATGCCAGCCAGCGCCGCGGTATCCTGGCGATCGGCAAAGGTCCGAGCGGGGACAGGGTGTTTGCCGATGCATTCGCCGCCTGGGGCAGATCCCAGGCAGCCAAATGATCACCTATCGTGATCACATCCAGATGATCGGCCGTGCTGTGAGGAAGAAGCGATCGCGGAGCGAGATATTTGGAGCGGGCGAAGGGGTTCGAACCCTCGACCCCGACCTTGGCAAGGTCGTGCTCTACCACTGAGCTACACCCGCATCCGTGACCACTGGGCGGCGTGGCCGCCAGCGACGGGCAGACCTATGCCAAAAGCCGCGGACGAATGCAACAGGTCTGCGACAGCTTTCGTCGTGGAACAGTGTCGTTTTTTACGTCCAGGGCGCCCCAGCGATCGAAACCGAGCAATTGGCGGGTTCGGGCATGAGCAGATTGAAATTTCCGGGAGGACCGCCACTTAAAGCGGAGGAAACCGTGTATTGAGGCACGGCGGCGGCCGGTTCCGGCCGGCCGGCCATCCCAGCATTTTCGGACGAGGGATTCCCGTGACCATTGTTGAGCAGGGCGGCGGAACGGCACAGGTGCCGGATCTGATCAAGGACACCACGACGCAGAGCTTCGTTAAGGATGTCATCGAAGAATCGAAGCGTCAGCCGGTTCTCATCGACTTCTGGGCTCCCTGGTGCGGCCCGTGCAAGCAGCTGACTCCGATCCTGGAGAAGGCCGTCAAGGCCGCCAAGGGCAAGGTCAAGCTGGTCAAGATGAATATTGACGAGCATCCGGCCATTCCCGGCCAGATGGGCATTCAGTCGATTCCGGCGGTGATTGCGTTTGTCGGCGGCAGGCCTGCCGATGGGTTCATGGGCGCCGTTCCCGAGAGTCAGGTCAGTGCCTTCATCGAGAAGCTGACCAAGGGCGTCCCGGGTGTCGGCGAACCGGACATCGGTGAGATTCTCAAGGAAGCCGAAGCCGTGTTGGCCGAGGGCGACCCCACGGGCGCCGCGCAGATCTATGCCGAGATCCTGTCGTTCGACGCCGCCAACATCGCGGCCCTGGCGGGACTTGCCAAATGTTACGTCGAGACCGGCGCGATCGAGCAGGCCCGCGAGACGCTCGCCCAAGTCCCGGAAGCCAAGCGCGGCGATTCCGCGGTCTCGGCAGTGCAGGCGGCGATCGATCTTGCCGAACAGGCGCAGTCGCTCGGACCGATCGGCGAGCTCGAACAAAAGGTCGCCGCTAATCCGCTGGATCATCAGGCGCGTTTCGATCTCGCCACGGCACTCAACGCCGCGGGCAAGCGAAAGGAAGCCACCGATCAATTGCTCGAGATCGTCAAACGCGACCGCAAGTGGAACGAGGATGGCGCGCGCAAGCAGCTCGTGCAATTCTTCGAGGCCTGGGGCGGCGCCGACGAGGCCACCATCGAGGGCCGCAAGCGGCTGTCGACGATCCTGTTCTCGTAAACCGGCGGGGCCCACGCTTCAGCGGATACGGGTTTAGCGGACACGAGGTATCGCATGCCGATCAATGCCGAATATCGCGGTCCTGCCGAACTGCCGGAGGTCATTCCGGTGTTTCCGCTGGCCGGCGCCCTGCTGCTGCCGCGCGGCCAAATGCCGCTCAACATTTTCGAGCCGCGCTATCTCGCGATGGTCGACGACGCGTTTCGCGACGGTCGTCGGCTGATCGGGATGATCCAGCCTGACGTCAGCCATTCTTCCAGCGAGGAGCGTCCGGCCCTCTTCAAGGTGGGCTGCGTCGGCAGGATCACGCAACTCGCCGAGTCCGGCGACGGGCGCTACATCCTCGAACTGACCGGCGTGTCCCGCTTCAAGGTCGTCGAGGAGATGTCGGTGCTGACGCCGTACCGGCAGTGCAAGGTCGACTATTTTCCGTATGTCGACGACTTCAAGGCCCGCAAGGGCGAGGACGCCGTTGATCGCGAGGCGCTGCTGGCCGTTCTCACCGACTTCCTGAAGGCCAACAATCTCAAGGTCGACTGGGCGGGCATCGAGGCGGCCCCGAACGAGGCGCTCGTCAACGCGCTGGCCATGATGTCGCCGTATGGTCCGGCCGAGAAGCAGGCCATGCTCGAAGCGCCGGACCTGAAAACCCGCGCCGAGATCCTGATCGCCGTGACCGAGATGGATCTCGCAAAGAAGCGGACCTCGGGCGATCCGCCGCTGCAATGATCACTCGGCCGCGATCACGCGCGGCGCGCGCGTTCCCGCGGTCAAGCGCATCAATATCACCGTGAGCAGGATCACGCCGACATAGGCGGCGAGCTGCATCACCGTCGGCTGGTCGGTATATCCAATCAGCGCCTTCAGGGTTCGGCCGGCCACGCCGCCCTCGGGCAGAACAGCGCTCGAATCCCACACCACCTGATCGAACGAGGTCAGCCAGTTGGCGCGAGCGAGAAAGAACACCGCCTGGGCCGCCATGCCGGCCGACAACAGCGTGATCAGCACGGTGGTGGTCCTGAACAAAGCGCGCGGCGGAATCCGCATCAGACCGAAATAGGTCGCAAGACAGACGGCCACGCCGAGCAGCAGGCCCAAGGCACCGCCGCCGAGCAGCGCCCGACCGCCGCCCTCGCTTGTGGCCGCGACACCATAAAGGAACAGCGCGACCTCACTGCCTTCGCGGAGCACAGCGATGGCGATCACGGTTGCCAACGCAACCAACGGCCTTGCGCCGTCGACCACCGCCTGCCCCATCGTCCGCAGCTCGTTGGCCATCTCACGACCATGCCGGGCCATCCACACATTGTGCCACGTCAGCATGATCACCGCCGTCGACAGGATCGCCGCGTTGAACAGCTCCTGCCCCATGCCCTCGAACAGCTGGGTCAACGTCCCGGCGAAGGCCGCGACGGCACAGGCGCCGACAAGCCCGGCAAACAATCCGCCGCCGATCCAACGCAGCCGATACGGCACGGAGCTCGTGACCGCGAGCACGATGCCGACGATCAGACCGGCCTCGAACACTTCACGAAAGACGATGATCAGCGCGGCAAGCATGAGACCACCCTTTATTGAACAATGAGGAAACCGCGTGCTTTTTCGTTGAAGTCGTTGTGGAATTCGTAGCGTCCCGACTTCACCGCACGAACGTTGAGGACGGCCTCGCTGTTGCCGGCAACGACCTTTTCGATCTTGAGCGTCTCGCTCTCGAACTCCATCGCCTTGGCGTCCAAATTCTTGACGCGGATGGTCAGCGGCGCGTCGGCCGGCACGGTCGGCTCTTTCGGCTCGAATTGTCCATTCGCATAAGTGAGGCAGATCTCGTTCCGCCCGTCTGCCTGGGCCTGCGTCATCGCCAGCATCACGCCGAGGCTGCCGGCAACGACCATCAACTTCCGCACCACGTCGACCAACATCGATCAGTCCCCTCGTATCACGACAAACAAATCGGAGAACTGGTACGCGGCCGCTCGATGGCGAGTACCCGTTCGCGACGACGAACAGCTAATCGGCCCGCCGCCGGGTCTGCAAAGAGACTCCTTCTAAGTTGGAACCATTCTTCGCGAATATGTCTTGGCAGTGGCGAGTGCTTGGCCGCCGGCGGTCGTCCGGCGTTGTTTCGTTAAGATCGTTCGTCGGCTTGCCACACCGCGGCCGCGCATTGCCGTTTTGCGGCAAAACATTGACCGCCGATCGGAGCAGGCAAACGACGTGAGGCTGGTGTCCGGCGCATCTCAATAGCCCGCTGCGGCGAGCACAACGGCTCCCGCGAGCATGACCCAGCCGAAATGGCGCGCGCGTGTCGCCACGGCATTGGCGCAGGCGGCGGACGCGAACACGACGATGGCCGTGATCGCGATCCAATGCCGCGCGGGCTCCGAGCCCATCCAGGGCGCAGCAATCAGCAAGAGACCATAGCCGATCCATGCCACCGTGCCAGCCTGCCACACCAGGCGGAGCAAGGTGCGCAGCCGCTCCGGCGCGATGCTGGCCCGCGCGAACACGGTGGTCTCGCCGAGCAGGCCATGGATCAGCGCCACCACGATCACCGCCAACCCGGCACATTGCAACAGCATATCGCGCATCGCCACCTCCATACAGTTCTGTATGGAGCCTGCCCGAGAGGATGGCGCCCGTCAATACACTTGTGTATGGTCGATCGGGTGGTGACGACATGAACGAACAGCTCTCGGCGAAGGACTGGCTGGACCAGGGTCTCAAGGTGCTGGCAAGCCGTGGCTTCACCGCGCTCAAGGCCGAGCCGATGGCCAAGGTGATGGGGGTGTCGCGCGGCAGCTTCTACTGGCACTTTGCCGACGTGGCCGCGTTCCATGCCGCGTTGCTGAAGCATTGGCGCGACATCGCAGCCGAGCAGATCATCAGCGGGGTCGAGGCGAGCGCTGGCGACGAACCGGCGATCGCCGTGCTGCTGCGTCGCAGCTTTACCATCAGGCTCAGTCTGGAGCGGGCCGTCCGCAGCTGGGCCGCGTCGGACGCGGCGGCGCAGCACGCCGTGCAGGCGATCGACAAGCGCCGGCTGGGCTATATCGAGGACTTGCTCACCGCCCGAGGTCTGCCGCCGGATGTCGCCCAGGCCCGCGCGCAAGTGCTGTATTGGGCGTTTCTCGGCCACGCATTGTCCGGCCGACCGCTGCCGGCCGGACAGCAGGAGGCCGTGCTCGGCGAGCTGATCCGGATCGCGCTGCATGAGCCTTGAGTGACGACAGCGCGACCGTGAATATGTTAGACAGCGCCCGCCGGAGACCATGCCATGAACGCCCCGCTCGATCGCCCCGCCAATTCTGTCGACCCGAAGCTGCTCGAGATCCTGGTCTGCCCCATGACCAAGGGACCGCTGGAGTATGACGCCGCCAAGCAGGAGTTGATCTCCCGCTCGGCCAAGCTCGCTTATCCGATCCGCGACGGCATTCCGATCATGTTGCCCGAGGAAGCGCGAAAGATCGGCTGACGATGCGCTCGGCCCTGATTCGCTGCGCGCTTGCCCTGGTCGTCCTCACCTCGGCAGCGACGGCCGAGGAGAGCACGATCCGCGTCGGCGCGCTCGACGCCGTTCTCACCACCCCCGCAGGCATCGAACGGCCGCCGGTCGCGCTCCTGATCGCCGGATCCGGGTCGACGGATCGGGACGGCAATGGGCCGCAGCTCAAGCCGGCGACATTGAAGAAGCTGGCCGATCAGCTCGCCGCCCGCGGCATCGCCAGCCTGCGCTTCGACAAGAGAGGCGCACGCGGCTGGAAGGCAGAGTTCGGCCGGCCGGAGGATTTCCGGTTCAAGGACTATGTCGGCGATACCGCTTCTCTCGTCGACTTCTTGCGCGGCAAGTTCGCCCGCATCGCGCTCGTCGGCCACAGCGAGGGTGGCTTGGTGGCGATCCTCACCGCCCGACGCACGCCGGTCGACCGGCTGATCCTGCTCGCGACCTCGGCGCGGCGGCAGGGCGATCTGCTGAAGACGCAGCTTGAGAGGAAGCTGCCGGCTGCCAAGATGGAGCCGGTCGCGAAGGCGATCGACGCCATCATGGCCGGGCAGATTGTCGATCCGCCGCCCCCTGACCTGCCGATCGCGCCCCAGATGCAGCCCGGCATCGGCTCGGCCTTCGCGGAGGACCCGATCGATCCGCTGAAGCAGATCACGATCCCGATCCTGATCGTCGGCGGCGCCCGCGACAGCCAGATTGCGCGGCTCGACATGGTCGCGCTCGCCGCCGCCGCGCCGGCCGCCAAGACGCTTTGGCTGCCGGAGATGAATCACGTGCTGGTCGACGTCGCCAATGAGGACGAGAACCTCGCCTCCTATAACGACCCGGACCGGCCGCTCGACCCCGACATGGTCGAGGCGGTCGCCGGTTTCATCGCGGCCGCAGGCCCGCGCTGAGCTCCTTGTTGGAGCATCATCCTTTCGGAAAGCCGGTTACAGCTTGTCCGGATCAACGCTCTACAGCGCCTCCCCCTTCAACAGCCGCGGCATCTCGCCGGTCAGGCCGGCGGCCTGCTTGATGAACAGCTCCTTCAACGGCGGCGCGCGATCGACGATCCCGAGCCCGATGTCGCGCACGGCGCGCAGCAAGGTCGATTTGTTCGAGAACAGGAAGTTCAGCGAGTTGGTGGCGACGCCCATCGCCATCGTGTCGAAGCGCCGCCAGCGCTGATAGCTTTCGAGCACGTCGACCTGGCCCGGATCGATTCCCATGCGGGCGGCATCGACAACCACCTGAGCCAGCGCCGCGACGTCCTTCAGCCCCATATTGAGGCCCTGTCCCGCAATCGGATGGATCACATGAGCGGCGTCGCCGACCAGCGCCAGCCGCGGCGCGATGAACGAGCGCGCCACGAAATAGGACAGCGGGAACGCACGCGGCTGGTCGAGCACCTTCAATTCGCCGAGGTGAAGGCCGGCGCGCTTCTCGAGCTCGGCATGGAATTCGTCGGCGCTCAGTTCGACGAGGCGTTTTGCCTCCTTGCGGCGCTCAGTCCACACCAGCGACGAGCGCTTGCCGGTCAGCGGCAGGATCGCGAACGGACCGGGCGGCAGGAAATGCTCCTCGGCACGGCCGCCATGGTCACGCTCATGGCCGACGGTGACGACGATGCCGGACTGGTCATAGTCCCAGCCATGGGTCTGGATGCCGGCGCGCTCGCGCAGCTTCGAGCGCGCACCATCGGCCGCCACCAGCAGGCTGGCCTCGACCTCGCTGCCGTCGCCCAGCGTGACCGCGACAGCGTCCGCCCGGGTCTTGAAGCCGGTCACCGGCATCGCCTTCAGCTCGACACCAGCCGCCTCCGCGTGCCGGACCAGGGCGTCGATCAACAGCCGGTTTTCGACCATATGCGCGAACGGCTCGCCGGCCTCGACCTGGCCCGCAAAGGTCAGAAAGGCTGGCCGCGTGGCATCCTCGAGCTTGGAATCGGTGATGACCATGTCGAGGATCGGCTGCGCCTGCGGCGCGACATCGGCCCAGACCCCGATCGCGTCGAACAGCTTGCGGCAGGCGGCGACGATGGCGCTGGCGCGCGGATCGCGGCTCGGCCGGTTGGCCAGCGCCGGATCGGCCACGATCACCGGCACCTCGGCACCGAGTCCCTGCCGGAGCGCAAGCGCGAGCGCCAGGCCGGCGAAGGCCCCGCCACAAATGACAATGCTTCGCTGTGTCGTCATGCCACTCTGCTCACGGTTGCTCTTGCGGGTGGACTATAGCTAGGCGAAACAGGGGCGTGAACCAAGGGCCGCCACCCCAGGCCGTCATTTCCGGATGCCTGTCCCGCTTTGGCGCGGCCGGCGCCGGCGGCCGAGCCAGCGAAAGCACCGTGCCATGTCCAAGGGACTGATCGACCTGATCTCGATCCTCGACCTCGAGCCGATCGAGGTGAACCTGTTCCGCGGCAACAGCCCGAAGACCAGCTGGCAGCGCGTGTTCGGCGGCCAGGTCATCGGCCAGGCGATGATGGCGGCCTGCCGCACCGTCGAGGGCCGGCTGCCGCATTCGCTGCACTGCTATTTCATCCTGCCCGGCGATCCGCAGGTGCCGATCATCTACCAAGTCGAGCGTCTGCGCGACGGCAAGAGCTATGCGACCCGCCGGGTCACCGCGATCCAGCACGGCAATGCGATCTTCTCGATCATGGTCTCGTTTCACAGCGACGAGGAGAGCGCGTTCAACCACCAGGACAGGATGCCGGACGTGCCGCCGCCGGAGAAGCTCACCGCGGAGGAGATCTCCAAGCAGCCAATGTTCCAGGAAGTCTTCCAGCGGATGCCGGATTTCATCCGCCGCTATTACGAATCCGATCGTCCTATCGAGCTGCGCCCAGTCGAGCTCAGCCGCTATTTCGGCCAGAAGATCGATGACGGCCGCATTCACGTCTGGATCAAGACGGCGGCCAAGCTGCCGGACGATCCGGCGCTGCACATGTGCGCGCTGGCCTATGCATCGGACTTCTCGCTGCTCGACGCGGTCATGGCGCGCTACGGCCGGACCTTGTTCGACAAGCGCATGATGCCGGCCTCGCTGGATCATGCGATGTGGTTTCACCGGCCGTTCCGCGCCGACGAATGGCTGCTGTATGCGCAGGATTCGCCGAGCGCGCAGGGCGGCCGCGGGCTGACCCGCGGCTCGATCTTCAAGCCCGACGGCACGCTGGTCGCCTCCGTCGCGCAGGAGGGCTCGATCCGCGAGCGAAGGTCCTAGCCCGCGTCACACCGGCTGCGCGGTGCGTGGCACGAGCGCGAATTGCGACACGTACCAGGTGCTGTACCAGCGCAACAGCCACGGAATCGGAATGATGAAGGCGCAGCCCACCGCAAACAGCAGCGTGCGCCACAGCACATCCAGCCCGGAGGCGTTGAACACCAGCTCGCGCCGCGAGCCCTGGACGTTGCGGCAGATCCAGCGCATCCAGGCCGTCAGCACCCAGGCCCAGCCGATGATGGTGATCGCCGACACCAGCGTTGCGAGATACCAGCCGAAATAGGCAAGCGGGCTGCCTTCGAAGCGAAGCGGCAGCGGTTCGCCATTCGACGCGATCTTGGTGGCCACCCAGCGCAGGATCATCCAGCCCAGCAGCGCCTGTCCGACCACTGAAACCAGCTGCAAGAATGGCCTGTCGCTGGTGCCGATATAGGTCAGTACGCCGAGACCGACGAAGACATACCAGATGTCGAGCGGCTGACCGGTGAAACTGAGATTGGGCCGACCGGGCACCCTGATCCGCTCGACCACGTAGCGGTAGAGATAGACCGCAGTCCAGGGCGCGAGAATGATCACGAGCTGGCCGACGACATACAGCAGCGCCCAGCCGAAATAGGGCCAGGTGTCCAGCTTGGCCGAGAGCGCCCCGGCCGAGGCAGGCCCCCCGATATCGAAAGCAGGTGCCGCCGGCGGGATCTCGGGCACGCCCGACATCAATCCGGGAATGCGTCCGGCCTTCTCCCAGCCGGCCATGCCGTCGCTCCACAGCAGCGTGTCGGCGGTCACGACGCTCCTGGCGATCAGGTCGCGCAGTTCGTCCTCTGATATGGGCCCCTGTTGCTGACCTTGCGCAGCGTAATACCAGGAACGATTCGACATAGTGGGTCCTTGGCTGGAGGAGGCGGACAACGTCTTCGATCTGTCGGGCGATGCCGCATTTCGTTCAGTGATATCGGTCACTCCTTGACGTTTTCGCTTAACGCTGCGCTCATTTTGTGCCATTTGCCTAGCAACAGCCCAAACGGCCGCCTGCAATCTGCCTTCGAAACAGGCTGCCCTGCTCCGAGGAACCCAAGGCCCGACCATGAAGCTCGTCGTCGCGATCATCAAACCTTTCAAGCTCGACGAGGTCCGCCAGGCCCTCACCGCGATCGGCGTCCACGGCATGACCGTGACCGAGGTCAAGGGCTATGGCCGCCAGAAGGGCCACACCGAGATCTATCGGGGCGCCGAATACATCGTGAATTTCCTGCCAAAGCTGCGCATCGAGATCGCGGTCAATTCCGACATCGCCGACAAGGCGGTCGAGGTGATCACCACGCATGCACGCACCGGCCAGATCGGCGACGGCAAGATCTTCGTGACGCCGATCGATCACGCCCGCCGCATCCGCACCGGCGAGACCGACAGCGACGCGCTGTAGGCCGTCGCGACAGCGGCACGCCCGCCGCAACGGCGCGGCGGCGGAAGACATCTCAATCTGATCTGACATGCCGGGGGGACTGTCATGGGGACCTATGCGTCTCGTTGCCTTCGCGCGTCTGCAGCTTCGGCTGCAGCAGGCGCGGCCATCTTCACCACGCCTGCCTTGGCGGCTGCACCATCGACGATCGAACCGGCCGACACCGCCTGGATGATCGTGGCCACGGCCCTCGTGCTGATGATGACCATCCCGGGGCTGGCGCTGTTCTACTCGGGCATGGTGCGCAAGAAGAACGTGCTGGCGACGATGGCGCAGAGCCTCGCCGCGGTCATGCTGATCTCGATCCTGTGGGTTGCGTTCGGCTATTCGCTGGCCTTCGTCGGCGACGGCGCCTGGATCGGCACGCTCGACCGCGCCTTCCTCGCCGGCATGGGCATGGAGAGCGTGCATCCCGGAGCCAAGACGATTCCGGAAGCGCTGTTCATGCTGTACCAGATGACCTTCGCGATCATCACGGTGGCGCTGGTGGCCGGCTCGGTGGCCGATCGCATGCGCTTCTCGGCCTATCTTGTGTTCGGCGTCGCCTGGTTCGTCTTCGTCTATGTGCCGCTGGCGCATTGGATCTGGGGCGGCGGTTTCCTCGCCCAGGCCGGCGTGGTCGATTTCGCCGGCGGCCTCGTGGTACATCTGTCCGCCGGCACCGGCGGCCTGGTCGCGGCCGTGGTCATGGGACGCCGCCACGGCTATGGCAGCGAGAACCTGTCGCCGTTCGACCTGTCGCTCGCGGTCGTCGGCACCGGCCTGCTCTGGGTCGGCTGGTTCGGCTTCAATGGCGGATCGGCGCTCGGCGCCAACGCGCATGCCGTGATGGCGATCCTGACCACGCATCTTGCCGCCTGCGCCGGCGCCGTCACCTGGGGCGCGCTGGAATGGTCGACCCGCCGCAAGCCGTCGGTGCTCGGCATGATCTCCGGAGCGGTCGCCGGCCTCGGCACCATCACCCCGGCATCGGGCTTCGTCGCCCCTTGGCACGGCCTGGTCATCGGCGCGCTGGCCGGCATCATCTGCTACTGGGCCTGCACCTCGCTGAAGCACCGCTTCAATTATGACGATTCGCTCGACGTGTTCGGCGTCCACGGCATCGGCGGCCTCACCGGCACGGTGCTGGCCGGCGTGTTCGCCACGGCAGCGATCGGCGGCACCGCCGGGCTGATCGAGGGCAACCCGAAGCAACTCGCGGCGCAGCTCTACGGCGTCGCCGTCACCCTGGTCTGGTCGGGCGGCGTCACCTGGGGTCTCCTGAAGCTGGTCAGCATCTTCGTGCCGTTGCGGGTGTCCCGCGAGCAGGAACTCGAGGGTCTCGACATTTCCCAGCACGGCGAAGCGCTGCAATAATTGCAGGATTTGGCGGCAATTGACCTGTTCTGAGTCGCGGAATTCTGCCCGCGCAGTGAGCAGCATTGTGTCTTGAGCCTGGCATGCGCAATTTTTGCGCATACCTGCCCATTCCCTGGGCGCGACGGAATGGCGCAGCCCGCGCCTTCCCCCCTGAAGGCCGAAAAGGTCAGGATTCACGGGTCGTTAGCCCTGACCAGCCGACTGGCACGGCATTTGATTCTAAGTCCCCCGGCTGTGCCCGCGTCGTGAAGCTCTCTCCGCGTGGTGAACCTCAGTCGACAAGCAGCGCTCGGTAACGTCCGTGCCGGGCCCAAGCGGGGATAGGACCCATGAAAATTGTTATGGCGATCATTAAGCCATTCAAGCTCGAAGAAGTCCGGGACGCCCTGACCGCCATCGGCGTTCATGGTCTCACGGTGACCGAAGTGAAGGGGTACGGCCGCCAGAAAGGCCACACGGAAATCTACCGCGGCGCCGAATATGCCGTGAGCTTCCTGCCCAAAATCAAGATCGAAGTCGCGATCCCGTCGGACCAGGTCGACAAGACCATCGACGCCATCAGCTCGGCCGCCAAGACCGGCCAGATCGGCGACGGCAAGATCTTCGTCATCAGCCTCGACCACGCCGTGCGCATCCGCACCGGCGAAGCGGACGCTGCGGCTCTCTGATTTCGCGCTCACACCAGAACACTTACGGAGTAGAATAAAATGACGTTCAAGCGTCCAACCAGCGCGGGATGGGTTACGCTCGCAGTCGCAGGGCTCTGCGTCGCTGGCCTCGTCGATGTGGCGTTCGCCGAAGATGCGCCGGCGGCCGCGGCCGCGGCCGCCCCCGTTCCCAACAAGGGCGACACCGCCTGGATGCTCGTGTCCAGCGCGCTCGTCCTGATGATGTCCGTCCCCGGCCTCGCGCTGTTCTATGGCGGCCTCGTCCGCACCAAGAACATGGCCTCGGTCCTCACCCAGGTGTTCGCGATCGTCGCCATGGTCGGCGTGGTCTGGACGCTGTACGGCTATTCGCTCGCCTTCACCGACGGCGGCAGCATGACGTCGTGGATCGGCGGCTTCTCCAAGGCCTTCCTGCACGGCGTGGACGCCAACTCGGTGGCGGCGACCTTCTCCAACGGCGTCGTGATCCCGGAACTCGCCTATTTCGTGTTCCAGATGACCTTCGCGATGATCACCCCGGCCCTGATCGTCGGCGCCTTCGCCGAGCGCATCAAGTTCTCGGCGGTGATGCTGTTCGTGCTGCTCTGGGTCACCTTCATCTACTTCCCGATCGCGCACTGGGTCTGGTACATCGCCGCGCCGGATGACGTTGCCGCCGCTGCCAAGGCTGTGGCTGCCGCAACCGACGCTGCCGCCAAGACCGCTGCCCAGGCCAAGCTCGACGAGCTCACCGGTGCCGTTGGCTGGCTCGCCGGCGCTGGCGCCCTCGACTTCGCGGGCGGTACCGTCGTTCACATCAATGCCGGCATCGCCGGTCTGGTGGGCGCGGTTCTGATCGGCAAGCGCACCGGCTACGGCAAGGAGTTGATGGCTCCGCACTCGCTGACCATGACCATGATCGGCGCCTCGCTGCTGTGGGTCGGCTGGTTCGGCTTCAATGCCGGTTCGAACCTGGAATCGAACGGCGTCACCGCGCTGGCCTTCGTCAACACGATGGTCGCCACTGCCGGTGCGGCGCTGTCCTGGCTGCTCTGCGAATGGGCCGTCAAGGGCAAGCCCTCGCTGCTCGGCATCTGCTCGGGTGCGGTCGCCGGTCTCGTCGCCGTCACCCCGGCCTCCGGTCTCGCCGGCCCGATCGGCGCCCTGGTGCTCGGCCTGATCGTCTCGCCCGTCTGCCTGTTCTTCGTCTCCACGGTGAAGAATTCGCTCGGCTATGACGACGCACTCGACGTGTTCGGCGTGCACTGCATCGGCGGCATCATCGGCGCTCTGGCCACCGGCATCCTGGTCAACCCGGCCCTCGGCGGCGTCGGCATCACCGACTACACCAACATCACCGGCAACAACGCCGGCACCTACGACTTCGCCACGCAGATGCTGGCGCAGGTCAAGGCTGTCGTCGCCACGCTGGTGTGGTCGGGTGTCGGCTCAGCGATCCTCTACAAGGTCGTCGACGTGGTCATCGGCCTGCGCCCGACCGTCGAGCAGGAGCGCGAAGGTCTGGACATCACCGACCACGGCGAGCGCGCCTACAACTACTGAGGTCTCCCGGGACTCGGTCCCACGGGACCAGGTCCGCAACTTCGGTTCGGGCAAATACCCGGCAATGCCCTGACCGTTGAGGGGCTCCAGCGCAAGCTGGGGCCCCTTTCTTTTTGGTCGCTGCACGATCTGCGCAAGATTCACTTCCGAACCTGATGGGGGCCGCTTCCTCCCTCCCCTGGAGGGGGAGGGCACCGTCCGCGTATCTTGACTCATCGGCATCACGACAACCCATGGGGGTGGCTGAATTCCGGACGAGCATCCGTCTCGCGGCGCAATGACGCCCGAGTCATGCTCATCATCATCGCCCTCATCAATAGAGGGCGCAGGGAAGGCCGGGCGCTCGCCAAACAGGGACGCGCGGAAATGTGCAGGCGATTTGCCCGACGGTGCAACGCGATCCGCGTGCGACAAAGTAGCTCGACGGGCAGCTTGCGCATGCGAGGCATGCCGAGCGCCAAACCCGCGAGCGCCCCAGGATGACAGCGAGTCCTGCTACAGCGGATCGCGCAAGCGGAGGCAATAGCCTTCGGCCCCTACACGCCACCCATCTTGCACACCAGCTTCCATTCCTCCGGCGTCACCGGCTGCACCGACAGGCGCGACTGTTTCACCAACGCCATCTCGGCGAGCTTCGGCTCAGCCTTGATGGCGGCGAGCGTCACCGGGGTCTTGAAGGGTTTGTGGGCCTTGATGTCGACGCAGACGAACTTGCCCGTCTTGTCGGTCGGATCGGGATAGGCCTCCTTGATGATCTCGGCGATCCCGACGATCTCCTTACCCTCGTTGGAATGGTAGTAGAAGGCGAGCTCGCCCTTCTTCATCGCCACCAGGTTCTGCCGCGCCGTGTAGTTGCGCACGCCGGTCCAGGCTTCGCCCTTGGCGCCCTTCTCCACCTGCTGGTCCCAGGACCACACCGAGGGTTCGGATTTCACCAGCCAGTAGCTCATGATGCTCGTCTCTTTCCACTTGTCATGGTCGGGCGGCGGCGTCAGGCGCGTGTTTCGCAAGCCCCCGCCATGCGCGTCTTTGATCGCAACGCATTATCAAGACGTGGAAGCCCGCGACAAGCGCGGGCATGACGGCGGAAGACGGCGCAACCCGTTCGTCAACATGGAAGAGCGTCGCGATCCGCGCCGTTTTCGCGTCGTGCCGGTCCGGCGCTCACTCCTCCGCCTTGAACGGGCGCAGCATCAGCGCCTCGATCGCGGCATCGATCGTGACGGCGCCCGCGAGAATCGCCGCCACCGCCTGCGCGACCGGCATCTCGACGCCGCGCGCGGCGGCGAGCTCGACCAGCACCGGCGCGGTGTATTGCCCCTCGGCCAGCTTGCCGGCCGGCAGCGGCTCGCCGCGGCCAAGCGCCAGGCCAGCGGCGAAGTTGCGCGATTGCGGGCCGGCGCAGGTCAGGATCAGATCGCCGAGACCCGAGAGGCCGGTCAACGTCTCGCTGCGCGCGCCATGGGCGCGGCCGAGCCGCACCAGCTCGGCAAAGCCGCGCGTGGTCAGCGCCGCCAGCGCCGAAGCGCCGAGCTGCCGCCCCGCCACGATGCCCGCCGCGATCGCCAGCACATTCTTGGCGGCGCCGCCGATCTCGACGCCGCGCACATCGGTCGAGTGGTAGGGCCGGAAGGTCGGCGAGCCCAGCGCCTGGACCAACGCCGCCGCCAGCGCCTCGTCGGGAGCGGCGAGCGTGACTGCCGTCGGCAATCCGCGCGCGACATCGTCGGCGAAACTCGGGCCGGACAGGATCGCAGGCGTCGCGCACGGCGCGGCTTCGGCGATCACCTCGGTCATGAATTTGTGGGTGCCATGCTCAATGCCCTTGGCGCAGGCCACAAGCGGCGTGCCGGGCGCTAGCAGCGGCGCAACATGCATGACGGCACCGCGCAGATGCTGCGCGGGCACGACGACCAGGACAGCGTCGGCGCGGGCGGCCGCAGCGAGATCGGCGGTGACCGCGATGCGCGACGCGAGCGGAATGCCGGGCAAGCGCGGATTCTCGCGGGCACTTGCGATACGCGCCGCGTGCTCGGCATCGCGGGCATAGAGCGTCACGGCACGCCCGGCGCGCGCGGCGACGGCGGCGAGCGCCGTGCCCCAGGCTCCGGCGCCGATGACGGCGATGGTTTGGAAGCGCGTCATCGCCCCACGCCCAACTGCGCTCGCTCTCCCCGTTCTTCACGGGGACGCGACGAGCTTCGCTCGCGCTGAGAGGGTTGGGATGAGGGGCAGCCCCGCACACTGACCGTGCGGAGAGCCCCCCTCACCCGGATTGCATCTGGCGATGCAATCCGGCCTCTCCCCGCACGCGGGGCGAGGTTGAAGATTGCCCCGCGCGCGCGTGAGGGATGAAGAAATAGCCCAGGCACGCCCTCAAAACCCCGCGCGCGTATTCGCGAACTTGCCGGGCACGCTGGCATTCGCATCCAGCAGCCAGCGCGCGCGTGGCGCGGCGTCCATGCCGTCGATCATTCCCAGGGCGAGACGCTCCAATCCGGCCCAGGCGATCATCGCGCCATTGTCGGTGCACAGCGCCGGCGGCGGCATGATCAGGCGGGTGCCGGCTTGCTGCGCGACATCATCGAGCGCGGCGCGGATCGCCTGATTGGCCGCGACGCCGCCGGCCGCGACCAGCGCGGTCGGCGCTCCGAAGCGCTGCTTGAAAAGATCGAGGCCGACGCGCAGGCGGTCGGCGGTCGATTCCAGCACCGCGGCCTGGAAGCTCGCACAGAGATCGGCGATGTCCTGCGCGCTGACATGGGCGATCCGGCCGATCTCGTTGCGCACGGCGGTCTTGAGACCGGACAGCGAGAAATTGGCGTCGCTGCGGCCCAGCATCGGACGCGGAAACGCAAATCGCGCGGCGTCACCGCGCTGCGCGGCCTCTTCGACCTGCGGCCCGCCGGGATAGGGCAGGCCGAGCATCTTCGCCACCTTGTCGAAGGCCTCGCCCATCGCATCGTCGACGGTGGTGCCGAGCCTGACATAGTCGCCGACGCCGGCGACCGCGACGATCTGGGTGTGGCCGCCGGACGCCAGGAACAGGCAATAGGGGAAATCGATTGCATCGGTCAGGCGCGGCGTCAGCGCATGCGCCTCGAGATGATTGACCGCGATCAACGGTGTATCATGCACCAGCGCGATCGCCTTCGCCGTGGTGAGCCCGACGATCACGCCGCCGATCAAGCCGGGACCAGCGGCCGCGGCGACGCCATTTAGATCGGCATAATCGATGCCGGCCTCGCGCATCGCCGCATCGATGAGATGATCGAGCATGTCGACATGGGCGCGCGCAGCGATCTCGGGAACCACGCCGCCATAAAGGGCGTGCTCGTCGGTTTGCGAGCGCACCACGTTGGAGAGGATCCGCCCCTTGCCGTCCGAATCACGCGCAACCACCGCCGCGGCGGTCTCGTCGCAGGTGGTTTCGATGCCGAGCACGAGCGTTGTCGAATCGTTACCCAATCTCAACCCTTTTGGTCATTATGAGTGCGCAGAACCGCCTAACACCACGAGGTCGCCAGGTGCAATCGTCCGTCCGTTGCAGCCCGGCTGATCCGTATTCGACGGGAGCATAGCACATGGCCGTGCTGGTGACCCGTCCCGCTCCCGACAATGACCGCAGCGCCACAGCACTTCGTGCGCGCGGCTTCGAGGTGCTGCTGGCGCCGATGTTGCGATTCGAGCCCGTCGCGCTGCCCGATGAGGCCGGCCGCGATGCCGCGGCTGTCATCGTGACGTCGTCGAACGCGCTGCGCGCGGCAGCACCGCAGCTCGCGCGGTCCGCGTTACTGACCCTGCCGCTGTTCGCGGTCGGCGATCACACCGCGGCGGCGGCGCGCCAGGCCGGCTTCACCCAGGTGATGTCCGCCGACGGCGATGCAGGCGCCTTGCGCGATCTCGTCACCCGCGAGCGCGCCAACGGCCGCATCAAGGCGGATGCGCCGCTGCTCTATCTCGCCGGAGCCGACATTTCGCGCGATCTCGCGGGCGAGCTCGCCGGGCGCGGCTTCGAAGTGATCACCCAGACCGTCTACCGCATGGCCCCGGTGACGACGCTGCCGCGCGACGTCTGCGATGCATTCGCAAAGAACGCCATCACGGCCGTGCTGCATTATTCGCGGCGAAGTGCCGCGGCCTTCGTCGCGGCGATCAGGGCCGATGGCGTCGAAATTTCGGCGCTGGCCGTGCCGCATTGCTGCATGTCGGCCAATGTCGCCGAGGTGCTGCGCGAAGCTGGCGCGACGCAGGTCACAATCGCGGCGCATCCGAATGAAAACGACATGCTGGAGGGGCTGACCCGTGCGCTACGGTCGTGAATGGCGTAAGAGGGCCTGCTCAATCTTGCCTCAGCCAGGGAACTTCCACCATGGTCGATGAACCCGACACCGTTGCGCCGGCCTCCGATACCGGGCGGCCGAAACGGCCACCGCCGACCATCGACCTGGAGCCGACCTCGCGCGAGGAGCGTCCGTCGGCCGCCGAGAGCGCGGCCGAGCGGCCGACCGCCTCGCCCTGGTCAGCCCCGGCCGAGGCCGTCGCCGAGGGATCGTCGGGCGCCGCGAGCCAGTCGCATCCCCATGCGGCGCCGGACGCCGCACCCGAAGCGGCCGAAAGCGCGACGCCCGAGGAGCCTGTCGCCGCGGCCGAGCCGCCGCGCGCCGACGCGCCTCCACCGCCCCGGCCGGTATCGCCCTGGATCATCGCGCCGTTCTCCGGCGCGGCCGCAGCGGCGCTGGTGATCGGCATCGGCTGGATGCTGGGCTGGCCGCCGGTCCAACCGCCGTCGGCCACGACGCCCCAGGACGCAGCCGTCACGGAGCTGACCTCGCGCGTTGCGGGGCTGGAGCAGCGCATCGGCAGACCGGATCCGGCCGTGACCGGCCGGCTCGACGCGGCCGACAAAGCGATCGCGGCGGTACGGAACGACATTGCCGGACTGCGCGCGCAGTCTGACAAGACGATCGCGGCGCTCAACGACGTCAAGGCTCAGCCGCGCGACGGCGCGGCATCGGCGCCCGCGCCGGCCCCGGTCGACCTGTCTGGCCTGATTGCGCGGATCGACGCGCTGGAGCGGACCAGCAGGAGCCAGAGCGCGGCGCTGGCGCAGGAGAGCCAGAAGCTCGCCGACGCCGCCAAGCCGGCCGACGATGCGCCGCTGCGCCGGGTGGTCGCCGCCGCGCTGCTCGACGTCGCGGTCCGCCATGGCGATCCCTATGCCGCGGCGCTGTCGACCGCGAAATCGCTCGCGCCCGATGCCGCCGCGCTGAAACCGCTGGACGCCTTTGCCGCCACCGGCGTGCCGAGCCCGGCCGCGCTCAGCCGCGATCTCCTCACCATCGTGCCGAAGCTGGCGCCGCCCGCCCCGGAAGGCACCACGGGAAGCTCGATCCTGAGCAAGCTCTCGGCCGGCGCCGCCGGCCTGGTGAAGGTCGAGCGCACCGACGGCGCCGGCACCGACCGCGGCGCGGTCGTCGCGCGGATCACCGCGGCCGCGCTGCGCAATGATTTCGCCGAGGCGCGGCGCGAGCTGAAGGGACTGTCGCCTGACGAGCGCGCCCCCGCCAAAGACTGGCTCGACAAGGCCGATGCCCGCGACGCGGCGCTGTCGACCGCCCGCAAATTTGCCGACGACGCGATGACCGCGCTCGCCAAACCCGCGCAATAGGACGCCCATGCTCCGGATCGTTGTCTTCCTTATCCTGGTCGGGCTCGCCGCCGCGGGCTCGGCCTGGGTCGCCGAGCAGACCGGCGATGTCGTGCTGAACTGGGGTCCGTGGCGCATCGCCATGACCCTGCCAGTCTTCGTGCTGGCGCTCGGCCTGACCATCGCGGCCTGCGTGCTGGTCTGGAACCTGATCAGCGCGCTGTTGCGGGCGCCGGGACGGATTCGCAACCATCACCGCGCCCGCCGCCACCAGCGCGGACGGCATGCCATCACCCACGGCTTGCTGGCCATCGGCCATGGCGATCTGACCGCGGCGCGCCAGCACGCCGATGCCGCCAAGCGGCTCGCCGGCGACGATCCGCTGACCCTGCTGCTGCATGCGCAGGCCGCCCAGCTCGGCGGCGACCGCGATGGCGCGCAGCGCGCCTTCCGGGCGATGGCCGAGCGCCACGACACCCGGCTGCTCGGCCTGCGCGGCCTGTTCATCGAGGCGCAGCGCGCCGACGACGCCTATGCCGCGGTCATGATCGCCGACGAGGCGCTCAAGCTCGCGCCGAACGCGACCTGGGCCTCGCACGCCGTGCTCGGCTTCCGCTGCGCCCAGGGCGACTGGAACGGCGCGCTGGCCATCCTCGACAGCAACTACACCGCCGGCATGATCGACAAGCCGACCTATCGCCGCCAGCGTGGCGTGCTGCTGACCGCGCGCGCCATTGCGCTGGAAACCGAGAACCGCGATCTGGCCCGCGCGAGCGCGATGGAGGCGGTGAAGCTGGCCCCGACGCTGATCCCGGCCGCGGTGCTGGCGGCAAAATTCGAAAGCGAGGCCCACCAGGTGCGCCGCGCGATGAAGATCATCGAGGCGGCCTGGACCGCCGGCCCGCATCCCGACCTCGCCGACGCCTATGCCCATGTGCGGCTCGGCGATTCGGCGCGGCAGCGGCTCACGCGGATCGAGAACCTCGCCGCCCGCACGCGGGATCATATCGAGGGCGCGCTGGCGATCGCTCGCGCGGCGATCGACGCCGCCGAGTTCGGCCGCGCCCGCGCCGCGCTGGCGCCGTTCACCGACGACCCGACCCAGCGCGTGGCGATGCTGATGGCCGAGTTGGAGCGAACCGAGCACGGTGACGCCGGCAAGTCACGCGAATGGACCCTGCGCGCGGTGCGCGCCCGCCACGACCCGGCCTGGACCGCGGACGGCTATGTCAGCGACCATTGGCGGCCGATCTCGCCGGTGACCGGCCGGCTCGACGCCTTCCAATGGCAGACCCCGGTCGCCAGCCTGCCGTCGGAGCGCAACAGCGTCATCGAGAGCTCCGAATTCGCCGATGCGGTGCTGGCGCCGCCGACCCGCGCCGCTATTCCCGAAGGCCTGGCCGAGCCGCCGCGCGAGGTCGCCCGTCAGAGTCAGCCGGACGTGATCGCGCCGACCCCGCAGGACAACGTTCCGCCGCGGCCCGCCGAGACCGCGGTGTCCGAGCCGGCTGTGGACACACCTGTGCAAGAGGCCGTGGATAAGCCTGTCGACAGGCCGGTGGATAACCCTGTTGAGAAGACTGAGGACAACCGGCTGATCGAGGTGAGTAGCGCGACGCCGGCCGAGCCGGCGCCGCCGCTGCAGGCGTCCGGACCGACCGATGCCGATAGCGAGACGCCCGAGGCCGAGCGGGACGAGGCGGAGAGCGAGGCCGAGGCGCCTGCCAAGCCGGCCGACCCGGTGGCGACCGCGCCGACGCCGCTGTTCCGCACCCGCAGCGATCTCGGCAAGCCGCCGGAGACACCGCTCCAGACGATCGTTCCGATCATGCGGCCCCCCGATGATCCCGGCGTCGACGACGAAGATCAGACGCGCGACGAGTTTGCCGAGCAGATCGCGCCCAAGGCGCAGGCCGGCGGCTGGCGCGGCTTCTGGTCGCGCTTCGGGAGCTAGGGACGGCCGGTCCCTCCGGCGTCGGTTCCGGGTCACAGCGGCACGATTCCGCGGCATGGCGGCGCGCGTTGTCCTTGCCAACCGCCGATTGGCCCGATATCAGGAGCGCGTTCGCGTGGTCCGGCGTCATGCCGGGCACGTGCTGCTTTTGGTTCGCCGCAATAGCTCAGCTGGTAGAGCACGTCATTCGTAATGACGGGGTCGGGGGTTCGAGTCCCTCTTGCGGCACCAGCTCCCACCCTCTCGGCCGTCCCCTCCCCCGGTTAAGAATTGCTTAACCCAAATCGCGCCATCGTCCTGCGCGAGCCGCGGGCCGGGTTTCCCGCACTGGCAGCAGGTGATGATCCGGCGCGTCCCGACGCGTTCGAGTCTCGCGAATGTCGGTTGCGCTCGGCGTGCGCGCCAACGGCTGAGCCGGTGGCGATGAGTACCCAGAGGTCATGGTCGAGACGTTCCGCTCGCGGTCGCGACGCCGGCGCGCGTGACGATTCGGTCAGACGACACAAGGCAATGCGCGGCCGGGGCCGGCGCAGGGCGGGATCGACCGCCGACACGCAACGAGAGACAAAGGCGATCCTCGACATGAGCACCACTGCCCTCGACAATCATACCCAGTTCCAATCCATCGTCGGCCAGATCCGGACGCTCGCCTACAAATATATCGAGGACAAGGACTTCGTCAGCGCGCAGCTCGCGTTCCAGAAGCTGCTTGAGCTCGACCCCAAGGACATCAATGCCCGCTTCATCTATGCGCAGCTGATCGACGACGGCTCGCACAAGAAGCGCGCCGAGGCGCGCGACATGATGCTCGCGATCCTCGACGAGCATCCGGAGATCTTCAACGATCCGAGCGAGGGCAATCTGCACCTGATCCGCAGCGCCGCGGTGCGCTGCAGCCATGTCGGGCCGTTCACGCGCTCGATGGAGCTGTTCCGCAAGCTCGCGCGCGCCTCCAACCAGGCCGCCGATTACTTCTCGCTCAGCGAGATCCTGACCCAGGGCAACGAGTTCGAGGAGGCGGTGGCCGCGCTCGAAAAGGCCATCCAGCTCAATCCGGCCTACGACAATCCGATCAACCGCGAGACACTGGAGCTCGCGCGTTCGAACGCCAAGAAGGGCAAGGCCAAGGACGTCAAGGCCCGCGCCAAGGTCGGACGTTATCCGGAAACCAAGGATTTCCTCGGCGATCTGCAGACGCTGATCACCAGCCACATTGCGGTGAACCTGGCGGCCGCGCCCAAATTCCTCGACAAGAGCACGCGCTTCTTCACCATGGGTTCGTGCTTCGCGCGCAACCTGTCCAAGAGCCTCAACGACAGCGGCTATTCCAGTCACCACATGGAGATCTCGGAATATATCAACACGACGTTCGCCAACCGCGTGTTCGTCGACTGGCTGCGCGACGCCAAGATCAATCCGGAGATCGAGGAGCGCATCGTCGAGCTGTTGCCGCCGGGGTCGAGCAAGTGGAGCACGCTGACGGCCATCAAACAGGCCGACGTCTTCATCCTGACGCTCGGCGTTGCCGCCGCGTTCTTCGACCGCGAGACCGGCGCTTTCGTGCTGCCGCGGCCCAGCGCGCTGAACTCCCGCGCGCTGGCCGAGAAGTACAAGTTCCGCACCGCGAGCGTGCAGGAGAATGTCGACAACGTGCTCTATCTGATCGACTTCATCCGCAGCATCAAGCCGGGCATCAAGGTCATCGTCACGGTGTCCCCCGTGCCGCTGCTGACCTCGTTCGAATATGAATCGGTGGTGCAGGCCGATTGCCTGTCGAAGAGCACGATGCGGCTGGTGGCGCACGAGGTCGTCAACAATTCGAACCTCCCGGACATCTGGTACTGGCCGTCCTTCGAAGTCTTCCGCTGGGGCGGCTCCAACGCGTCGAGCTTCTTCGCCGCCGATGACGGCGCTGCCTGGCATGTCTCGGAGGACAAGGTGGCGGCCACGGTGCGCGCCTTCGTGCAGACCTTCTCGCCGGCCTGACCTCGTGTCGGACGGCGGCGCGGAGCGGCGGCTTCAGGGCAGCCGCTTCCGCCACAACCGGATGATCACGATGCCGGCCTGGGCATAGCCCGGCGGCGAGCTCTCGGGGCCGAACGGGGTCCTCGAATACAGCGAACTGGAGATCAGGAAGCCGCCGACATAGGGCTCGGGCAATCCGGACAACGCCAGGAAACAGCGGTGCGTCAGCAGCCCTTCCTCGGGCTGATTGCCGCGCACCAGCCGGCAATCGCCGACGCCGTTGAAGGCAATTCCGTTCAGCTGACCTTCGGTATAGGTGCCGAGCAATGTCGGATCCATTGCCTGGCCGATACACACCCGCAACTCGCCGATGCTTTTCTCACCGGTGTCGGTCATGCGACCATCCGATTGCCGGACCGTCACCGCGTGGATCGTGAGCTGATCCTCCAGCGCTGGCGCAAACCCGGTCTTTGTCGGCGCACAGAAGTCCGACGGCACCACGCGACCATGGCGCACGGTCCGTGCGACAAAGATCTCCTCGACGTCGTTTTCACCGGACTGCGCCCAGACCCGCCCGGTCGCCGGGAGCAGCGCGGTGACCGCCAGCGAAAGTGCCATCACGAAGCGGCGCATGCGCCCACCCTTCCCCCGAATCGATAGGTTTCACTATCGGATTCGGAGAGGTTTCTGAATCGCACCAACGAATAGTACATGTGCATACAATCATACCTCAACCGTGGGTCGTCCGGGTGCTCGTGAACAGCTCCGGGTGACGGTAACAAAGTAGCCAGTAAAACGAGCAGAATTGCAGCACAGCCGCTCCGCGGGCCGCTGCAATCGATGCCATGTGTGTGCCTGCTCGCCGTCGGAGCACCTCGTCCCTGCAGGGAAGTCGCGGCGGCTGCGAAAAGGTTCTCAGAAAGAACGAACCGCTGCGCATGACCGCGTGCCCTCGCCGGGCCTCGTCGTCGCCGCACGTGACTGCCGTCACATCCCAGGCCGCCGCGGCGGCCTATTGCTTTGCCATCAACGAGGGGAGCTTTGACGATGAACAAGATGATGCTGATCGGCGCTATTGTGCTGGCATCCGCCACGACCGCCCAGGCCGGCGGGACCCGCAGCCTCTCACTGGCGCCGAACGACACCGCCGCACCTGCGCCGCGCCCGGCCTATGTCCAGCAGGCCGGCGAGGTCACGATCACACCGGCGCCGGTGCCGGCTGGTGCACCCGGGCAGCCAGCAACACAGCCCGTGCAACCGGCCCCGGCAGCTGCAGCCCCTGTCGCCAATTCAACGCCGGCCACGCAGCCCGCGGCCGCCGCGGCGCCGACGCCAGATCCGACCGGCTCAGTGCAGAAATCATCGCGGCGCTCGACGTCTGCAGCAAAATCAGCACGGGCCGGCAAGCCGCGCGGCAAGAGCTGGACCGAAGCGCGGATCATCCGCGAGTTGCATCGCCACGGCATCTATTGGTGAGCGCAAGACTGCAGGCGGCCACGAAGCCGACGACGCGCAACGAAAAGGCCGGGCGAACGCCCGGCCTTGGCACGTCAGCTTTGTCGCAGCGGCATCACTGCGAGACGGTCTGGATCACGCTCGAGATCGGCCGCGCATTGGTCATCGTGGTCGGCAGCTTCGGGTCCTGGCCGACCATCGCGTCATATTCCGGCAGCGTGTCCAGCGTGCCCTTCGCCTTCATCGCGACCACCTTGTAGCCGCCGGCCTTGAGACGCCGCAGCAAAGTCGGCAGCGCCAGCGCCGTGTTCTTCTGGAAGTCGTGCATCAGGATGATGCCCTTGCCCTTCTTGTCGAGCCCGGTCATCACCGTGTTCACGACCTGGTCGGGATCCTTGGAGCGGAAGTCGAAACTGTCGACGTCACAGGAGAACATCGCGACGTTGCGGCTGCCGAGATAGGCGACGGCCGACGGCCGGTGCTGCAGTTGCGGGAAGCGGAAGAATGGCGCCGGGTTGGTGCCGAGCGCGAATTTCACGGCGCTGAACCCCTTCTCCAGCTCTTCCTTGGCCGCCTCGTCGGTCATCTTCTTGCCGTTCAGATTGGCGTGCGACCAGGTATGCACCCCGACGGTGTGGCCAGCCGCCAGCACCTGGCGCAGGATCTCCGGATGATAGGTCGCGTGCTTGCCGATCGAGAAGAAGATGCCGGTGGTGCATTCGTCGGCGAGCGCCTTCAGCACGGCCGGGGTGTTCACGGGCCACGGGCCATCGTCGAAGGTCAGCACCACCTCGCGGTCGGCGAGAAAGTCGAACTGCTTGAAATGGTCGAGACCGAAGCCGGGGCCGCCGGTGGTGTCGACCACGACCGTGCGCGAGATGCCGAGCGCGTCCGGATTGGCGCAGGTCGACTTCGGCAGCGCCAGCGCGGAGGATGCCGCGGCGGTCTTGGACGGCAGGGTCCCGGTAATCTCGACATCGTCCTTGGGCGCGTCCTTGCTGGCCTTGGCGGCCACGCGGGCGGGCGGCGGCGCGGACTCGGACGGCTTCGCCGCTGCGCTCTGCGCGGCGGCATTGGCGGGGTTCGGCTTCGACAGCCAATACCACACACCGGTGATCGCCAACGCCGCGACGACGGTGGCCAACAGCAAGCCTAACGCATTACGCATGGTTACTTTCCCGAAAACGCGAGATACGCGAGGGACGGATACGACGGTATTCGTCCCATTCCATTAGCTTCCATTAATGCCAACGAATCCTTAACGGGGTGCCAACGCCGCCGGGACGGTCGCGGTTTTCCCGCGCACCCTCCGCGTCGCATCAGGACTTCACCGGAGCGACACGTCGTCGCGGCGATTGCTCTGCTCAACGCGCGGACCGGGGTTGATGGGCCTGATCTGGCGTGACCCGCGTCACGGTTGCTAGAGAGCGATCCGGCCATGATGGACGCATCGAACACGGGGCTCGCAATCACGCCGAGCCAATGGGAGCCAGCCATGACGAAGTCCTTCAATCTCCTGCGCACGACCGTTCTGACCGCCGTCAGCGTCGCCGCCATCTCGGCCGTCACGTCCAGCACGAGCTTCGCCTTCAGCGCCGAGGCGCAGCAGATGTGCACCGGGGATGCGTTCCGCCTCTGCAGCAGCGAGATCCCGAACATCCCTGCGGTCACCGCTTGCATGATCAAGAACCGGTCGTCGCTGAGCTCCGGCTGCCGCGCCGTGCTCGACAAGGAGGTCGCCAAGCGCAGCGGCAAGATCGCCGAGATCAACGACGCGAATTGAAGGCCCGCTTGCGGCTCCAGCCTGCGCGCCATAGCTGCGACCGCGACGCTTGCGACGGCCAGTTGTGACCACTAAAAGCGCCGCCAAGCTTCAATGCCGGGAGAGAGGCGTCGTTCATGCGAGTAATAATGGTTGTCATCCCGCTCATGCTGGCGGTGTCGGCAGCGTCAGCCCAGCAGCAGGCCAACCAGGACGCCTGCGCGCGCGACGTGTCGCGGCACTGCCGCGCCGTGATGAACAATGGCGATCAGGCCGTCCTGGCCTGTCTCAAGGAGCATCGCGCCAAGCTGTCGAAGGCCTGCGACAAGGTGCTGACCGAACACGGGCAGTAACCCCTCCGGGACGCCCGCATCGGGAGCGCCCGGGCAGACCGCCAATCAGGGCCCGCTACGGGCCGCCGTCGCAACCGCCGGCGCCTGTTCGGCGGTCCGATCGACATCATCCTTGGGCCGGACCGAGCCGAACGGCCGCTCCAGCATGCGGCGGATCCGCACCGGATCCGGACCGATGTGGAAGCCGATGGCGCGCTGATGCAACTCGCGCTCGGCGCGCGTCGCACGGTTGCGCTGGCGCAGATAATCGATCCAGGTCGGACAATGATAGCGCTCGGTCCACAATTCCGGATCGGCGATGTCGCGAGCGATCGACCAGCCATAGGCGCCGTTGCGCTGCCGGCTGAGCTGCACGTCCTGCATCAGGTCGTGGAACGCACGGGCATCATCTTCGGCGACGCGATACTCGATCTCGACCACCAGGGGACCTGAGCGCGACGTCAGCTCGAGCTGCACCTCCGGATCCGCCAGGGTCTCGCCATCCTCATTCCGCGCGCCGATCGGCGGCATCCGCAGCCACAGGCCGAGCAGCGGCGAGACCATCATCAGCGCGCCCGAGACAAGCAGCGCCACCTCGACGCCGGCAGCGTCGGTCAGGTGCCCCCAGCCCCAGCTGCCGATCGCAATCCCGCCGGAGATCGCCGCCTGAAACGCCGCCAGCGCCCGGCCCGCCACCCAGCGCGGCGCCGACAGCTGTACGCCGATGTTGAACAGCGCCACCGCCAGCATCCACACCGCGCCGGCGACCACCAGCGCCGCCGCGGTCAGCACCGGCTCGCCGCTGAGACCCACGGCCGCTGTCGCAGCGCCAAGGGTCAGCGCGCAGCTGCGGATGGCCGCCTCGCCCGACAGCCGTTTCCTGATCTCGCCGATGTTGAGTGCGCCGACCACGGCGCCCATCCCGAACGCGCCGAGCATGATGCCATAGGTCTGCGCGCCGCCATGCAGCAGGTCGCGCGCGACCAGCGGCATCAGCGCCGAGATCGAGCCGCCGATGATGCCGGTGACCAGGGTGCGGATCAGCACGATCCGGATCGACGGCGAATGGATGATGTAGCGAACGCCCGAGACGATGGCGCGATTGAGCGGCTCGCGCGGCAGCCGGCTCGGCTCGACCACGCGCCGCCACAGGAACAGCGCCGCAAGCAGCGGCAGATACAGCAGCGCGTTGGCGGCGAAGGCCGCGACCGCGCCGGCAGCGGCGACGACGACGCCGCCGATCGCCGGACCGAAGCTGCGCGCGATTTTGTAGCTGATGCCGTTGAGCGCGACCGCCGCTGGCAGCGTCTCCGGCGGCACCTGCTCGCTCACCGAGGATTGCCAGGCCGGCCCCATCAGCGCCATGCCGCTGCCGATCACGAAACACAGCGCCAGCAAGCGCTCCGGCGTCACCAGGCCGAGCCACGCCAACACCGTCAGGGTGACAGCGCCGCCGAGCGCGACGAGCAGCGAGACGAGCGCAACGATGCGCCGGTCATACATGTCGGCGATGGCACCGGCCGGCATCGAGATGAACATCACCGGCAGCATCAGCGCGGTCTGCACCAGCGCCACCTTGTCGGCCGACGACGTCATCTGCGTCATCGCCCAGGCGGCGCCGACAGCCTGGATCAAAAGTCCGAGATTGGACAGCAGGCTCGCCAGCCAGATGCGGCGGAACACCATGTGACGCAGCGGCGCGGCAATGCCTTCTGCCGCGAACGGCTCACGCTTCTGCGGCGCATTCATGCAGGTCCGTCCACGTCGCCCAACCGTTCTGAATGATGTCGCATTGAACTATCGCTTGATTCCGACCGGACCGATGTGATGCCTGCGAATGTCCGCCGCTGTCCAGTGCCGCCATGCGCAACGCATCCTGGACCACGGCCAACGAACACCAAATGAACGAGACGACGGGGAGATCGCCGATGAAATTGACGCGCCGCACCATTCTCAAGAGCATGGGAACTCTGCCCCTGCTCACCGGCGGTCTGAGCTTACCGGCGTGGGGGCAGGCCGCGCCTGCGGGCGCCGACCTGCCGCCGGTGTTGTTCGTTCATGGCAATGGCGACCATGCAGCGCTCTGGATGACGACGCTGTGGCGCATGGAATCCAACGGCGTGCCGCGAACGCACCTTGCTGCGCTCAATTTCACCGATCCGCTGGCGCGGAACGATGATGCGGTGGCGCAGCCCAACCGATCGTCGACGGATGATCAACGCCGCGAGCTTGCCGAGGCGGTCAAGGCACTGAAGGAGCGCACGGGAGCGGCGCGCGTCGCGCTGGTCGGCAGCTCGCGCGGCGGCAACGCCATTCGCAACCTCGTGAAGAATGGCGGGGGCGCCGATGTCAGCCATGCGGTGCTGTGCGGCACGCCCAATCACGGCGTGTTCGATTGGGAGGACAGCCCGAACAGCGAGTTCAACGGCCGCGGACCGTTCCTGCGCGGCCTCAATGCGGGCGACAGCGAGGTCACCGCGGGCACGGCCTTCATGACCCTGCGCAGCGACGGCCTCGACAAATACGCCCAAGCCGATGGCCGCCTGCTCGGCAAGCCCGGAGTTCCCACCGGGATCACCGCCGACGGCCCGGCGCTGAAGGGCGCGACCAACCTCGTGATCGGCACGCTCGACCATCGCGAGGTCGCGTTCCATCCACGCGCGTTCCGCGAGATCTACAAATTCATCGCCGGCCGTGAGCCAGCGCTGATTGCCATCCAGCCGGAGCGAGAGGTGCGAATCAGCGGCCTCGTGACGGGAACGCCGGGCGGCGCACCGACGAACCGTCCCGTGGCCGGCGCGAGCGTCGAGGTCTATCGCATCGCCGCCGAGACCGGGGCGCGCAACGGCGAGCCTGTCTATCGCGGCCAGACCGGCGCGGACGGGCGCTGGGGCCCTGCGGAAATCGATCCGGCCTCCTATATCGAGATCGTACTGACATCTCCGGGCGCGCCGATCACCCATTTCTACCGCTCGCCGTTCCCGCGCTCGTCCGACGTCGTGCATCTGCGCGCCGCGCGGCCGCTGGGCCAGGCCGATGCCGGAGCGGGCGCGATCGTGATCATGGCCAGGCCGCGGGGCTATTTCGGCTTGCCACGCGACATCGTGCTGCTCGACGGCAAGGAGCCTGCCGACATACAGAAGGGAGTACCGACCGACGCCGCCACGACATTGCGGCTGCCCGCAGGCGAGGTCGGGCGCAGCGTCACCGGACTGTTCAACGAGGAACGCATCGCCGCCCGGCTTTGGCCAGCTTCGGAGAGCAGGATTGCGGTCATCGAGCTGACTAATTAGTTACCGGAGTCAAATGATACACGAACGCTCTGGAGGGCGCGTCGATGCGCCCTCTTCCTCGCTTCGCAAGCGCCTCGGCATGGATCCGTTTCGCAGGATCTCTCGCCGTCGACGTGAGGGTCTGCCACTTGAGGGTCTGCCACGGTTCGCCGCGGTCGCCTGCATAAGCCGCGGCGCTGGTGTTGCCGATCGATCCTTTGCCGCGCCGCCGGCGTCGTGAGGCCACCCATGAGTACCGCCGAGATCCATTATTTGCCGCAGGCCCGAGCACCGGTCATTCCTCCGATGCCGCCGCGTGCGCCCGACAGCATGGGCGCGTTCCGTCGCGTACTGCTGATGGGAGAGAACGCGATCGCAACCTGGAGCCAGCGCGCCTATGAGGACGAGATCGTCCGCGGCCGGTTCTTCGGCAGCTCGAGCTACATTCTCAACACACCCGACACGATCAAGCATGTGCTGGTCGACAATTGGGAGAACTATGTTCGCACCGACGGTGCCATCCGCGTGCTGCGACCGGTGCTCGGCGAAGGCCTGCTCATCGCCGAGGGCAGGGCCTGGAAGCACCAGCGCCGCACTTTGGCGCCGGCATTCACGCCGCGCGCCGTAGCGGGGCTGATTCCGCACATGATCGCGGTGACCGATGACACCGTGACGCGGCTGAAGCAGCAATGCGACGCGCCGGTCGACCTGCGCGAGATCATGCAGCGCATGACGCTCGACATCGCCGGGCGCACGATGTTCTCGTTCGAGATGGGCCGTCACGGCGCGACCTTGCGCGACTTCGTGTTCGAATATGGCGCGCGGCTGGCCAGCCCACATCTGCTCGACATCGTGCTGCCGCTGTCCTGGCCGACGCCGCGCGACATCGCCCGCCGTCGCTTCCGCAAGCGCTGGACCGCCTTCGTCACCCTGCTGATGGCGGAGCGCCGGGCCGCCGGCAAGCTGGACGACGCGCCGCCGCGCGACCTGTTCGACCTGATGGGCGCGGCACGCGATCCGGAGACCGGTGCGGCCTTCACCGATGCGCAACTCGCCGACGAGGTCGCGACCATGATCCTCGCCGGCCACGAGACCACCGCAACGGCGCTGTTCTGGGCGCTGTATCTGATCGCGCTCGATCCAGCCAGCCAGAGCAAGCTGGCGCAGGAAGCTGGCGCGGCCAGCGATCTCGGCGATCCGGATCGATTGCCGTTCACCCGCGCCGTGATCGACGAAACGCTCAGGCTGTATCCGCCGGCCTTCCTGATTGCGCGGGCGGCCAGCGGGCCGGACCGGCTCGCGGACTTTCCGGTCAAGCGCGGCGACGTGGTGCTGATCTCGCCCTGGCTGCTGCATCGGCACGAAAAGCTCTGGCGCGCGCCCAACGCGTTCATGCCCGAGCGATTCCTGCCGGGCGCCGCGCCGCCCGAGCGCTTCGCCTATCTGCCGTTCGGCGCCGGAGCGCGGGTCTGTATCGGCGCCCATTTTGCGCTGGTCGAAGCCGTGCTGGCGCTGGCGCGCCTGGTCGGCGCATTCAAGATCGAGCTCATCGACCGCGCGCCGGTGATGCCCATCGGGGTGGTGACGACGCAGCCGGACCGGTCGCCGCTGTTCAGGATCACGCCGCGCTGAGCAACCCTGGCGCGCTTGCCGGCCGTTCACTTACCGAAATGTCATGCGGTCCGGACCGTCCGGCGCATTGCCGGAGCCGCTTTTGATTCGCATATTGAAGATGTGGGCTCGGGGGTGGCCGGGACAACAGCCGCGAAGGACGTCATGCTGGAAGGACTGCGCCAATTCATCGCCGACGTCGTTTCGCCGCAGCAGACGCCGGCCTTTGACGACAACGGCTATCAGCTGGCCGCGACCGCGCTGCTGATCCATGTCATCTCGCTGGACGGCGAGCCGAGCGAGGCCGAGCGGCGCAAGCTGCACACCCTGATCGAGCTGCGTTTCGGGCTCGACCCCGGCAGCGCCGATCGCCTGATTGCCCAGGCCATGCTGGCCGAGGGCGATGCGGTCGACCTCTATCGTTTCACCAGCGTGATCATGCGCGAGGTCGATGAAGCCGGCCGGCTGCGCATTGTCGAGATGATGTGGGAGCTGGTCTATGCGGACGGCAGGGTCACCGAATTCGAGGACAATGTCGTCTGGCGTGCCTCGGAGCTGCTCGGCATTTCGACCCGCGACCGTGTCGACCTGAAGCACCGCGTTGCCGCGCGCCGGCCGGCCCATCCGGCCTGAGGCCCGGTTTGGAGCTCGAAGCGGAACCCGAGATGAACAAACTTTAATTTTGTTTCTGGCCGTAATCGCTCCGATAAGCCTATGTGAATTCGAAACTATTGCTTCAATTGGATCCCGCGTCGCATTTTGCGCGGCTTGCATGTTCCGGTCTGCCTATGCTCTCGTCCGGCGCGACCGAAGATTGTCTGGAATTTGATCAAATCAAAGAGCTGGGATCGTGGGTGAACGTGTCACGCTCATAACAGGTGCGTCGGCGGGGATCGGGACCGAGCTGGCCCGTGTGTTTGCCGCCAATGGACACCGTTTGGCGTTGGCAGCCCGGCGCGAAGACCGCCTGGCGGCGCTGGCCCGCGAGATCGTCACCCAAGGTGGCCCGGAGCCGCTGGTCATTCCCTGCGACCTGACGTCGCCTGATGCGGGCGACACCATCGAAGCCGCTTTGTCGGCCGCCGGCTTGGAGCTCGAATTTCTCGTCAACAATGCCGGCTTCGGCCTGTTCGGCAAAGCCGTGCAGCTGTCCCGGACCGAGCAGCTCGACATGATTGCGGTCAATGTGCGCGCGCTGACCGAGCTGTCGCTGCGCTTTGCCGACCAGTTGATCCGCAACAAAGGCGGCATCCTCAATCTGGGGTCGGTGGCCGGCTTCCTGCCGGGACCGGGCATGGCCGTCTATTATGCCTCCAAGGCCTATGTGATCTCCTTCACCGAGGCGCTGCGCAAGGAGCTCGCGCCGCATGGCGTCCGGGTGACCGTCCTGTGTCCTGGGCCGGTTCCGTCGGAATTCCAGGACCGCGCCGGTTTCAAGCCCGGGGTCGACTCGGTGATCCTGAACGTCTCGCCCAAGGCGGTCGCCGAGGCCGGCTATCGTGGTCTGATGGCCGACAAGCGCGTGGTGTTGCCCGGGCTCGGCATCAAGATCGTGCCGTTTCTGCTGCGCTGGTTCCCGCGCGGCTTCATCCTGGACGCGGTCGGCCGGCTGCAGCTGAAGCGCAGCTGATCGACGCTGGCGCGGGGCTTGCTTGGCGAGGGTTGCGCGCTCACGCGCCGTTAACTTTCGCTTAGCTATGATCGTCAGGTGATGCTCAGGCAAGACCCTTCGCGCCAACCGAACGGGACCGCCAAGACGGACGTTCGACAACGACCCTCCATACCGGCCCGCGCGGCTACACCGCGGCGGCCGGTTCTGATCATCCTGCATCAGGAGACGTCGAGCCCCGGGCGGGTCGGCAACGCGCTCCGTGCCCGCGGCTATCCGCTCGACATCCGTCGGCCGCGCTTCGGCGACCCGCTGCCGGAGACGCTCGATGAGCACGCCGGTGCCGTTATTTTCGGCGGTCCGATGAGCGCAAATGATCCCGACGAGTTCGTCCGCCGCGAGATCGACTGGATCGATGTGCCGCTGCGCGAGCAGCGCCCGTTCCTCGGGATCTGCCTGGGTGCACAGATGCTGGCGATGCAACTCGGCGCGAAGGTCGCGCCGCATCCGGAAGGGCGCGCCGAGATCGGCTATTACCCGATCCGTCCGACCCAAGCCGGGCGCCGATTGTGTCCACATTGGCCCGATCACGTCTATCACTGGCACCGCGAGGGCTTCGACCTGCCCGCCAGAGCCGAGCTGCTCGCCGAGGGCGGCGACTTTCCAGTCCAGGCCTACCAATACGACAACGCCACCGGGCTGCAGTTCCACCCCGACGTGACCTACGCGATGATGTGCCGCTGGACCACGCGCGGTCATGCCCGGCTGGACACGCCCGGCGCGCGGCCGCGCCACCATCATTTCGACGGACGAGCCGTGCACGATACGGCGGAGCGCGCGTGGCTCCAGCATTTTCTGGACGGCTGGCTGGCGCGGCGACCGGTTGCGGCAATGGCCGAGGCGGCTGAGTAGAAGCCGGTCTTTCAGACAATCAGGCTTTTCAGTCCATTGGGCTAAATACCAGCCTGGCTTCGCCATGTGGCTACGCCGGGCACCACGCTTCGCCCTTCGGGCACTGCGTGGCCGCGCCACGCGTAGCCCGAAGGGCGAAGCGTGGTGGAGCCAGGCGGGATCGAACCGCCGACCTCATCATTGCGAACGATGCGCTCTCCCAGCTGAGCTATGGCCCCAAGTCACGTTTCAAGTCCAAAGACTTGTCAAGTCCGACGGCTTGGTCACGCACGGCCGCTCGAGATTGGGAAGGCGGCCGGCAGAACGGCGCCATTTACAGTCGGGCCTCCGGCCAAGTCAAGAACGCTCACATCGCCCGTTAGCCTTGACGGGCAGCTTCCCTTGTTTGCCCCTGGGGGAACCGATATCTAGCGGTGAGCCCGTTCTCCCGCCCCAAGAAGCCCCCTGATGAAGCCCATCATTTACGTTCTGATCCAGGTCATCTCGCTTTACATGTACCTGCTGGTCGCGTCGGCCATCCTGTCCTGGCTGATCGCCTTCAACGTCGTCAACACGCGGAATCAGTTCGTCGCGGGCATCGCGGAGTTCCTCTACCGAATCACCGAGCCGGTGCTCAGCCCGATTCGCCGCCGGCTGCCGAATTTCGGCGGGCTCGACATCTCGCCGATCATCGTCTTCTTCCTGCTGATGCTGATCCAGATGTACCTGGCCGATTACGTCTATCCGTTCGTGCCCTAGGCCGAACGGCGCGATGAGCCCGCTGCCCTGGCGCCCGGCGTCCGACGGCCTGACCGTTGCGCTGCGGGTGACACCGCGCGGCGGCCGCGACGCTATTGACGGCATCGAGACGCTCTCCGACGGCCGCAGCGTGCTGAAGCTCCGGGTGCGCGCGGTCGCCGATGGTGGCGAGGCGAATCGCGCCGTGACCGAACTGCTGGCCAAGGCGATCGGCGTCACCAAGGCGGCGGTGCGAATCACCTCCGGCGCCACCGCGCGGCTCAAGCAGGTGACGATCACAGGCGACGCATCCAGGCTCGATCAGGCCTTGCGCGACCTCGTCGCAGCCCATAAGCCGACCGGGAAATAGTCGAGGCAGACGCAGGATACGCGAGGAGAACTTTCGGCTTCGCAGACAGCGGTCTTCACCCTCCCCTGGAGGGGGAGGGTCGCCTCACGGTCAGCGAAGCGAACGTGAGGCGGGGTGGGGGTGATCTCTCCACGGGACCAGCATCCGTGGCTTCACCCCACCCCGCTCGCCCGCTTCGCGTGCGACCGACCCTCCCCCTCCAGGGGAGGATGGGAGCTCGCGGCAAGCATCCTGCGCTCAATGGACTGGGTTGAACGACGAGGGAGAGCAATGACCGCGCGCATCATCGATGGAAAAGTGATCGCAGCCGACCTGCGCGGGCAGGTGGCGCGCGAGGTGGAGCGGGTCAAACGCGATCACGGCCTGACGCCGGGGCTCGCGGTGGTGCTGGTCGGCAACGATCCGGCATCCGAGGTCTATGTGCGCAGCAAGCATACCCAGACCCAGGCCGCCGGCATGGCCTCGTTCGAGCACAAGCTGCCTGCCGACGTCGCGCAGAGCGAGTTGCTGGCGCTGATCGACAAGCTCAACCATGACCCCTCTGTTCATGGCATCCTGGTGCAGCTGCCGCTGCCGAAGGGCCTGGAGACCGAGATCGTCATCAACGCGATCGACCCGGCCAAGGACGTCGACGGCCTGCATCCGCACAATGCCGGCCGCCTCGCCGGCGGCCAGCCGGCGCTGGCGCCGTGCACGCCGCTCGGCTGCATCATTCTGAGCAAGACCGTCCACCCCTCGCTGGAAGGCCTGAACGCCATCGTGATCGGCCGCTCCAATCTGGTCGGCCGCCCGCTGGTGCAATTGCTGTTGAACGAGAACGCCACCGTGACGATCGCGCATTCGCGCTCGCGCGATCTGGCCGCGCTGACCGCGCGCGCCGATCTGGTCTACGCCGCCGTGGGCCGGCCCGAGATGGTGAAGCGCGACTGGATCAAGCCGGGAGCGACCGTGATCGATGTCGGCATCAACCGCATCCCGACCGCCGAGGGCAAGACCCGCCTGGTCGGCGATGTCGCCTATGCCGAAGTTGCGGAGGTCGCCGGTGCGATCACGCCGGTGCCCGGCGGCGTCGGCCAGATGACGGTGGCGTGCCTGCTGGTGAACACGCTGCGCGCCGCCTGCGCCATCGCCGGACTGCCGAAGCCGGCGGTGTGAGCCTTCTTCCCGACGGGCCAAGCTTTGCTTGGACATGATCTTTCGGAAAGCCGGTTTCCACCTGTCCGGATCATGCTCTGGAGATCAGAGGCGCCGGCGCCGCGCGGTTTGCGATTCCGCGGCGCCGGGCTGACTCGAACAACAATCCTACTTCTTCGCCGCCTTGGCGCGGGCGATGCCCTCGCTGATCAGCTGATGGGCGTCGTCGGCATTGCCCCAACGCAGCACCTTCACCCATTTGCCGGGCTCGAGATCCTTGTAGTGCTCGTAGAAGTGCTGGATCTGCTGCAGGGTGATGTCCGGCAGGTCGGAATAAGTGCGGACCTTGTCATAGCGCTGCGTCAGCTTCGAGGACGGCACCGCGATGATCTTCTCGTCGCCGCCAGCCTCGTCCTCCATGATGAGCACGCCGACCGGGCGAACGCTCATGACCGCGCCGGGCACGATCGCACGGGTGTTGGCAACCAGCACGTCGCAGGGATCGCCGTCATTGGAGAGCGTGTGCGGGATGAAGCCGTAATTGCCGGGGTAGCGCATCGCCGTATACAGGAAGCGGTCGACGAACAGCGTGCCGGCCTCCTTGTCGAGCTCGTACTTGATCGGCTCGCCGCCGACCGGCACTTCGATGACGACGTTGACCTCGCGCGGCGGATCTTTCCCGATCGGGATGGCGTCGATGCGCATGGATGCTCCGTAGAACTTGAACTTTGAGAATTTGAACGTTTGAGGGTCGGACGCTCGCGAGCTGAGCGCTCATATTCGCAGTCGCAAAAAAATCGCGGCTGCGCAACAGCTACCTCAATCCGAAACCTTCAGTTCAGTTCAGGACCGCGTTAACGCTTAACGCGTCCAGGGTTCAAGCAGTCCGGGTGCAATTCGCCGGGACTCAGTTCGTCCAGGCGAAGGCGACCTTGTCGAGCGACTTCGGCCCGAAGCGCTCGGACGACCGTGCGACCATGCGGCCCCCCAAGGCACGGTAAAACTCGGTGGCGGGATCGTTGTCGGACAACGCCCACACCACCATGCTCTTCAGCCCGCTTTGCGCGAGATCGCGCTTGGCGGCCTGAAAGAGCCGGCGACCGAACCCCAGCCCCTGAAATTCCGGTCGCAGATAAAGCTCGTAGACTTCGCCGTCAAAGTGCAGGCTGCGGGCGCGATTGCGGCCGTAATTCGCATAGCCTGCGACCTTGTCGTTGAACACCAGCACGCTGACGCGGCTGCCTTTGCGGATCGCGCTGTCCCACCATTGGGGGCCGCGCCGGTTGATCAGCTTCTCCAGCTCTGCGCCAGGGATGATTCCCTGATAGGCAGAACGCCAAGCTTCATCATGGGCTGACGCCACCGCAGCCGCATCTGCAGCCTTGGCCGGACGGACTTCGATCAGGGTTGTGCTCATGACGAGATCAAAGCAAGTCGGCGGCGCGCCTTCAAGGTGCCACGTTAAAGATCGGTTAACCTGTGGACTTTCGGCATCACCGTGGCGGAAAGCTGTGCCGAAAAGGGACAAATTCGCAACATGCCCATGCGCCAACGGTGCTTAATAACCGTCAGCTGCGACGGGCAACGACAAACTGCAGCGGACCGGCCGCAGCAGCCGCGCGCGCGGTGCCGGCGGAGAACGATTCCCGCTCGGCAGGACGATGGCGCTCGACGCCCTCCGATGATTGTTCGCTTTGCTTCGGCTGGGACGAACAGGCGCGCGACGGCCGCGCCAACCTGGCCGGGACAGCACGCACGCACTGCGATATCGATGAGCCAAAGAAGGGCGGCGACCGATGGCTGCAGCCCTGCAAGCAGGACCATGATGACGCTGTATTTCCTGGTCAAATATCTGCACGTCCTCGGCGCCATCGTCATTCTCGGCACCGGGACGGGGATCGCATTCTTCATGCTGATGGCGCATCTGAGCGGACAGGCTGCGTTCATCGCGCGAACCGCGGGCGTGGTCGTCATCGCCGACATGCTGTTCACGCTGTCGGCGGTGCTGCTGCAGCCGATCAGCGGCGGCACGCTGATGTGGCTGTCATCAACGTCGCTGTCGGAGCGATGGCTGACGACGTCGCTGGTGCTCTATGCATTGGCTGGACTGTTCTGGGTGCCGGTCATCTTCATGCAGATCGAGCTGCGCGATCTCGCGCGCGCCGCCGACGCCGATGCTCAGCCGTTGCCGCCACGCTATTTCACCGTCTTCCGCCGCTGGTTCATCTGCGGCATTCCCGGCTTCGGGTCGGTCATGGCCATTCTCTGGCTGATGATCGCGAAGCCGTTCTGATCGGGAGCCGGCGATGACCGCTTATCCGCGCATCCTCGTGCTCGGCGCGTCCGGCCTGATCGGCCGCTACCTCACCGACGACCTGCGCCGGCGCGGCTTTGTGACGATCGGCCTGGCGCGGGCGTTTTCGGCCTCACAACGAATGTCGCCGCTGGACATCGAGCTGCCGATCATGGCGCTCGATCCGTCGGCTCTGGCAGGGTTGATCCGTGCCCATGAGATCGACGTGGTCGTCAATGGCCTGGGTGTGCTGCAGGATGGTCCGGGCAGCAGCACCGATGCCGTGCACCGCGATATCGTCGCGCGGCTGCTCGCCGCGTTCGCCGCCTGCGGCCGTAACGTTCGCTTCGTTCACATCTCGATCCCCGGTGCAGCCGAAGAGGACCACACGGCGTTCGCAACGACCAAACGCGAGGCCGAGCGGTTGATTGCCGCGTCGGAGTTCCCTTACGCGATCCTGCGGCCGGGCTTCGTGATCGCGCCCACGGCCTATGGCGGCAGCGCGATGGTTCGCGCGCTTGCCGCGTTGCCGCTCGATCTGCCGGCGAAGGATGCGGCAACGCCGTTCCAGCCGGTCGCGGCGGCCGACATCGCCGCGACGGTCGCCTGGCTGGCGACGCGCCCGATCGATGACGAGACGACCCGTGCGGTGAGCTGGGACCTGATGCAACCGCAGCCGGTCACGCTCGGCGACGTCATCGGTGGCTTTCGCCGCAGCTTTGGCACGGTGCAGTGGCCGCGCATCGCGCTGCCGCTGACGGTCCTCAAGCTCGGCGCTGTTGCCGGCGACCTATCGAGCTGGCTCGGCTGGAGGCCGCCGATCCGCACCACGGCGATCGCCGAGCTGCGCCGCGGCGTCCGCGGCGATCCGCAGCCCTGGATCGCCGCCACCGGCCTCACGCCAACGCCTCTGGCTGACGCGATCGGCGGGCATGGCGCGTCGATCCAGGACAAATGGTTTGCGCGGCTGTTCCTGGTCAAGGCGCTGATCATCACCAGCCTGGTGCTGTTCTGGATCGCCTCGGGCAGCATCGCGCTGTTCGTGTCGTTCCCCGCGACGACGGCAATCCTGACCACGCGCGGCTGGCCCGAGGGCTTCGCAATTCCGTTCGCAGCCATCACCAGCATGATGGACATCTCGGTCGGCGTCCTGATCGCATTCCGGCGGACGGCTGTGTTCGGCCTGATTGCAGGCATTGTCGTCTCGCTCGGCTACATGGCCGGATGCGCGCTGTTGACGCCTGATCTCTGGCTCGAGCCGCTCGGCGCTCTGGTCAAGACCGGACCCGCGATCGTGCTGATGCTGGTCGCGCTGCTGACAATGGACAATCGATGATGACCACCTGGCCCGATGACGACGTGATCCTGTATGACGGCATCTGCGTGTTCTGTTCGCGCTGGGTGCAGTTCGTCATCGCCCGCGACGCCGCCAAACGTTTCCGCTTCACGCCGATCCAGTCGCCTTACGGCACGCGCCTGGCGCAGGCGTTCGGCATCGATCCCAAGGAACCTGACACCAACGCCGTCGTGCATGGTGGCCGGGCGCATCTCAAATCGGATGCGGCGCTCACCGTGCTGTCGAACCTGCCGGGCTGGGGTTGGACGCGGGCATTGTTCGCGGTGCCTAAGCCGCTCCGTAACGCCGTGTACAGCGTGGTCGCGCGCAACCGCTACCGGATCTTCGGCAAATACGATTCGTGCTTCGTGCCGGACGCCGAGCTGCGCCGGCGGGTGCTCGAGTAGGCCAGATCAATCGATTGATTCGAACGATTCATCCGATATAATCCGTTGGATCGATTGATTTCAGCATGAAATTCTCTCCGAAACCGCTGGTTTGGGAGAGTTTTTCATGGCCACCCCTGCGCACGATCTCACCGCCGATGCCCCTGTCGTCGCTCATCGGGCAGATGCCCGCGCCCCTGCAACGCGTCTCTCACTGCTGTTGCCGGGGCTGGCGCTGTCCGCCGCGCTCGCGGCCGGTGCCTTCGGACTCCATCAGCTGCCAGGCTTCCGCCTGTTCAGCCCGATGATCCTGGCGATCATGGCCGGCATGGCGCTTCACAACGTCGTCGGCACGCCGGTGCGGGCCAAGCCGGGCGTCGCGTTCGCGATGCGCCGCGTGCTGCGGATCGCGATCATCCTGCTCGGCCTGCAGCTGACGGCCGCACAGATCGTCGAGGTCGGCGCGCGCGGGCTCGCGGTGATCGCGCTGAGCCTCGCTGGCACGTTCCTGTTCACGGTGTGGATGGGGCGGCTGCTCGGGGTCGACAGCAAGCTGGCGGAACTGATCGCCGCCGGCACCTCGATCTGTGGCGCATCCGCGGTGATCGCGACCAACACGGTCACGCGCGCGCCTGACGAGGACGTCGCCTATGCGGTGGCCTGCGTCACCGTGTTCGGCTCGATGGCGATGTTCGCCTACCCGCTGCTGCCGGCGCTGCTGCAACTCGACGCCCACGCTTTCGGCCTGTGGAGCGGCGCCTCGATTCACGAGATCGCGCAAGTGGTCGCGGCCGCGTTCCAAGACGGCCAGCAGGCCGGCGAGTTCGGCACCATCGCCAAGCTGGCGCGGGTGACGCTGCTGGCGCCGGTGGTGCTGACGCTCGGCCTTTTGGCCACACGCCGCGCCCGCCGACACGGCCAAGACCATGTCAGCGCGCAGCCGCCATTGCCCTGGTTCGTGTTCGGCTTCATTGCGCTGGTCGGCATCAACAGCGTCATCACGGTGCCCGCCGAGGCGAAGACGGTGATTGTGACCGTCACCGGTTTCCTGCTGTCGATGGCGCTGGCCGCGATGGGGCTGGAGACGGATTTCGTCAAGCTCAAAGCAAAGGGCCTGCGGCCGCTGGCGCTGGGCCTCGCGGCCTTCCTGTTCATTGCGATCTTCAGCCTGGCGCTGGTGAAGCTGACGACATAGGAGCCGATGTGACGCTCGAGCAGCTCAGGATCTTCGTTGCGGTGGCGACGCGCGAGCACGTCACCCAGGCGGCGCGCGAGCTCCATCTGACCCAGTCGGCGACGTCGGCGGCGGTCGCTGCGCTGGAGGCGCGCTACCAGACCAGGCTGTTCGATCGCGTCGGCCGCCGCATCGTGCTGACGGCGGCCGGCAAGGCGTTTCTGGTCGAAGCCAAAGCCGTACTGGCGCGCGCTGCCGCAGCCGAGACCGTGCTCGACGACCTCGCCGGCCTGAAGCGCGGACGGCTGGCGCTGGCAGCGAGCCAGACCATCGCCGGCTATTGGCTGCCGGCCTTCATTCACCGTTTCCACGACGCGCATCCGGCGATCACGCTGGGGCTGTCGATCGGCAACACCGAGCAGGTCGCGGCCCAGGTGCGGGACGGCTCAGCCGATCTGGGATTCGTCGAGGGCGATATCGACGATCCCTTGCTCGCCGCGCAACCGGTCGCGGAGGACGAGATGGTGCTGGTCGGGCCGGCCGGCCATCCGCTGTGCCGGGCAGCGTCCCTCACGGTCGGCGATCTGAAGGCGGCCCGATGGGTGCTGCGCGAGCAAGGCTCGGGCACCCGCGCCGTGCTCGAAGCCGCGCTCGGCCGGTTCGGCATCACGCCGGCGCAGCTCGATATCGCGTTCGATCTGCCCTCCAACGAGGCGGTGCGGGGCGCCGTCGAGGCCGGTGCCGGCGTCACGGTGCTGTCGCGCCTCGTGGTGATGCGGGCCGTGACGGCGGGCCTGCTCGCCATTGCCAACATTGAGCTGCCCAAGCGGCACTTCTACAGCCTGCGTCACAAGCAGCACCACCAGACCCAGGCCGCGCGCGAATTCCTGCGCATGGTGAGCGCGGCGGGTTGATCGGGGCACGTCAGCGCGAGCGCAGCGACGGCTGATAGGCTAGCGCTTCCCCAGCGATGCGAGCGCCTCTCGCGCGGCGCGCTCACCGCTGTCGCGGGCGCCATGGGCGGTGGAGAAGAAATCCGGCGGCGTGGCCTCGCCGGCAAAGAACAGGCGATCGTCGACCGGGGCCGCCAGCACCGCGCGCTTGCCGGCATGGCCGGGCAGCGCGTGCGAATAGGCGCCGCGCGCGAACGGGTCGGCGCCCCAGCGCGACTCGGCGAGCGGCTTGAGGCTCTTGCGGATGTCATGGCCGAGCAGCGCCACGACGTCGTCGATCGCCTGCGCCGCCAGCGCGCCCGCGCCGGCTGCCTCGATCTCACGGGCGAAGCTGCCGCCGTAGAAACCCTCGATGCAGGGCTGACCGAACGGGCGCAGCTGGAAGCTGCCGACGCGCGCGGTGTGGCTGCGGCCCCGCATGCCGGAATCTTTCGGCAGGTGCTCCCAGCCGTCGAGTGCCAGCGTCACCTTGTTATCGAGGCCGAGCGGCAGGCCGGCAGCCGCTTCGACCTTCGCGGGTAGCGGTGGCCTGAAGCGGATCGCCTCGTCGGCGATGAGATTGGTCGGCACCGTGACGATGACCTTGTCGGCGGTCAGGGTGCCCTGCGAGGTCGTGAGGCGGATGCGCGTGTCGCCATGATCGATCAGGGTCACGTTGCAGTTCAGCGCGATCGGCAGGCCGGCGCCGTAGGCGGCGACGAGGGCTCCATAGCCGCGGCGGATGCGCCAGTTCACCTCGGTGTCCGCATACGCCTCGAAGTCGAGCAGCGACATCTGCTCCAGCTCGCAGCCGTTCAGATAGGTGCAGATCGCATCGATCATGCCGTTCCAGCGATTGCCCGGCTCGAGATAGTCGCTCGCGGGGGCATCGTGGCCGCGCGCGGCGGCTTCCGCCGTGCGGGTGAAGAACGCCTCCAGCGCGCCGATGAACTCCGCGCGCTCTTCGCGCGGGAACGCGGCCTCATAGGCCTGGTCGCGCCACGGCGGACGGGACTTGTCGATGGTGAAGGAAAGCTGCTCGGCGATCGCCACGAACGCGTTGCGGTCCGCGGAATGCAACCAGCCGCAGCCGAGGTCGAAGGTGACGTCAGGCGAGGCCATGATGGTGTGGGCCCGTCCGCCGATGCGGTCGCGGGCCTCCAGCACGATGCAGGAGACGCCCCTGCCCTGCAGCGCATGCGCCGCACCGAGGCCGGCCGCGCCGGCCCCGATGATGGCAATGTCGATCGACGATGGGAGGCTGCTCATGAGGCGAATCCACCTCGTTGGCGTGGGCAGTCAAATCGCCGCACAAGGCGGTGTCATCACCCGGAAAGCAGGTGATCCAGTCCGCCGAGACGGTTATGTGACCCCGACGGGCCGCGGCGTACTGGATGCCCCGCCTCCGCGGGGCATGACGGCGGAGTGTGTGGAGGCGCTGCCTCTCGCAACGCCCGCGAGGTGTGAAGGCCGTGGCCGTCTTACGCCACCGCCTCCTTCTGCTTCTCGGCGCGCTTGCGCTCGTTGGGATCGAGATGCTTCTTGCGCAGGCGGATCGACTTCGGCGTGACCTCGACGAGCTCGTCGTCCTCGATATAGGCCAGCGCCTTTTCAAGCGTCATCTTGATCGGCGGGGTCAGGCGTACCGCTTCGTCCTTCGACGTCGTGCGGATGTTGGTGAGCTGCTTGCCCTTCAGAACGTTGATCTCGAGATCATTGTCGCGGGTGTGCTCGCCGACGATCATGCCGCGATAGACCTTCCAGCCCGGCTCGATCATCATCGGGCCGCGGTCTTCCAGCTTGAACATGGCGTAGGCCACCGCCTCGCCCTGGTCGTTGGAGATCAGGACGCCGTTGCGGCGGCCCTGGATCTCGCCCTTGTAGGGCGCGTAGTTGTGGAACAGGCGGTTCATGATCGCGGTGCCGCGGGTGTCGGTCAGCAGTTCGCCCTGATAGCCGATCAGGCCGCGGGTCGGTGCGTAGAACACCAGGCGCTGGCGGTTGCCGCCGGATGGCTTCATCTCGATCAACTCGGCGCGGCGTTCGCTCATCTTCTGCACGACGACGCCGGAATGCTCCTCGTCGACGTCGATCACGACCTCCTCGATCGGCTCCAGGGTCTGGCCGGTCGCCGGATCCTTCTGGAACACGACGCGCGGACGCGACACCGACAGCTCGAAGCCCTCGCGGCGCATGGTCTCGATCAGGATCGCGAGCTGCAATTCGCCGCGGCCGGACACTTCCATCGCGTCCTTGTCCTCGGCCTCGCGGACACGCAGGGCGACGTTGCCCTCGGCCTCGCGCAGCAGGCGGTCGCGGATCATGCGGCTGGTGACCTTGTCGCCCTCGGTGCCGGCCAGCGGCGAGTTGTTGACGATGAAGGACATCGACACGGTCGGCGGATCGATCGGCTGCGCCGGCAGCGGCGTCTCCACCGAGGGATCGCAGAAGGTGTCGGCGACGGTGCCCTTGGTCAGGCCCGCGATGGCGACGATGTCGCCGGCCTCGGCGTCATCGAGCGGCGTGCGCTCGAGGCCGCGGAACGCCAAGATCTTCGTAATACGCCCCTGCTCGATCATCTTGCCATCGGCGGCCAGCACCTTGACCTGCTGGTTCGGCTTGAGCGTGCCGGAGGTGATGCGGCCGGTGATGATGCGGCCGAGATAGGGATTGGCCTCGATGATGGTGCCGATCATGCGGAACGGCCCCTCCTCGGTCTTCGGCGGCGGGACGTGGCGCAGCACCAGCTCGAACAAGGGCTCCATGCCACGGTCCTGCGGACCTTCCGGGCTGTCGGCCATCCAGCCCTGCTTGGCCGAGCCGTACAGGATCGGAAAGTCGAGCTGCTCCTCGCTGGCGTCGAGCGCGGCGAACAGGTCGAACACCTCGTTGATGACCTCGGTCGGGCGGGCGTCGGGACGGTCGACCTTGTTGATGACCACGATCGGCTTGAGGCCGACCTTGAGCGCCTTGGAGACCACGAACTTGGTCTGCGGCAGCGGGCCCTCGGCGGCGTCGACCAGCACCAGCGCGCCATCCACCATGTTCAGGATGCGCTCGACCTCGCCGCCGAAATCGGCGTGGCCGGGGGTGTCGACGATGTTGATGCGGGTGTCCTTCCACTGCACCGAGGCGGCCTTGGCCAGGATGGTGATGCCGCGCTCGCGCTCCAGATCGTTGGAGTCCATGGCACGCTCGGCGACCTTCTGGTTCTCGCGGAAGGTACCTGATTGCTGCAGGAGGCGGTCGACGAGCGTGGTCTTGCCGTGGTCGACGTGGGCGATGATGGCGATGTTGCGAAGATTCATGGTTGGTGTCTTCTAAGCTTTCTCAAGAGCCCGTGCTCTGTCCCCGGCGGGGCGCGCGCTTTGTTATAGTCGAATCAAGCTGTTAGCTTTGCGACGCGCGCTCGCGAAACTCGTTCGGCGGCAGGGACCGGCAGCCCCAAATAGGAAACCCGGCCAATGGACCGGGCAGACCTCACGCGTTGCGGCGCAATATAGGCGAAAAACGCCAAAAAACAATGACTGCTTTCAGGAATCAGAAGCGGGTCCGGGTGACTCGGCCGGCGGATCGGCTGACGCTTCGGCCAGCCAGCGCTGCCGGGCCGCCCGGACGTAGAGGATCCCGATCACCCCGGCGGGCAGGCAGCCCGACCGGGAGCAGCACGGACGGCATCTGGTTGATCCAATACAGCCGGCTGAAGCCGTAGACGGCGAGAAAGAGGCCGGGAATCACCAGCACGATCCCGGTCGCCATCAGCGGGCCGGCGAGACCGGCGGGCCGTGCGGCGACCCACCACAGCGCGGCAACGCCGACAGCGCCCAGGGTGAAGCCCGTCAGCAGCGGGCTGGGATCGCCGATATGCGTGATCGAGCCCATGGCGCTCAGCCCGAACAGCATCGAACAGGCCCCCGGCAGCAGCAGCACGACACCGGCAATCAGCATGACGCTCGGCAGACAGCCGCTCGCGGCCTCCGGGCGGCCAGGGGTCGTGGGGCGCAATCGGTGGTGCGCAGACAGCATCAGCACGGCGCCGACGATCGACGCGGCCAAGCCCTCGAGGAAGAAGCCGAAGTACCCGCCCATGTGCCAGCGAACGAAGAAGGCGAAGTAGATCGCCGCGTACAGCCCCCACGCGATCAGCGCCAGGCTGCAGACCATGATCAACGGATTCAGGCAGCCTTTGCCGCGCGGCCGGTCTTCGTCCGGAATGCCCTCGGGCGGTCCCTTCCAGCGCTCCTTCGGCAGCGGCGGCATGGCACGATCGGCTTGCGATTCAGGACGTTCCGGCGAGGTCATGTGACCGGCCTCAGCCCCAGCGGCGGTGCACCGCCAGCACAATCATCACGAGTCCCGTAACGGCCATGCCGGCCAGGATCGCGCCGGGGCCGAGCAAGCCGCCGAACTCGTTCCACTCGCGGCGCATCAGCGCCATCACGCAGCCGAACGGAAACATCAAGGCGAGCCCGCCGAGGATCGCCCCCAGCGTCGCCACCAGGCCGGCAGGCTCTTGCGCCCGACGCACGTCCTCCAGGAAGGGCGACAGCGGCGGACGGCGGTTGAACGGATCATCATCCATGGCGGCGCGGAATCATTCGTCGAATGCCGAAGAAGACGAGCAGCAGGCCGATCGCGGCTGCCCAGAACAGGAGACCCTTGATGACATTTTCGGGACTCGGCTCACGCAACTCCATCACGAAGCATAGCAAGCCCGGCGCGAACAGCACCAGTCCGACGAGCAGCATCAGGATCGACAGGACGACCCCGCGCCACAGGCGGTCCGGGCTGCTCCTGCGGCGTCATGAACGGCTCCGCCCGCGCCTGACCGCCAGGATGATCAACACGACGCCGGCGATGGCCGCGCCGACGAACAGCAGTCCGATCGGATCGACGAGGTCGTTGCGCGTGATCTGGTTGGGAAAGATGACCAGGACGCAAGCCATGGGAAACAGCAGGATGAGGCCGGCAATGACCGCGAGCGCCGTCAGACAGCCGGAGCGCGCCTGCTGAGGCGGAAGTTCGGGGGGAAGGATCGGTCGATCAATCATGGCTGCGCGAAATCATGAGACGGACTGCAAAGAACACCATGCGTGCGCTCACCGCCGCCACGCCGTTATGATCAGCAAAATGCCGCCCGCGCCGACCGCCAGGCCGGCGACGACCCACGCCGTCAACTCCGCTGGCCAGTTCTTCTCCTGCAAGCCGAGATAACCGAAGACCACGGCGCAGGCGCCCGGCAGCAGCAGGATGACGCCAACCACGAACAGGACCGCCGTCAGGCAGCCGCTGCGCAGCTCACGCGGCTGCTCGGATGCAGGCGGGGGCGGACTCTTTTTCTCCGGCTCGCTCACGCCTGTTCACCCTTCGCCAGCCGGGCTCGGATGCCGTCGATGGCGCCGTTGCGATAGAACAGATTGTAGGTGTCGAACGGGATGATCTCGCCGCGCTCGGTGACGAAATGGATGCAGGAGCGTTTGACGTTGCCGACGCAGAAATTGAAGCGGTCGAGAAACTGCACGATGGTGACGCGGAAGACGTGCTCGTAGCCGAGATTGTCGGGCACCTGCACGGATGGCAAACAGCAGAGGAATTCGGCGACGCGCTCGCTGGTATTGAGCGGCCCCGACGACAGCGAGAACAGCTCGACGAATTTGTCACGCAGCACCGGATATTTTTCCGGACTGATCGTGTTCGGCATCACCGACAGCAGCTCCTCCTGCGGCACCATCGCGGTGAGGGGCAGCACGGTTGTGCCGTTGCGCAGGCCATAACCGATCGAGATGCTCTCGGGATTGCAGGGCAGCGGGATCATGTCCTGCTCGCCGAACACGCCGGTCTCGACGACGCGGCGGCGGATCTCCGACAGCATGATGCGATCGGTGTCCTTGTCGAAGTCGGCATTGCGGCCGGCGTCCTGCACCGGCTGCAAGGTGACGCCGCGCACGCAGCGCCATTCCAAGGCATGACGCACGATGTCGACGATCTCGTCGTCATTGACCCCGCGCTTGATGGTCGCGACCAGCGTGGTCGAGATGCCCTGATGTTCGAGGTTCTCCAGCGCCTGCTGGCGGATGCGGCGCAAATCGGCGCCGCGAATGTTCGTGAGACCGGCGCGCGACAGCGAGTCGAACTGCAGATAGACCTCGAGCCCACGCTTGGTCTCCGCGAGCTTCGCGACGAAGTCCGGCTCGCGCGCGATGCGCAGGCCGTTGGTGTTGATCATGACGTGACGGATCGGCCGCGCGCGCACGGCGGCGAGGATGTCGAAGAAATCAGGATGCAAGGTCGGCTCGCCGCCGGAGATCTGCACCAAGTCCGGCTCGCCCTCGCTTTTCACCAGCGCGTCCAGCATCCGCTCGATCGTGGCGAGCGGCGTGAAATGCGAGCGCTGCGGCGAGGATTCGGCGAAACACACCGGGCAGGTCAGGTTGCAGTGATCGGTGATCTCGATCAGCGCCAGGCAGGAATGCTGCTCGTGGTCCGGGCACAGGCCGCAATCATAGGGGCAGCCATATTCGGTGCGGCGCTGGAAACTGAGCGGCGTATCGCCCGGCTTGATGAACGCCTTGCAGCGCCGCCAATAGGCGGCGTCATCGGAGACCAGCGTCGACTGCACGCCGTGCGCCTTGCAGCGCTTCTCGTACCAGACCTCGTTGTCCTGGATCTGGATCTTGGTCGGCACCAGCGCGAGGCAGGTCTCGCACAGGGATTGGGTCTGTCCCCAGAACACATAGGGGCGTGACTTACGCAGCGGCGCGTTCATGCGTGACCTTCGATTGCGGCGCGGTTGCCAGCATCGCCAAAGCGTAGGCCGCAATGGCGAGCGACAGCAGGTGAAACAAGGTGAAGGGGCCGACGACCGGCCCGTATGGCTTGAGGAATTCCCAGACGAAGCGCTGCAGGCCGTAGACCAGAAGCGCGAGATAGAAGCCGCTGGTGATCACCGCCGCATTCCGCCTGATCACCGCGACGATATAGGCGGCGGCAAAGCTGGCCATCGCGAGACTCTCATAGAGCTGCACCGGATGGCGCTGGATGCCGTCGCCGAAATCATGGCCCCAGGGCAGAGCCGTCGGCGTGCCGTAGGTGAAATCGTCGAGCCCGGCCGCAAAGCAGCCGATCCGCCCGACGGCGACCCCGACCGCGAGCGGCAGCGCAAAGCGCGCCCCGGTGCGCAAGGTGATGCCGTGGCGCCATTTGTAGAGTTCGACCGCGATAATGCCGCCGGCGAGCGCGCCCTCGACCGAGCGCGCCAGCCCGGCCATGCCGGAGAGCCACAGGTTCAGCGTGCCGAACAGATACGCGCCGAGCCCGGCGCCGAATACGAGCGCGGCGATATAGGGCCATTCGGTCGACTGCCTGGGAAAGCTCACGCCGCCAAAGCGCGCGAGCCACCAGCCGGCGGCCGCCGCGCTGAGCCAGGCAGCGACGTCGAAGATCGCGTGGAGAACGGCGCCGTCCATGCCTGCCCTGAGGACTTCCCAAATCCGGTTGCATCCGGACTATGACAAGTTCCAGCAGGCTAAGGCAATGCTGGGATCGGATCAGCCCGTCGCGGCCTGCTCGGTCGGATAGACGCCGCGGAGAACCTCCTCGAAATGGGTTTTCACGGCCTCGTTGCACAGGCAGGAGCGCTGTTTCAGGGCGTCAAAGTCACGCACCATGAAGGCGCCGCGCCGCGTGTCCAGAATGCCTTCGGCGCGGAAGGTCTGGACGACACGGCTGACATAGCTGCGGCCGACACCGAGCAAGGTCGCCAGTTGCTCATGGGTCAGCGGCACAATCGGCTCGCCATCCGTGCGGTCCATCGCCGCGACGATCCACTTCGCCGTGCGCTGCTCGATCGAATGGATGGCGTTGCAGGCGGTCGACTGAAACACCTGCGCCAGCATGCAATCGGCATAGCGGGCGAACACGTTGCGCAGCGTCTTCGATTGCAGCTTGGCGGCGGCGAGTCGCGACAGCGGCAGCCGCGCAAAGGGACCGCCGAACTTGACGACGATGCGCGTGTAGGCAGGCAGGAAGCCTTCACTGACGATGCCGCCCACTGCGCCCTCGCGTCCCACCAGGATGGTTTCGACGTCGCGACCGTCCTCGTTCGCCACCAGATAGGACGTGAGCGCCGGCCCGCATGGGAAATGCACGATCTGAACGTCGTCGCCGGGACGGTAGAGCAGATCATTCGGCGCCGCTTCGTCCTCGACCAGATGTGGCGCGATCAGCGCGTAATCGGCCGGGCTCAAGCGTCGCAGCAGATTGTTGTAGGGCCGCTCTCGCGACAGCGTCGTCACACCTTGGTTCAGCATCATCGTTCCCCGCGCCATACGCATGTGCGTGATCCCCGCCCCTTGTGTTCACAAGTGCACCGACACAGGAACTCTGATATGCTGCCTTCGGTTCCAGGAACCCGCCGGCGCGCTTACAAGGAGGCGCCGGGCAGCGGGGCCTTCACCCGGAACCCCGCAGATCATGACAAGCTCGCAGTCCAGCGTGCCCGAGCACTATCAGGACGTGCTGGTCGTCGAAGACGACCCGATCATTGCGCTCGGCCTCGAAGACACGATTACGGATCTTGGCATTACCGTCATCAGAGTTGCGGCCAATGTCGCCAGCGCTCTCGCCATGATCGAGGAGCGCGCACCGCAATTCGCGCTGCTCGATGTCGGCCTCGTGCGCGAAAAGAGCTTCGCGATTGCCGAGCGGCTGACAACGCTCGGCATTCCCTTCGCATTCTCGACCGGCTACGGCGCCGACCGCGTGCCGGCGGCGTTCGCCGACCGGCCGCGGCTGCCGAAACCGTGTCCGACCGAAGCGCTGGAGGCGGTGCTGCGGCGGCAGGCTTAGCTGCCGCCGCAGCACTTTGCTGCGTGTTTCGAGTGCGGCCGCCAGCTCAGCCGAGCTTCGGGTCGAGGGTCGTCGACCACAGCGCGACGTCGGCGCGATCGCGCAGGGTCACGGTCATCTGCCCGGTCTCGCCCTCGATCTTGACGTGCCCGAAGAACTGCATGCCGGCTGACGGCGGCAGGTTCTGCTTGTCGAGACCCGGCGCCTTGATGAAGCGCACCTCGGGGCCGAAAGTGTTGTCGAGCTCGTTCGGGCCGAACGTGCCGGCATGCAGCGGGCCCGAGACAAACTCCCAGAACGGCTCGAAGTCCTGGAACTGCGCCTTGTTCGGATCATAGTAATGCGCGGCGGCGTAGTGCACGTCCGCCGTCAGCCACACCGTGTTCTGGATCGGCGCGGTCTTGATGAAGCGCAGGATCTCGGCGATCTCCAGCTCGCGCCCGCGCGCCGGACCGTCGCCCTGCGCAATCGCCTCAGAGCCCTTCTTGTTGGCCGCGTCGTCATAGACGATCAGGCTGAGCGGCATGTCGGAGGCGATCACCTTCCAGGTCGCGCGCGAGTTCAGCAGCGCCTGCTTCAGCCAGCGCATCTGCTCGGGCCCGATGAAATAGGACGACGGGCCATATTTGTCCTCGAGGTTCGGGCCGTTGGCGCCGCGATAGCTGCGCTCGTCGAGCACGAAGACGTCGAGATGCGGGCCGTAATTGATGGTGCGATAGACCCGGCCAGGCTCGGCGATGCTCTCGCGCATCGGATACATCTCGTGGAAGGCGCGGGCCGCGCGCGCGGCGAGCAGCTGGATGTTGCGCTCCTTGTAGGCCGCCGGCAGCTCCTTGGAGGCCGACCAGTTGTTGGTCACCTCGTGATCGTCCCACTGCACGAAGATCGGCACCTCGGCATTGAAGGCGCGGACGTTCTCGTCGAGGAAGTTATACTTATGAGCCGCCCGGAATTCGTCGAGCGTCTCGGCGACCTTGGCCTTCTCTTCCACCGTCAGGTTTTTCCAGACCTTGTTGTCCGGCAGCTTGACCTCGGACTTGATCGGACCGTCGGCATAGATCGTGTCGCCGGAATGGAGGAAGAAGTCGGGCCGGTGCTTCTTCATGGTGGCGAAGGTGAACATGCCGCCATCGTCGGGATTGATGCCCCATCCTTGTCCTGCCACGTCGCCGCCCCAGACGAACGAGACGTCGCGCTTGTTGCCGGGCGCGGTGCGGAAGCGCCCGACCACCGCCTCGCTCTCGACGGCGCTGTGCGAGAGGTCGCGGAATTTGACGCGGTAGAAGATGTCCTGGCCGCTCGGGAGGTTCTCCAGCAGCATCTTGGCGGTGAAATCGCTTTCGGGCAGCGCCGCGATCGGCGGCAGGCTGCGCGCGTTCTTGAACGACTCTGTCGTCGCGACCTCGACCAGCATTTGCGACGGGCGGTCGGCACGGGCCCAGACCACGCCGCCATCCATGCTGACGTCGCCGGACTGGACACCATGCGTGATCTGCGGCCGGTCGGCGGCGCGGCTCAGATAGGGCATCGACAGCGTCGTGACGCCGGCGGCAGCTGCCGTCGAGAGGAATCGGCGGCGGGACAGCCTGGACAGCTGCGGGCGCGAAAGGTGAATGGTCATGCGAATCTCCTGCTTGGATGGCGCGTGCAATCGGCGCCGCCACCACCACGGCAGGCCTAGAAAAGATTGGTGACGCTGGAATAACACGGCCATGCCGAGCACATCGGGATACCGTTCACAGGCGAGGACCGTTGGGGAACGGGCGGGCTCAGGTGCCGGCGGCGCGCAATTGCGCGCCGGTGCGCTGCAGATTGGCGGGCATGCTCATCAGGATCAGCTTGCGATCGGCGACCGCGTTGTGGAACTGCTCCAGCGCAATGTTGAACGCAGTGAGAGCGGCATGCTCGATCGCGCCATCCTCGAAGCAGGTCAGCGTATTGCGCAGGATCTCGTCGGCCTCACCTTGCAGCTGATCGAGCTCCTCGGTCGAATCGCTCTTGCGTGCGATCGTGATCATCTCCAGCAACCGGTCGCGCAGCGAGCTGTTGATCGTACGTTCGTCCCGCTTGAGATAGCCGGCGAACCAGGCGCCCGCCGAGCCCATCGCCGAAAGTGTCATCAGCCCCCACCAGATATAGTCGCTGTAGCGGTCCAGGAAGGTCTTCTCCTCACCGTCGACGAATGCCGCGGCACCGGGATGGGCGGGAATCGCGGCGTCCTTGTCGGTGTCGGGGGTCTCGATCTTGGCGGCCAGCGGGAACTCCGACATCAGCTGCTGCCGCACCGAAAACAATTGGCGGGCGAATGTCGACACCGTCGAATCCGACAGGCCCTTCCGCGCCACGATGTGGTGATTGAAGCTGATGGTCTTGACTTCGTCCTCCGGCCGGTCCGGCGAGCCGCCGAAGGCGCCCGCCGGGATTTCGGTCGCTTCGTATTCCGGATGGTTCTGCGCAATCGCCTCGGCGGAGTCGATCGCCAGGAAGGTCGGCACGCCACCATCCTTGGTCGCGGCGGCGATGGCATCCGCGGTGATCTTGCTGTTGATCGGTCCGGCCGCGAGATAGACATCCGCCTTCTGGTTGCGCACCGCCTCGGCCGCCTCCGAAATCGGAAATTGTACGATGTCGACCTTGCTGGCATCGACGCCGTATTGATGCAGGACGATCTTCAGCAGGTTCACATTTGCCGGGGTCCGCCCGATGATGCCGACCTTGTGCCCGGGCAATTGCGAGATCTTGGTGATCTTGGCGCCGCTCTTGCGTCCCTTGCCCTTGGCCACAGGCGGCACCCAAAGCACGGCGACGTTCTTGCGCAAGGTCGCGACGGCCTGGGCATTCTTCGGCACTTCGAGGTCGCCGCGCACGATCGCGAGATCGACCTTGGCGGCAGCGAGCGCCTGCGCGCTCTCGGCCGCGCCTTCGGTCGGCACGGGACGAAGCCGCACCGCGGCATGCGATTGCGAGAAGGCTTGGGTCAGGGCTTGAACGACCTTGAGGTCGTCACTGTTCGGGGGACCCACCGCGATCTTCAAGGTTACCGGCCGCATCGCGAAATAGTAGGCACCCGCCAGCGCGCCGACGATCGCGAGGATCCCGGCGATGACGATGAACACGGCAGGGCGCATTTGCGAGCGCTGCGCTGGCGTGGTCTGTGGGTCTACCAGGTCCGGTCCTCCGGTCATCCGACGGCTCGGAAGCGGCGCCACGCGCAGCGCCGCCTGCCCTCGTTCTTCTCTAAAGGTAGACTGTAGCAAATTTCTTGTCCGCCCAGGGTGACATCTGCGTCATGGTTACCGGAGCCGAAGTGGCCCGATCATCGGGGCAGTTCCATGACCCGGCGAGATTGGCCGGGTGAGAGCTGTCTTTTGGGCGATGTGGCGCAATCATCGGGACGGCTGCAGACTACGGTCCCGTAAAGGTCCGGGTGCGGCACAAGGGCGCGGGCCATCCACGAGGTGAATGGGAGGTTGACATGGTGGAACGATTATCGGCTGAGGCACGGCGCGACGCGCTGCGACGACTTTCCGGCTGGTCCGAGCTGGACGGCCGCGACGCGATCACCCGCAGCTTCACGTTCCGGGACTTCAACGAAGCGTTCGGCTTCATGACGCGGGTCGCGCTCATCGCCGAGAAGCGCGATCACCACCCCGAATGGCGCAACGTCTACCGCACGGTCGACGTCGTGCTCTCGACGCATGATGCCGGAGGCGTGACCCTGCTCGATGTCGAGCTCGCCGAAGCCATGGATGCGATCGCCGCGTCGATGGCCTGAATCCGGTCCGCCCCGGCGACTTGCGGCAGCATTGGCCATCCCCACATGTGCCGGGGATCGCGCTCCATGGCGCCATCCGGAACCTGGAGATGACACATGGCGTCGGATACGACCGACTACAGCGTGGGTTTCGAGCCTGCCGACCGGCTGGCGCAGGACCGCGACACTGTGCGCCGGCGGTTCTGGGTCAAGTTCAAGCAGGTCGTTGCCCGGCTGCCCTTCGCCGAGGATCTGCTTGCCGCGTATTACTGCGCCTTCGACAAGGAGACGCCGCGGCACGTCCAGGCCGCGCTGCTCGGCGCCATCGCCTATTTCATCCTGCCGTTCGATTTTCTGCCCGACGTGATGCCTGTTCTCGGCTTCACCGATGACGCGGCCGTGCTCGCCACGGCCATCCGCATGGTGGCCTCGCACATCACACCGGACCATCGCGCTGCCGCGCGCGATGCACTTGCGCGGCTCGCTGCGAAGCATGATCCGGATGCAGAAGCTGACGCCGGTTGATGCCGGCTGGCCTTGGATGGCCACGGTCATCGTCTGGACTGCTGAACAAAAAGCCCCGCTATGCGGCGGGGCTTTTCATTTGCTTCAGGACTGAGCCGAGATCAGCCGCTCAGCGCTGTCCCCGAGCCTGGGCGCGGGCGCTGCCGGTCTTTTCGGCCTCCCAGGCCTGATACTGCTTGAACAGGGCTTCCCGCTCGGCGTCGCTCTGGAGGTTCTTGCCGGCGTTGCTCTGCTTCAGAAAGTCGTCGAAGCGATCGCGCTGGGCGCCTTCCATCGCGTGGCTCTCGAGCCATTTGCTCGCCGAGGGAAGACGCTGCCAGCCCGCGAGCGGCGCCGAGAGCGAGACTTCCTTCCACTTCGGATGGAAGGGCGGATTCTGGAACGCCGGAAACTTGGTGAAGAACGCATCGACGAAGGTCGCGAGCTTGCGATAACGATCGGTGTTCGGCGCCCAATTATAGGCCGCGAGCACCGCCGGCACTGCGATCGTATCCACCTTTTCGCCCTCGGCGATCAGGTTCGGATAGTCCTTCGCGGTCAAGGTCGCCGGGAGATAGTCGTTCTGCAGCGGCCGGTCGTAATCCACATTGACGAGATGGAAGCGGCCGTCATTCACGAAGTTGCTGACCGATTTGTAGGGCTTGCCGCCGACGACGATGACGGCGTCGAGCTCGCCGCGCTTCAGCTTCTCCATCGCGATGCGCTGCTCGATATAGAGGAAGTTCGCCCGCAGGCCGAGCCGTTCGAACACGGTCAGCGCGGTCACGAAGGTGCCGCCATTGGGCAGGTCGACGCTGACACGGCGGCCTTCGAGGTCACGCAGATTGCGCACCGCACGCGGCGCGATCACCTGCATCTCCTCATTGTAGAGCTTGGTGACGTAGGTGAACTGCTTCTTGATGTCCTTGGCGAAGCCCTTGCGCTCCAGATAGTCCAGCGTGTCGGCGCGGACGACGCCGAGGTCGACACCCTGCAGGAACAGGATGTCGGCCACGCTCTGTACCGAGCCGCGACCGACGATCGGCAGAACGCGCAGATTGTTGCCGTCATCCAGCAGGGAGGCGAGGTCGGCGCCGAACTGCACATAGGTGCCGCCGATCGTGCCGGTGATCAGCGTCACCGTGTTGGCGTTCAACGCCTGCTTGGTCTGCACCGAGCCGAACTGGAAGATCGCCTTCAGGCTGTCGCTGACCTTGGCGGGATCGAATTCGCTCTCCTCGGCATGGGCAGAAAAACCGAGCGCGAGGACGATGGCGGCAACGGCCGCTCCAAAAAGACGTCGCATGTATCCCCCTTCATCAAGTCGGGCACATGATCGCTCACCGGAACGCGGACGGCACCGTGTCAAAGCGGGCGCCGAGGATTGGTTCGAAGATCATGTCTGAAAGCAAAAAACCAAACACGGCGGCAACGGCCGCCATGTGCGCTCAATTCTGCAGCTGGTCGAGGCGCCTTTGCGCTTCGGAGGAGCCGAGCTGGGCGGCCCTGCGATACCAATTGCGGGCGGCCGTCGGATCGGCATTGATGTTGCGGATGTCCTTCGTTCCGAGCACATGCGGATCATAGGTCTGCGCCAGCATCAGTGCCGCCGCCGGCTCCTGTGCTTCGGCGGCACGCTCGAGCAGCAGGCGGGCGGACGGAATGTCGCCTGCCGCGAGCAGCCCCTTGGCGCGCTTCATGATGCCGGCCAGCTCATCCGGCTCCAGCCGCCGCGTCTGCACCGGCGGAGGAGCCGCCGTCACCGCGCCAAGACCCGGCGCCACGATCGCAGCTCCGGCACCGGGGGACGTGATGGAGGACGGCGCCATGGCCGAGGGCCCGGCCGGCGCGGCAGCGGCGTTGGGTGCAGCAGGCGCAGGCTGAGTGACGACGCGATTCTGCAGCGCAGTCTGATACGCGTTGGCGATATCGTCCCGGCTCGGCGCGACGGCCGCTGTCTGCACCGGGGAGGCCGCGGCGGATACTTCCGGCGGCAGCCGGGCCGGCTCATTCAGCTGCATATCACGGGCGGTCAGCTGGGTGCCGCTGGGCTGAGGAGGCGCGGTGGGATCAGGGGTGCTGCCGATGATCGAAGCCTTGGCGGTGGCGATGAGGTCGCGGGTCGCATCCGACGTCACCAGCGCGAACAGCATGGCGACGCCGGCCGCGGCAAGAACCGCCAACAGAATGCGCGACGAGATCGACGTGCGGCGCGCCCGCGCCGGCCACTGCTCCTCGAACTGCGTGCTCTCGATGGGATGGCCGCTCTCATATTCGGAGAGGAACATCGGCATCGACTCGTCGGCCGGATAATTATCCTGGGCCGACCTGCCGAAACGATAGGTCCGATTGCGCTCAGGCGGCGGATCGTCAGGAAAAGGACCAAATCCAGATTCAGGTTGGTTCCTGTCCTCGAAACGTCCGCGGGTCGTCCGCTCAGCCATGGCCTTCTTCCCCATCTCACGTCACGCAACACACGTGCGGTCTCAAGCTCGTCAGAAGCTCGAGACCGTTACGATTGTTAGAGGCACCCCACTGCCACCAACTAATTGACTAATTGAATCCGACTAAAAGTGGACAAGAGCTGGCGTGATTCTGGGTAAATTATGATCTCATTGTGGCGAGCTGATCGGATTATTGCCCCGCGCAACGTGTGATAATCAAGAGGCAACAACGACTAATCACCCGAATTTACCGTGCCACAATTTGCCTTGGTTGCATTAACCAAAACACGCTCGTTTTTAGTTTTTCGTCACCAGGTTGCAGCCGTCTGGCGGCAGATGTGGCGTAGCCGGCTCTGGTTGGTATCAGAAGATTGCTGCAGGACGATCATTCCGCACCGAAGTTCGTTGATCGCCCACGATGGCCAGCGAGCGATCAGGACGTATCAAATTAGGTCCGAAATGCAGCGCGCCGGCCACAGGGCCGGCGCTTTTTGACCGCGCATGACAACGCACGCCCCTCAACCAGGGCAGGCGATTCTCACGGCGTCACGGATGCAGGATCACCTTGCCCATGGCCTGCCGCCCGGCGAGGACCTTGAGGGCATCGGCCGTCTGCGCCAGTGGGAAGGTCCGATCGACATGCGACGACAGCTTGCCTTCCGCCGTCCACTGCACGAGCTTCTCGAGATTGGCGCGGTTCTTTTCCGGATTGAGCCGTGTCCATGCGCCCCAGAACACGCCGCGGATGTCGCAGCCCTTCAACAGCGCGAGGTTGAGCGGCATCTTCGGAATGTCACCGGCGGCAAAGCCGATCACGAGGAAGCGGCCTTCCCAGGCGATCGAACGCAACGCCGCTTCGGCGTAAGTCCCGCCGACCGGATCGAAGATGATGTCGGCGCCCTTGCCATCGGTCAGGCGGCGCAGGCCTTCCTTCAGATCTTCCTTGGCGTAGTTCAAGGTCAGCGTCGCGCCATGCTGCCGCGCGAATTCGAGCTTCTCGTCTGACGACGCGCAGGCGATGACCTTCAGCCCCATCAGCTTGCCGAGCTCACAGGCCGCAAGACCAGTGCCCCCTGCAGCGCCGAGCACCGCGAGCGTCTCGCCGGGCTTGGGGCTGGCGCGATCCTCCAGCGCATGCAGCGCCGTTCCGTAGATGATGATGATGCCGGCGGCGCGGTCGAAATCGAGATTGTCGGGGATCTTGACGATCGCGGCGGCGGGCAGCGCGATCTTCTGGCGGGCACCGTTATGTCCGCAGGACGCCACCACACGGTCGCCGGCCTTCAGATCGGTCACGCCTTCGCCGACGCTCTCGATGACACCCGCGACCTCCGCGCCCGGAGAGAACGGGAACGGCGGCTTCATCTGGTACTTGCCCTGGATCATCAGGATGTCGAAGAAGTTCAGCGCCGCAGCCTTGATCGCAATCACGGCCTCCCCGGGGCCAGCCACCGGATCCGGCAGGTCCGCGAGGACGAGATCATCGGGCTGACAGAATTGCGAACAGAGAATGGCTTTCATGGGCGCTCCTTGGCTGTTGTCCGGGCCGGGCCCGGCTTTTGGAACGTCATGCCGGATTTGCACCCCCGCGACAATCGCCATGACGTGGGCATCACACGACGAGCAGCGACAAATACCGCCACTCGGAACAAAGACGCTCCGATGAGCGTCGAAGCCACGATCACCCGCTGTGACGATGATCGCGAGCTTGCTGCGCGACCGACGCGCGCGGCCATCGATCCGGCTTTGCAAACGATGCGTTTAGCCGCTATCCCTCGCCGCAGCCGGTCGGCGATTCCGGGCCATTATGCAGTCACATTATTGGTCGAACGAAATCGCAGGGGAACTTAGCTTCATCATGTTTTTATTGCGATTGTCGACAGTGCTGGCGGCCGGCGTACTCGTGCTCGGCGGGCCGTCCCTGGCTTCGGCCCAGACGGCAGCACCCAAGGCCGGAGCCAAGGCTGCGGCGCCACAGCCGAAAGCCTCGCCCAAGACCGAGGCGAAACCGACGGTCCCGAACATTGGCGGCGTGGAACCGACGCTGATCGGCCAGTTCGGCGGATGGGGCGCCTATACGGCCGCGCCGGGTGGCAAGAAGGTCTGCTTTGCCCTTGCCAAGCCCGCCTCGTCGAAAACCAATCCGGCCAATCGACCGCGCGATCCAGCCTATGCCTTCGTCTCGACCCGGCCGGCCGAAAAGGTGATCAACGAGGTCTCGATCATGATCGGCTACGCGCTGAAGCCAGGCTCCGAGGCAACGCTGGACGTCGGCGGTGCCTCTTATGCCATGTACACCCAGGGTGACGGGCTCTGGATCAAGAATGCGGCCGAGGAAGAGCGCATGGTGGATGCGATGCGCAAGGCCCCCGAGGCCGTGGTCAAGGGCGTGTCGGCCAAGGGGACCGAGACCACCGACGTGTTCTCGCTGAAGGGCCTGGCCCAGGCGCTCGATCGCATCGCCCAGGACTGCCGCCGCTAGGTCAGGTCACACCTTTACCGCCCTGTCTTGCCGGTCGCATTTGCCGGCCGGATCGTTATATAAGGCCACGAAAGCCTTCGGCCGCAGCGGCCGGGCAGCATTTTGGGCCCCTGGACATGGCAAGGACTGCCGGGCTGCGCGAACCCGCCGCGCCCCTCGAAAAGACCCCGCTCGAAACCTACGTGCCGCCGGCGAAGCCGTCGCTGATCGGGTTGTCGCGCGCGGAGCTGGCGGCCCGGCTCGGCGACGTCGGCGTTCCCGAGCGGCAGCAGAAGATGCGGGTGCAGCAGCTGTGGCACTGGATCTACTTCCGCGGCGCCAGATCGTTCGACGAGATGAGCTCGGTGTCGAAGGATACGCGCACCGCGCTGGCCGAGCGCTTCACGGTCGACCGCCCCGAGGTGGTGGCCGAGCAGATCTCCAATGACGGCACCCGCAAATGGCTGCTGCGGCTGCCGAGCGGCGACGATCTGCAGAAGGCGCATGAGGTCGAATGCGTCTACATTCCGGAGACCGACCGCGGCACCTTGTGCGTCTCCTCCCAGGTCGGCTGCACGCTGAACTGCGCCTTCTGCCATACCGGCACGCAGCGGCTGGTGCGCAATCTCACCGCGGGCGAGATCGTCGGCCAGGTCATGGTGGCGCGCGACCGGCTCAACGATTGGGCGGATCGCGAGACGCCGCACGGCAATCGCCTGATCACCAATATCGTCATGATGGGGATGGGCGAGCCGCTGTACAATTTCGACGCGGTGCGCGATGCGCTGCTGATCGTGTCCGACAATGAAGGCATCGGCATCTCCCGCCGCCGCATCACGCTGTCGACGTCGGGCGTGGTGCCGAACATCAAGCGCGCCGGCGAGGAAATCGGCGTGATGCTCGCGATCTCGCTGCATGCGGTGCGCGACGAGCTGCGCAACGAGCTGGTCCCGCTCAACCGCAAATATCCGATTGCCGAGCTGCTGCAGGCCTGCCGCGACTATCCAGGCGCCTCGAATGCCCGCCGCATCACCTTCGAATATGTGATGCTCAAGGGCGTCAACGATTCGCTCGACGATGCCAGGCTGCTGGTCAAGCTGCTCAAGGGCATTCCAGCCAAGATCAACCTGATCCCGTTCAATCCCTGGCCGGGCTCTGCCTATGAATGTTCGGATTGGGAGCAGATCGAGAAATTCTCGGAATACGTCTTCAACGCCGGCTACTCCTCGCCGGTGCGCACGCCGCGCGGCCGCGACATCCTCGCCGCCTGCGGCCAGCTGAAGTCGGAGACCGAGAAGCTGTCGGCGCGCGAGCGCCAGGCGCTGCGCGCGATGGCGATGACGGATTAGTCGTGATTCTCGCCTCTATCGGCAAGCAGCATCGTCATGCACGGGCTTGACCCGGGCATCCATCACGTCTGCCAACGACTGTGAGATGGATGGCCGGGTCAGGTCCGGCCATGACAAGTGGAGAAAGCGGGGCCGCGATTGACCAACATGGGTGTCATGCGATGGCGCTGATCGGCCGGCTCGTCGTGATCGCGTTCGCGTTCCTGGTCGCGTGCTTTGTCGCGGGACTGGTCGTCGTGACCGCCATCCTGTTCCCCGAACGATCAGATCTCGGCATCGCCCCGATCGACCAGAGCGCGTTCCAGATCGTCATCGGCTTCGGCTTCATCTTCGTATCCGGCTTCGCCTTGATCCCGGCGATGCTGATCGCCCTCATCACCGAGGCGTTGTCGATCCGCAGCGTACTCGCTTATGCGATCGGCGGCGGTCTGGTCGGCGCGGCCTGTTATCTCGGCTTGATTCCGTTCGATCCGGAGACGTTTCGCTTCGACAGCATCGACCACCGTCAGTTCGAAATCCTGAGCGGAGCCGGTATCCTCGGCGGCCTCGTCTACTGGCTGATCGCGGGACGCAATGCCGGCCGCTGGCGCGAGCCGCCGCCCGCGTTTCCGTCACCGCCGCCGCTGCCGTCGGGATCGCCGCGGTGATGGCCGGTCTTTCCAAGGCCACGCGCTTTCGCTAAACCGCGCGCCATGAACCGCACCGGCCTCTTCATCGCATTGTCGCTCGCGCTCGTCATCGGCGTGCTGTTCGGCGTCTACCCTGAGCTCGACCTCAAGCTGGCGGCGCTGTTCTATGATCCGCACACGCGCAGCTTCCCCTTGAAGCTGGACGGCTACGCCGCTTTCGCGCGGGACGCGGCAATGTGGGTCGCCTGGGGCCTCGCCTTGCCCTCGCTCGTCGCGCTGGTGGCCAAGCTGATCCGGCCCGACCGGCCGCTGCTCATCAAGGGCCGCACCGTTGCATTCCTGCTGCTGACCCTGTCGCTGTCAGCGATCGTTATCACCAACCTCGCGTTCAAATCCTATTGGGGCCGACCGCGGCCGGTCGTCGTCACGGAGTTCGGCGGCGACATGCAGTTCGTACCGTGGTGGGATCCGCGCGGCGGCTGCGGCCGCAACTGCTCGTTCTTCTCCGGCGAGGGCGCCACAGCGTTCTGGACGCTGGCCCCGGCCGCGCTGACGCCACCCGCGGTCCGGCCGATCGCTTACGGCGCCGCCGTGCTGTTCGGCCTCGCCACCTCCGTGCTGCGCATGGCGTTCGGCGGCCACTTCTTCACCGACGTCGCCGCCGCCGGTCTCGTCACCTTCCTCGTGATCTGGCTGACGCATGGCTACATCTACCGCTGGCCGTCGACACGCCTGACCGACGCCGGCATCGATGCCGCATTGACGCGGTTCGCCTGGCCGGGCTTCCGGCTGATGCGCCGGCTGTTTCGCTCCCGCCGCCGGACCGCGGGGGCCAACCCCGCGGCCTGAGCGCGATTAATCGCGTGCCCAAGGCGACGAAATCTGTTATTCGCCGCCGAATTTCGCAACGAAACCGTCACCACCACCCGGTTGAACTCCACATGACCACGATCCTGAAGGGCCTGCCCAAGGGCGAGAAAGTCGGCATTGCCTTCTCCGGCGGGCTCGACACCAGCGCAGCATTGCTCTGGATGAAGCAGAAGGGCGCGCGCTGCTTCGCCTACACCGCCAATCTCGGCCAGCCCGACGAATCGGATTATGACGAGATCCCGCGCAAGGCGATGAGCTTCGGCGCCGAGAAGGCGCGGCTGGTCGATTGCCGCACCCAGCTGGTGCATGAGGGTATCGCCGCGATCCAGTCCGGCGCCTTCCACATCTCGACCGGCGGCGCGACCTATTTCAACACGACACCGCTCGGCCGCGCCGTGACCGGCACCATGCTGGTCGCCGCGATGAAGGAGGACGGCGTCAACATCTGGGGCGACGGCTCGACCTACAAGGGCAACGACATCGAGCGGTTCTACCGCTACGGCCTGCTCACCAATCCGAACCTCAAGATCTACAAGCCTTGGCTCGACCAGCAGTTCATCGACGAGCTCGGCGGCCGCGCCGAGATGTCGGCGTTCCTCACCGCCAACGGCTTCGACTACAAGATGAGCGCCGAGAAGGCGTATTCGACCGACAGCAATCTGCTCGGCGCCACCCACGAAGCCAAGGACCTCGAGAACCTCAATAGCGGCATCCGGATCGTCAACCCGATCATGGGCGTGCCGTTCTGGCGCGAGGACTGCGTCGTCAAGCCCGAGACCGTCGTGGTGCGCTTCGAGGAAGGCCAGCCGGTGGCGCTGAATGGCCAGACCTTCACCGATCCTGTAGCGCTGTTCCTGGAGGCCAATGCGATCGGCGGCCGCCACGGTCTCGGCATGTGCGACCAGATCGAAAACCGCATCATCGAGGCCAAGAGCCGCGGCATCTACGAGGCGCCGGGCATGGCGCTCTTGCACATCGCCTATGAGCGGCTGCTGACCGGCATCCATAACGAGGATACGATCGAGCAGTATCGCATCAACGGCCTGCGTCTCGGACGCCTGCTCTATCAGGGCCGCTGGTTCGACTCGCAGGCGCTGATGCTGCGCGAGACCGCGCAGCGCTGGGTGGCCAGCGCCATCACCGGCGAGGTAACCCTGGAGCTGCGCCGCGGCAACGACTATTCGCTGCTCAACACCGAGAGCCCGAACCTGACCTATCAGCCGGAGCGGCTGAGCATGGAAAAGGTCGAGGATGCCGCCTTCACGCCCGCCGACCGCATCGGCCAGCTGACGATGCGCAATCTCGACATCACCGACACCCGCACCAAGCTGAAGCTCTATTCGGAGACCGGCCTGTTGACGGGGTCGGAAGGCGCGCAGATCTTCCAGCTCGGCCACGACAAGGGCTGAGCAAAAGCTGCTGGCTGAGACGCGCACGACATTCACCGGTGTCCCTGAGAACGCAGGGACCCGTAACCACCTGCAGATCTCGTAACAGACGGTCGTAGCTCCAGCCGGCGCAAAACTTGATCCGGTGAGCGTGGGTCCCCGCCTCGCGGCGACGACACAGAACACCACCAAACGGATTGCCACCAACAAAAATGGCCGGGATCGCTCCCGGCCATTTTCATTTTTGCCTCGGTCGCGGCGCCTCAGCGCGGCGGCGCGATGCCCGGGGGCGGCGGCGGCAGCGCGGCCTGGCCGCCATTCAGCAGCGGCGTGATGCGGCGGACCGTGACGCGGCGGTTGATGCGGCTCGGTCCCTGCGTCTGCTCCTTGAGGTACTGCTCGCCATAACCCTGTGACGTCAGGTTCTCGGCGGGAACGCCGAATTGCTGGGTCAGCAAGGTCGCGACCGATTCGGCACGGCGGTCCGAGAGCGACAGATTGTCGGTCTCGTTGCCGACCGCATCGGTATGGCCCTCGATCAGGAAGACCTCGCGCGGGTTGCGCTGGATTGCCTGGTTGAGGCCGTCGGCGATGACCTGAAGCTTCGCCACTTGATCAGGGCCGATCTCCCACGATCCCGTCTCGAAGGTGATCGTGTTGAGATCGATCGACGGCATCAGCTGTCGCACCGACGGCGAGTAGCGGACTTCATCGAGCGAGTAGCGGCGCTGGACGCGCTCCACGGGCGGCGCGACCAACGTGTCGTAGATGACATCCGGCGGCGCCTCCTCGGCGTCGACGATGTAGCGGTTGTAGGGGATGCGGATCTCCGGCGGCGGCAGATCCACATAGAAGCCGCCGACCGCCTGGGGATCGCGGTAGGTGTTGTCGATGATGATGATCTCGCGGCCGCCGATGTCGCGGCGGATACGGCGCAGCAGCCGGCCGTCGGGCGCGGTGATTGTCACGATCTGGCTGCCGTCCGGGCGGATCACCACGGTGCGGGTCTCGCCGCGGTCCTCCCGCATCACGCGGATGTCGCGGGCGCCGTAGCGGAAGCGCTCGAGCTCGTCATGACGCACGAACTCCTGCCCGCCCGGATCGCGCACGATGACGCGGCCGGGCTCATAGATCAGGGTGCGACCACCTTCCTGGACCTCGCGGCGCTGACCGCGGAAGTCCTCGAGGCGCTGCGGTCCCACCAAGGGTGCGCCAGGCGCAATCGGCGTGAGCTGCTGGGGTGACGGTGGTGGCGGCGCGGGAATCGGAGCTGCCACCTGCGGCGGCGGCCGATTGGTCATCGCCGGCGGTCCAGCGGGCGGCACCGCACCCTGCGCACCGGCTCCGGGACCAGGTCCCGGTCCAGGCGCCGGCGTCGCTGCCGGTCCGCCGGGTCCAGGAGCGGCCGTGCCGGGACCCGGACCAGCGGCGCCGGGTCCCGCAGCAGGACCCGGTCCTGCCGCCGGCGGTGGCGTCGGTGGCGTGCCGGGACGTGGGCCGGGCGACGGCGTGCCGGGCTGCGCATTCGGGGGCGGCGTCTGTGCAGCCGGAGGCGTCGCCGGTGAAGGCGGCGTTCCGGGCCCGGGTGCGACGGTTCCGGCGGGCGGCGTCGGCGCGCCGCGCGGCGGGGGTGCCCCCTGGGGAGCACCGGGCGGCGGAGCGCCGGCACCTGGCTGTATCGGGGGCCGCTGCCCGGGGCCACCTGGAGGAGTCGGCGCCGGCGTCGGCTGCGGAGACGGCGCCGCGGACGGCGGTGGCGTGTGCGCAGGCGGTGGCGCGTTCCCCGCCGCTGGAGGCGAAGGTGGCGGTGTCACGGGTGACGGCGGCGTTCCCGGCCGCTGGTTCGGTGCCGAACTCGACGGAGGCGGCGGGGCGGGCGTGGCCGCGGGTGGCGTGGGCGGCGTTGGACGCACGGGAGCAGCCGCCGGCGGAGGCGCAGGCGGAGTCGCCGGGCGTGCCGGCTCATGCGGCGAAGCCGGGGGAGGTGCGGGAGGCGGCGGGGTGTGCACCGGCGGAGCCGCGACCGGCGGCGCGGGACGCGACGGCGGAGGCGCAGGCGGCTCGGCCCGTGAAGGCGGCGGCGCCGCATGGGGCGGCT